>NZ_MUOA01000121.1:0-185903 GCF_002001065.1 Pseudomonas sp. A25(2017) | reverse complement strand
GGCAGGGTTGGTGTGTATATCCGTTGCTGCGGTAACGGCTGCTTAGGGTTCCGCCCTGACGGCGGCTCACTTTTGAAAAGCGCAAAAGTAAGCAAAACGCTCATGCCCCACCACTCGGTGCCTCGCTTAGGCTCGGCATGCCCTCACTCCGGCATTGCTCCGTGGGCCCGCCGCGAAGGGCCATCCATGGCCCAGCGCGACTACCTCGGCATCCATGCCGAGGTGCCCACTGCGCAATGCCTACGTTCAGCCAGCGTGGTTAACGGGGCGCCGAGATCAACGTCCGCCCCGAGGCGGCCTTATAGCCGACCTGGCTTAGGGTGATCGCGTTTCTCCTGTGGGAGCGGGCTTGCTCGCGAAAGCGGTGGTGCAACTCCATAGAGGCTGGACCTGCCTGCTGCTCTTGCCTTGAGTTCTTGACGCCCCGCAAATCAAAAGAAGCCCCGAAAAAAAACGGCGCTTCCCATTTCTGAAAGAAGCGCCGTTTTTCTATGTGGACAATATTACGCCAAACAGGCGGGTTTCTCGATGAGCGACTCAGAGCAGGAAAATCGTCGCCAACCCCAGGAAAATGAAGAACCCACCACTGTCAGTCACGGCCGTGATCATCACACTGGCGCCCATGGCAGGGTCACGGCCCATGCGGGCCAGGGTCATGGGGATCAGGACCCCCATCAATGCCGCCAACAACAGATTGAGCGTCATCGCGGCGGTCATGACCACCCCCAACGACCAGCTGCCATAGAGCAGATAAGCCACCACGCCAATTACACCACCCCAAATCACGCCGTTGATCAGGGACACAGCCAGTTCCTTGCGCATCAATCGCGATGTGTTGCCGGTGCTGACCTGGTCCAGCGCCATGGCACGGACGATCATGGTGATGGTCTGGTTGCCGGAGTTGCCACCGATGCCGGCGACGATGGGCATCAGCGCCGCAAGCGCCACCAGTTTTTCGATGGAGCCTTCGAACAGGCCGATGACCCGGGAAGCGACAAACGCCGTGATCAGGTTGATCGCCAACCAGGCCCAGCGGTTACGCAGGGATTTCCAGACCGAGGCGAAGATGTCTTCTTCTTCGCGCAGACCGGCCATGTTGAGGACTTCGCTTTCGCTTTCCTCACGAATCAAGTCGACCATTTCATCGATGGTCAGACGGCCGATCAGTTTGCCGTTCTTGTCGACCACCGGCGCCGAAATCAAGTCATAACGTTCGAACGCCTGGGCCGCATCATAGGCATCTTCGTCCGGGTGAAAGCTCACCGGATCGCTGGCCATGACCTCGGCCACCTGTTTTTCCGGGTCGTTGACGAGCAGGCGCTTGATGGGCAGCACGCCCTTGAGCACGCCGTCGTAGTCGACCACGAAAAGCTTGTCGGTATGCCCCGGCAGTTCCTTGAGGCGACGCAGGTAGCGCAAGACCACTTCAAGGCTGACGTCCTCGCGGATCGTCACCATCTCGAAGTCCATCAGCGCACCGACCTGCTCCTCGTCGTAGGACAACGCCGAACGCACACGCTCACGCTGCTGGCCGTCGAGGGCTTCCATCAGTTCGTGGACAACGTCCCGCGGCAGTTCGGGCGCAAGGTCGGCGAGTTCGTCGGCGTCCATTTCCTTGGCCGCCGCCAGCAACTCATGATCATCCATGTCGGCGATCAGGGTTTCGCGAACCGAGTCCGACACTTCGAGCAGGATGTCACCGTCGCGATCAGCCTTGACCAACTGCCAGACCGTCAGACGTTCTTCCAGTGGCAGGGCTTCAAGAATGTAGGCGACGTCGGCGGAGTGCAGATCATCGAGCTTGCGTTGCAGCTCGACGAGATTCTGCCGGTGGACCAGGTTCTCGACCCGGTCATGATGCGGACCTTCCTGGCGATGCGTCAGGTCTTCGACGACCCGCTGGCGATGCAGCAGCTCAATAACTTGAGCGAGGCGATCCTGAAGGCTTTCCTGCGTTTTTTTTACTTCTACTTGGGTCATAGGCGAACTCCACTCCCAGCAGTGGAGCACGCCGGAAGGATCAATCAGTCAATTCATGATTGGCAAAACTAAATATTGAGTAACTACTGGGTAAGTCCATGGAGATATTCCAAAGCCCCGGCGGGGCTGACGGGCGCAATCATACACCGCTTGACGCTTTAAAACGCTAAAAAATCATGGCAAGAACAAGCGCTTGCGAGACAAACCTGAACCCAGGCTGAACCTGTTCCTTTACGACGACTTATCCAGAAAAGAAAACACACGCCGCGGCAGAAATGCGGCGACTACCCTTCTCTTCTGCACCGTCAAGGAGGACGACCGGATGCACCTCAACCACTGCCTGTTCCTGCTCGCCTGCTTGCCCTGCCTGCCTTTATGGGCTGCCGGGCAGACCGTGCATCGCTGCGAAAGTAATGCAGGACACGTTACATTCACCACCCTGAGCTGCGGCCCGGGAGAAACCCTGTCGCTACAGCAGATCCATCCGTACCGCCCAGGTTCGACCGAACCGACGAGCGAGGCGATGCTGCCCGAAGCGGAGCGCTGGCAAACATCCAGCAACAAAACCACACGCAAGGAACCGACCGTGGTTGGTCAGTTCCAGGACCGCTGCGGGAACCTCATCGACGCCAGGCAACGCCGCGACGCCATCCTGGACCGACGCATCATCGCAGGCATGAGCCAGCAGGACGTAGAAAGCGCCCTGGGCAAGCCAGACTCGATCAAAGTTCGGAATTCGAGCACGCGGTATAGCTACAAGGCGAAGAAAGGCCGCAGCGCAGAGGTCGTGTTCGATGAGAGGGGATGCGTAAAAGGCAAATCGTAGACAGCAAAAAGCCCGCGTAAAACGCGGGCTTCTTGGTGTTTGGTGCACTCGACAGGATTCGAACCTGTGACCGCTCGGTTCGTAGCCGAGTACTCTATCCAGCTGAGCTACGAGTGCAGGTTGTGGTTTTATACCAGATCACAACTGGTTGAAGCCAAGTTATTTGCATTGCTGCAAACAACTCTTAAATGGTGCACTCGACAGGATTCGAACCTGTGACCGCTCGGTTCGTAGCCGAGTACTCTATCCAGCTGAGCTACGAGTGCATTTGTTGCCGCGCATTATAGGTCGTCAATTCCTTTTGTAAAGCGCTTTTTTCAGTAATTTCAAGCACTTACTGATCGAGCCAGGTTTTGACGCACTAAAAAATAATGGCGGAGAACGGGGGATTCGAACCCCCGACACCCTTTTGAGGTGTACTCCCTTAGCAGGGGAGCGCCTTCGGCCACTCGGCCAGCTCTCCGCAACACGGGGCGTATATTAACCACCTTCATCCCCGTTTGCAAACATAAAAATCGATAAAAATTAATGGCTTGGTTCGTCGTCCTTCTCTTTCTTGATACGCAGGTAAATTTCCTCGCGGTGTACAGCAACCTCTTTCGGGGCGTTGACGCCGATACGCACTTGGTTTCCTTTGACGCCGAGCACGGTCACGGTGATTTCGCCATCGCCAATAATCAGGCTTTCTGCACACCGACGGGTCAGAATCAGCATACCTTTCTCCTCACGCAATTCACTTAAGGGACAACAGTCTGCAAAAAAAAGGCATTGGACCTACAACCGAAACGGTCGAAGCCTACAGGCCTAGTATTGACCAGCGCGGGCAAAAGAACAGTTTTGGGACGCGCCATTCAGAAAAACAAAGGGCGCGGTCCAGCCGCGCCCTCCAGACAACGCTTTACTCGCCCGGTTGGGCAGCAGCGTCGAGTTCGAAAGCCGTGTGCAGGGCGCGCACGGCCAGTTCCAGGTACTTCTCTTCGATGACCACGGAAACCTTGATTTCCGAGGTAGAGATCATCTGGATGTTGATGCTTTCCTTGGCCAGGGATTCGAACATGCGGCTGGCCACGCCTGCGTGGGAGCGCATGCCGACACCGACGATCGAGACCTTGGCGATCTTGGTATCGCCCACCACTTCCCGGGCACCGATCTCGCCAGCGGTTTTTTTCAGTATCGCTTCGGCCGACTGGTAGTCGTTACGGTGCACGGTGAAGGTGAAGTCAGTGGTGTTATCGTGCGAGACGTTCTGCACGATCATGTCGACTTCGATGTTCGCGGCACTGATCGGGCCGAGAATCTTGAACGCCACGCCGGGGGTGTCTGGCACGCCACGGATGGTCAGCTTGGCTTCATCGCGGTTGAAAGCGATGCCGGAAATGATCGGCTGTTCCATGGATTCCTCTTCATCAATAGTAATGAGGGTGCCCGGACCCTCTTTGAAGCTGTGCAGAACGCGCAGCGGAACGTTGTACTTGCCGGCGAATTCGACCGCACGGATCTGCAACACCTTCGAACCGAGACTGGCCATTTCCAGCATCTCTTCGAACGTGATCTTGTCCAGGCGCTGGGCCACAGGCACCACGCGTGGGTCAGTGGTGTAGACACCGTCCACATCGGTGTAGATCTGGCATTCGTCAGCCTTGAGGGCCGCCGCCAGCGCTACGCCCGTGGTGTCGGAACCGCCACGGCCGAGGGTGGTGATGTTGCCCTGCTCGTCCACGCCCTGGAAACCGGCGACGACCACGACACGGCCAGCCTTCAGGTCGCCGCGAATCTTCTGGTCGTCGATCTGCAGAATACGCGCTTTATTGTGCGCGCTGTCCGTCAGGATACGCACCTGGTTGCCGGTGTAGGACACCGCCGGCACACCACGCTTGATCAGCGCCATGGCCAGCAAGGCGATGGTCACCTGCTCGCCAGTGGAAACGATCACGTCCAGCTCACGGGGAACCGGTTGCTGGTCGCCGCTGATTTGCTTGGCCAGATCGATCAGACGGTTGGTCTCGCCGCTCATTGCCGACAGCACAACCACCAGGTCATCGCCCGCCTCGCGGAATTTCTTAACCTTGTCGGCGACTTGTTCGATTCTCTCGACAGTGCCGACCGAGGTGCCTCCAAATTTCTGTACGATCAAAGCCATTTCAAAGCCGCCTCTGCCCATGAAGGGCGCCCAATAAATCACTCAAACAGCGGCAGGGCTCGTCACTAGACCACGAGCCCTGCGGCGCTGCCTTAAATACCCTGCTCTACAAATGCAACGGTCTGGGCCAGTGCCGCGTCCAGTGCGCCGACGTCGGTACCACCGCCTTGCGCCATGTCCGGACGACCACCGCCCTTGCCGCCCACTGCCGCAGCGGCTTGCTTCATCAAATCACCGGCTTTGAGTTGGCCAGTCAGGTCTTTGGTCACGCCTGCGACGAGAACGACCTTTTCCTCATGGACACTGCCGAGCAGGATCACTGCGCGGCCGAGTTTGTTTTTCAGTTGATCGACCAGCGCCAGCAGCGCCTTGCCATCCTGGCCGTCCAGACGCACGGCCAGCACGTTCACGCCCTTGACGTCCACGGCCTGGGCCGACAGATCGTCGCCCGCGGCGCTGGCGGCCTTGGCCTGCAACTGCTCGAGTTGCTTTTCCAGCAGGCGGTTGCGCTCCAGCACAGCCGACAGCTTGTCGATCAGGTTGTCACGGCTGCCCTTGATCAGGGTTGCCGCTTCCTTGAGTTGTTCTTCGGCCGCGTTGAGGTACGCCAGGGCGGCCGCGCCGGTGACCGCTTCGATCCGACGCACGCCGGATGCCACGCCACCTTCGCTGATGATTTTCATCAGGCCGATGTCGCCGGTGCGGTTGGCGTGGATACCACCGCACAGTTCAACGGAGAAGTCGCCCATGCTCAGCACGCGCACGCTGTCGCCGTACTTCTCGCCGAACAACGCCATCGCGCCCTTGCGCTTGGCGGTCTCGATGTCGGTTTCTTCGGTTTCCACCGGGGAGTTCTTGCGAATCTCGGCGTTGACGATTTCTTCCAACGCCTTGAGCTGCTCAGGCTTGATGGCTTCGAAATGGCTGAAGTCGAAGCGCAGGCGCTGACTGTCCACCAACGAACCCTTCTGCTGGACATGCTCGCCCAGCACCTGGCGCAACGCAGCGTGCAGCAAGTGCGTGGCGGAGTGGTTCAGCGACGTGGCATGCCGAACCTCGGCGTCGACATGAGCAGCCACCGGAGCGGCGATCATCAGGCTGCCCGACGCCAGCACGCCGTGGTGCAGGAAGGCGCCGCCGGTCTTGGTGGTGTCGCGCACGTCGAAACGCGAACTGCCCGCCTGCAGGTAACCGCTGTCGCCGATCTGGCCGCCGGATTCGGCGTAGAACGGAGTCTTGTCCAGCACGATCACGCCTTCCTGGCCTTCGCTCAGGATGTCGACCGATTGCCCGTCCTTATAGATGGCAACGATCTTGGCCGAGCCGGTGGTGCCCGCATAACCGGTGAACTCGGTGGCCACATCAACCTTGACCAGGCTGTTGTAGTCCATGCCGAAGGAACTGGCGGAACGCGCACGCACTCGCTGGGCGTCCATCTCACGCTCGAAACCTTCCTCGTCGAGGGTCAGGTTGCGTTCGCGGGCGATGTCGCCGGTCAGGTCCATCGGGAAACCGTAGGTGTCGTACAGCTTGAACACCACATCGCCCGGAACCACGTTGCCCTTGAGCTCGGCCAGGTCCTGCTCGAGGATCTTCAGGCCTTGCTCCAGGGTCTTGGCGAATTGTTCTTCTTCAGCCTTGAGCACGCGCTCGATGTGCGCCTGCTGGGACTTGAGCTCCGGGAAGGCTTCGCCCATCTCGGCCGCCAATGCCGCGACGATCTGATAGAAGAAGCTGCCCTTGGCGCCCAGCTTGTTGCCGTGACGGCAGGCGCGACGGATGATCCGGCGCAGCACATAACCGCGGCCTTCGTTGGAAGGCAGCACACCGTCGGCGATCAGGAAACCGCAGGAACGGATGTGGTCGGCCACCACTTTGAGCGACGCCTGGTTGTCGTTGGTGCAACCGATGGCCTGGGCCGACGCGCTCAGCAGGCTCTGGAACAGGTCGATTTCGTAGTTGGAGTGAACGTGCTGCAGCACCGCACTGATCCGCTCCAGGCCCATGCCGGTGTCGACCGACGGCGCTGGCAGCGGATGCAACACGCCATCGGCGGTGCGGTTGAACTGCATGAACACGTTGTTCCAGATCTCGATGTAGCGGTCGCCGTCTTCTTCCGGCGAGCCGGGTGGGCCGCCCCAGATGTCGGCGCCGTGATCGTAGAAAATCTCGGTGCACGGGCCGCACGGGCCGGTGTCGCCCATGGTCCAGAAGTTATCGGAGGCGTAAGGCGCGCCTTTGTTGTCGCCAATGCGCACCATGCGCTCAGCCGGGACACCGACCTCTTTGGTCCAGATGTCATAGGCTTCGTCGTCAGTGGCGTAGACCGTTACCCAGAGCTTCTCCTTGGGCAGGTTCAGCCACTTGTCGGAGGTCAGGAAGGTCCAGGCGAAGGTGATGGCGTCGCGCTTGAAATAGTCACCGAAGCTGAAGTTGCCCAGCATTTCGAAGAACGTGTGGTGACGTGCGGTATAACCGACGTTTTCCAGGTCGTTGTGCTTGCCGCCGGCACGCACGCACTTCTGGCTGCTCACCGCACGGGTGTAGGCACGTTTTTCCTGGCCCAGGAAGCAGTCCTTGAACTGGTTCATCCCCGCGTTGGTGAACAGCAGGGTCGGGTCGTTGCCCGGAATCAAAGAGCTGGAGGCTACTCGGGTGTGGCCTTGCTCTTCGAAGAAGCGAAGGAAGGCTTCACGGATTTCTGCGCTTTTCATTAGGTTCTTCCACGGAGGCTGCGGCCAAAGGCCTGTGCAAAACGTCAACAGACGAAGCAACGGCAAAGGGCCGCATTATATCGGCCCTGCGCGTGGGGTACAGCGTGTTTATGCGATAGAAACTGTCAATTGGCCCGGTTGACGGGTCAGTGGCGGGAAAAATCGACGAAAGCGGCGATCACCTGGTCGATTTGCGCCGCGCTCACGTCCATGTGCGTCACCATTCGCAGACGTGGCGCCGCGCTGAGCTTGACGCCCCGTTCATCGGCAAATGCCTTGATCGCCTCGGCCCGCTCGCCCATTTGCACGTAGACCATGTTGGTCTGCACCGGCTCGACCTCGTAACCCGCCGCGCGCAAGCCCTCGGCGAGCCGCTGGGCATTGGCGTGGTCATCGGCCAGGCGCTGGACCTGATGTTCCAGGGCATACAGCCCCGCCGCCGCGAGAATCCCGGCCTGGCGCATGCCGCCGCCGACCATCTTGCGCAGCCGGCGGGCCTTGCCGATCTGCTCGACGCTGCCGCACAGGACCGAGCCCACCGGCGCGCCGAGGCCCTTGGACAGGCACACCGACACCGAATCGAAATATTGCGTGATCTGTCGGGCATCGACATTCAGCTTGACCGCCGCGTTGTACAACCGCGCCCCGTCCAAATGCAGGGCCAGGCCATGTTCCTGGGTGAAACGCCGGGCCCGGGCCAGGTATTCCAATGGCAGCACCTTGCCCTGCATGGTGTTTTCCAGGGCCAGCAGGCGAGTGCGGGCAAAGTGGAAGTCATCGGGCTTGATCGCCGCCGCGACGTGCGCCAGATCCAGGGAACCGTCCGCCTGCACCTCAAGGGGCTGGGGCTGGATCGAACCGAGCACGGCCGCCCCGCCGCCTTCGTATTTATAGGTGTGGGCTTGCTGGCCGACGATGTATTCGTCACCGCGCTCGCAGTGGGCCATCAACCCCAACAGGTTGCTCATGGTCCCCGTGGGCACGAACAGCGCTGCGGCAAACCCCAGGCGCGCGGCCAGTTCAGCCTCGAGGCGATTGACGGTCGGGTCTTCCCCATACACGTCATCGCCGGTCGGCGCGCTGGCCATGGCATCGAGCATGCCGGCGGTAGGTTGGGTGACCGTGTCGCTGCGAAGATCGATAACGCTCATGAATCTGGCCTCGGGTGCTGGAGGGGGAATTCCCTTTCGAAGGGCAATTACTGCGGGCATGGCGAGGAATAATCAAGCCCGATCGACGGAAAGGGCAACAACCCCCTTGTGTGCTGTGGGAGCAAAGCTTGCTCGCGATGGCGTCAGGTCAGGCAGTATTGATGTTGACTGACCCACCGCCATCGCGAGCAAGCTTTGCTCCCACGGCTCGCTCCCACAGTGGGTTATGTGTTAAAAATTGTCCGCCGTCACACAGCGTGGCGGCAAAACGTTCTCAGGGCGGGGTGTAATTCCCCACCGGCGGTAATTGCACGCAACGTGCATAGCCCGCGAGCGCTTGGTGGTGCACCGCTTTTTGGGGTGTAGCGACAAGGTCAGCAGACCCGGTGTGATTCCGGGGCCGACGGTCATAGTCCGGATGAAGAGAGAACGGGATTGGCACCCAAGGGCCGACTGCGACTGTCCGTGCGCGGCGTACCCTCGAATCCCCTTCGATTCATGACGCCCTGTTTTTCACACAAACAGGAGCCAGAACATGCAACCCACTGCAATCGACAGCAAAAGCAAAAGTCATCCGGGCGAGCGCGTCGCGTTCATCCAGGCCTGCTGGCACAAGGAAATCGTCGACCAGAGCCGTAAAGGCTTCGTCGCCGAAATGATCACCCAGGGTTATCAGGAAAGTGATATCGACTTCTTCGAAGTCGGTGGTGCCTTCGAGATTCCGCTGCACGCCAAGCTGCTGGCCAAGTCAGGCCGCTACGCTGGCATCGTCGCCGCCGGCCTGGTGGTGGACGGTGGCATCTACCGTCACGAGTTCGTCGCCCAATCGGTGATCAGCGGCCTGATGCAGGTCCAGCTGGAAACCGAAGTGCCGGTATTCTCGGTGGTGCTCACGCCGCATCACTTCCATGCAGGGGAAGAACATCAGAAGTTCTTCTTCGAACATTTCGTGCACAAGGGCCAGGAAGCAGCGAAAACCTGTGCCGATACATTGCACAAGACCCGGGCGTTGCGCCGTAGTGAGCAGCGGGCGGTGGCGGTCTAAGCCTGGACACAGTTTCCCCTGTGGGAGCGAGCCTGCTCGCGATGACGGAGTATCAGTCGCCATTAATGTCGGCCGATATACCGCTATCGCGAGCAGGCTCGCTCCCACGGGGGGCATGTATTGAGTCTAAGATTCGGTTTAGATCAGGTTTTCATCGGTCGCCGGCACGATCAGGATGCCAGCCCGCAAGCCATTCTTGACCTTGGGGTTCGGAAAGATGATCCGGGCGCCCTCCTCTTCGATCACCCAGCGGGTCTGGGCGATGTCTTCGGCCAGCACGTAGCCTTTCCCCAATTCCGAGAAATTCTCGATGTCCGCCGGCAGGTTCAGGCGGAAGCTGTCGCTGTGCTTGATGATTTCCCGGGCGACGCTGAACAGCTGCAGGCCATCGAGCCCTTCATCCAGCTCCGGCTCGTTGCCCTCGATGATCTGTTGCAGGCGGGTTTCCAACAAGCTGACGTTGACGCCGTCGTTCTGCCCGAATGGCCGGGCCTTGCCCAGTTCCAGGGTGAAGGACTCGGCACCGAGCTGGTCGTAGGTGTAGGCGCTGAACACAATGGACGGCTTGTTCTGCAGCAACACCGCCTCCATACCCCCGGCACGCAGGCGTGCCAGTTCACGGCGTGAATGCTGGCGACCTTCTTTCCACGGGTAGAGGGCGAACTGCTCGATCTTCGAGCCGCGGATGGCGGTGTGCAGGTCGTAATGCAAGCGACTGCGTTCTGGCCGGCTGAAGAAACTGGCGGCCAAGCGCTCCAGCTCGCAGGCCCGTAGCGCCTCAGGACCGCCGCTCAGCTCATGGCGGCCATTGAACAGGCGGTTGACGTCCTGTTCGACGAAACGCTCACCGCGCCGGATGGCCTCGGGATTGCCGAACAGGAACAGAATGCGTGCCCGCGGCTTCAAATGGCCACGGGCGATGTCATGCAGCAAGCGGTCGAGCAACTCGATCGGCGCGGTTTCGTTACCGTGGATACCGGCCGACAGCAGCAGGTCCAGGCCGTTATCCCGGGCTTCGGGCGGCTTGACCTCCAGCGCGCCCTCGCTCAACCAGCGCATCCGTACGCCTTCGACAGTCAGTTGAGTCTTCTCCGCCGGTTCACGGCCGGCGAGGGTCAGTTCAAGCAGTTTGCCGAGGGCGAGCATAGCGCGGTTTCCTTAATGGTCGTGGCCGCAATCCGGGCCATGGACATGGTCATCGTCGCCGACGTCCGCCGGTTCCATTTCCAGTTGCAGGCTGACCAGGTTGGTCGCCAATGGACGCAACAACAGGTTGGCGTATTCCTCGTCCCCTTCCTCGACATCGACGCCGATCAGCAACTGACCGCGGCCATCCTGCTGGATCCACAACTCCTTGCCTTGCCACATCACCGCGACGCGGGTGCAGGAAGTTTCCAGTTGGGTGCCGTCGGTGTCTTCAAGGATCAGCTGCAGGGTATCGCTCATGTCTTTACATTCTCGTCTGGGGATAAGGCAACGCGCCCTGCTTTGACTGTAGTCAGGTAGCGCGCGCTTTCAATTGATCTGGAAAGGATAAACCGAGCCAAGTTTAAGGATTTGTGTCAGTTCATCCAGTGCCGCACGGCATTCGAGCAGCAACTGCGGGTCTGCCAGATCGTTTTCGGTCATGCGGTCGCGGTAGTGCCGCTCGACCCATTGGGTCAGCGAATCGTACAACGGCGCGGTCATGATAACCCCTGGGTTGACAGCCGCCAGCTCGGTTTCATTGAGGGCCACGCGCAACCTCAGGCAAGCCGGGCCGCCACCGTTCTGCATGCTTTGCTTGAGGTCGAAGACCTTCACTTCGCGAATCACCCCGCCAGTGCCCGTCAGGCCTTGCAGGTAGTGCCAGACACGTTCGTTGCTACGGCACTCTTCCGGCACGATCAAGAGCATTGAACCGTCGGGACGCGACAGCAACTGGCTATTGAACAGGTAGGAACGTACCGCGTCATCGACGGTGACCGCCGAACGCGGTACGCACACCGATTGAAATTTCCCACCGACCTTGGCGAGTTTGCTGCTCAATTCAGCCAGCATCTTGTCGGTCTCGAGAAACGCGTCCTCGTGATAGAACAGCACTTCGCCATTGCCCACCGCGATCACGTCGTTGTGGAACACACCCTGGTCGATCACCGATGGGTTCTGTTGGGCGTACACCACGCCCTCCTCCCTCAGCCCGTGCAGGCGGGCAACAGCCTGGGAAGCTTCCAGGGTCTGGCGCGCCGGGTATTTCTGCGGCGCGGGATAGCGGGTGTCAAAAGCACTGCGGCCGAACACGAAGAACTCGACACCGGCCTCGCCGTAGGCGCGGCAGAAACGGGTGTGGTTGGCCGCGCCTTCGTCACCGAACTGAGCCACCGCCGGCAACGCGGCGTGGTGGGCGAAGTGGTGCTGGTTGGCGAACATCGCCCCCAGCACGCGACTGGTGGTCGGATGCTCGATGCTGCGGTGATATTTGCAGTTCAGGTTGGCGGCGGTGAAATGCACGCGGCCATCGGCGGTGTCGGCGCTCGGGCTGACCGTGGCGGCGTTGGCCACCCACATGCTGGAGGCCGAGCAACTGGCAACCAGCAGCGGCATTGCTTCTTTCGCGGCCTGCTGGATGACTTGGGCATCGCTGCCGGCAAAGCCCAGCCGGCGCAGGGCCGCCACGTCCGGGCGCTCCTGCGGCGCCAGCACACCCTGCTGGAAACCCATGTCCATCAGCGCTTTCATTTTCGCCAGGCCCTGCAACGCCGCTTCCTTGGGGTTGGAGGACTGCTGGCTGTTGCTCTGGGACGCGACGTTGCCGTACGAGAGCCCGCCGTAGTTATGGGTCGGCCCCACTAGACCGTCAAAGTTGACTTCATAGGATTTCATCAGCGAGGCTCCACGAGAATCTGTTTTTTATAGGCATCAATAACAACCGAGTCACGGCTATCGCGGGCAAGCCTTGCTCCCACAGGTTTTGCATAGCTCCTGTGGGAGCAAGGCTTGCTCTCACAGATTTGGCATAACTCCTGTGGGAGCAAGGCTTGCCCGCGATGGCGGTCTCAAGACATGCGCACACCGGGAGTGAGGGCAGCCGGCATCACAAGGCTTGGTGTCTCCAGGGAAGCCACCGGGTAAGCGCAATAATCGGCCGCGTAATAAGCGCTGGCGCGATGGTTGCCCGAGGCGCCGACACCGCCGAACGGCGCGCTGCTGGCGGCACCGGTCAGCTGTTTGTTCCAGTTGACGATACCGGCGCGGCTTTGCAGCCAGAACTGCTGGTAACGCGCCTGGGAATCGGACAGCAACCCGGCGGCCAGGCCATATTGCGTATTGTTGGCCTCGGTGATTGCCGCTGCGAAATCTTTGTAGCGGATCACTTGCAGCAACGGCCCGAACAGCTCTTCATCAGGACGCTCGGCCACGGCCGTCACGTCCAGGATACCCGGCGTCAGCAATGCGGCCTGGGCCTGCGGTTGGGTCATGCTCAACAGCGGTACGGCGCCTTTGCCCAGCAAATGGTTTTGCGCATCCATCAGCGCCTTCGCCGCGGCCAGGGAAATCACCGAGCCCATGAACGGTGCCGGTTGCTGGTCGAAGGCACCGACTTCAAGGGTCGAGCTGACCGCCACCAGGCGCGCCAGCAAGGCATCGCCCCAGGCGCCTTCCGGCACCAGCAGGCGACGCGCACAGGTGCAGCGCTGCCCGGCGGAAATGAAAGCGGACTGAATAATGGTGTAGACCGCCGCATCGACGTCGGCCACCTCATCCACCACCAGCGGATTGTTGCCGCCCATTTCCAGCGCGAGGATCTTGTCCGGACGCCCGGAAAATTGTTGGTGCAACAGATTGCCGGTGCGGCTGGAGCCGGTGAAAAACAGCCCATCGATGCCTGGGTTCGCCGCCAGGGCGATGCCGGTTTCCCGCGCCCCTTGCAGCAGGTTCAGTACGCCCGCCGGCAGACCGGCCTCGATCCAGCACTTGACCGTCAGTTCGGCAACTTTCGGCGTCAGCTCGCTCGGCTTGAACAACACGCTGTTGCCGGCCAGCAGCGCTGGCACGATGTGGCCGTTGGGCAAATGACCAGGGAAGTTGTAGGGACCGAACACCGCCACCACACCGTGGGGCTTGTGGCGCAATACAGCGGTGGCGTCGCCCAGGGGGCCGCTCTTCTCGCCGGTCCGCTCGCGGTAGCTCTGCACCGAAATGGCCACTTTGTTGACCATGCTGGTCACTTCGGTCGCCGCTTCCCACAACGGCTTGCCGGTTTCTTCACCGATGCACTGGGCCAGTTCGTCCGCGTGATTTTTCAGGGCAGCGGCAAAGGCTTCCAGCACCTGGATGCGTTCATCCAGCGAGCGCCGAGCCCAATCCGGGAACGCCTGGCGCGCGGCCTGCACCGCCGACTCCACTTGCGCCGCCGTGGCGCCGTTGCCCGACCACAACACCTCTTGGCTAACCGGGTTCAACGACTCAAAGAGGTCGCCCTGGCCTTCCAGCCAGCTTCCTGCGATGTACAGCGAGTTCATCATTTCGACTCCCGGGCAGCAGACAACGCGACGGCACGTACCTGATCACCGGCGTTGAGTTGAAGACGTTTGGCGGTCAGCGGATCGACCACCAATGTGCCGGCGGCAAAGCGCGCCGGTGCGGCGGTAATGCGGCAGTCTTCGCGCTTGCGGTTATGGATGAGGAACGGCGTGGCATCATCGCCCGGCGTGCCGATGGCCAGCACCAGCGCCTGGCTGTCACGAATCGCGCGGATCTTGCCGGTTTCGCATTCCACCGCTGGGCCGGCGTCGAAGATGTCGACGTAACCCTGGTAGCTGAAACCTTCGCTCTTGAGCATCGACAGCGCCGGCTCGGTGTCGGGATGAACCTGGCCGATCACGGCCCGGGCATCTTCAGACAAGAAACAGGTGTACAGCGGAAACTTGGGCATCAGCTCAGCGATGAACGCCTTGTTACCGACGCCGGTGAGGTAATCGGCCTGGCTGAATTCCATCTTGAAGAAATGCCGGCCCAGGCTTTCCCAGAACGGCGAACGACCGTTGTCGTCGGACATGCCGCGCATCTCGGCGATGATCTTGTTACCGAACAACTGTGGGAATTCGGCAATGAACAACAGCCGCGCCTTGGCCAACATCCGGCCGTTGAGACCACTGCGGAAATCGGCATGCAGAAACAGCGAGCACAGCTCGGAATTGCCGGTCAGGTCGTTGGCCAGGAACAGGGTCGGGATTTCCCGATAGATGTTCAATTCCTGGGAGGCGCTGACCGTCAGGCCGACCCGGAAGTTGTACCAAGGCTCACGCAGGCCCACGGCACCGGCGATGGCGGAAATGCCCACCACGCGACCGTCATCGTCTTCGAGCACGAACAGGTAGTCCGCGTCACCGCGCCCGGCTTCGCCGCGAAAGGTCTTCTCGGCCCAGCCGACCCGATGGGCCAGGCGCTCTTCGTTGGCCGGCAGGGTGGTCAGGCCGGTGCCCGTGCTGCGGGCCAGGGCGATCAGAGCGGGTAAATCGCTGCTGCGTACGGGACGAACGATCATGCTATCTCCTCAAACGGGTCGCTCACGCCACCCGCGAAACTCAGCGGTAAAGCGTTAAACGGCTACCAGACGCACGCTGGCGCCTTCGCCGACGCCCAAGGCTTCGGCCGCTTCCATGTCCAGCGTCACAGGTTTGCCCGGCGCGTAATCAAGATCGAGCAGCACGGCGCGGTAATCCTGCAATTGGGCATTGGCCACCAGGTATTGGCGGCCGGCACCCTTGACCGGTTCGCCGATCTTGACCGGCACCACGCGGCTCTGGGCAATCGAGCGGATGCCCGAGACACGAGCATGCAGGGTCGGGCCACCGTCGAAGATGTCGATGTAGTGATCGGTCTCGAAACCCTCGCGCATCAGGATGTCGAAGGTGATCTGCGCCCGCGGATGGACCTGGCCCATGGCTTCCTGGGCGGCGTCCGGCAACAGCGGCACGTAGATCGGGTAATGGGGCATCAGCTCGGCGAGGAAAGTACGGCTTTTCAGCCCGCACAAACGCTCGGCGGCGGCGTAGTTGAGGTCGAAGAAGTTGCGACCGATGGCGTCCCAGAACGGCGAGTCGCCATTCTCATCGCTGTAGCCGACGATCTCGGTCACCACCGAATCGGCAAACCGTTCCGGGTGGCTGGCGACGAACAGCAGACGCCCGCGGGAATTGAGTTCCGACCATGGCGAACCCACCAGTTCCGGCACCACGTAGAAACTGGTCAGCAGGCTGTTGCCAGTCAGGTCGTGGCACTGGGAGAGCACGTGGATCTTGTTGTGGATCTTCAGTTCACGGGAGGCGTGAACAAAGGTCTCGTTGCGAAAGCTGTAGAACGGTTCGGAATAACCGGCCGAAGCGACGATGGCCGAACAGCCCGCCAGTTTGCCGGTCGCGGTGTCTTCGAGGACGAAGAAATAGCTCTCTTCGCCATTGAAACTGACTTCGGCGGCGAACGAGGCTTCGCTTGCGGCGATCTTGTCGCTCAGGCGTTCCACGTCATCCGGCAAGGAAGTGACACCGATCGGACTGTCCGCAGCCAGACGCTGTACCTCGCCCAGATCAGCCATTTGCGCGGGGCGCATCACCAGCATGGTGTCACTCCTTAACTTGAAATAAAGGGTTCGACCGTCAGGTCGATACACAGAGAATAAAAACCGGACCTGCTCCCCACTGACTCAATATGGGACCAGGTTTGTAGGAGCAAAGCTTGTGGGAGCAAGGCTTGCCCGCGATGCAGGCGACGCGGTCCTTGGTGAACTGAGGCACCCGCATCGCGAGCAAGCTTTGCTCCCACAAACCTGCACCCACATAAGTCCGGCTCCCACAATGGAGCCGGTCAAGTCTGAAATCAGGCTTGGCTCAACTTCGCCGCAGCCCGCTCGAAGCGGTCCAGGCCTTCGTCGATGTCGGCGTCTTCCACCACCAGGCTCGGAGCAAAGCGAATCACGTCCGGGCCGGCTTGCAGGATCATCAGGCCTTCCTGTTCGGCGGCGTTGAAGATGTCCTTGGCCTTGCCTTTCCAGGCGTCGTTCAGCACGCAGCCGATCAGCAAGCCCAGGCCGCGCACTTGGGTGAACAGGCCGTACTTCTCGCCGATCTGCTCCAGGCGTGCCTTGAACTTGTCGTGCTTGGCGTTGACACCCGCGAGCACTTCAGGGGTATTGACCACATCGATCACTGCTTCGGCCACCGCGCAGGCCAGCGGGTTACCGCCATAGGTGGTGCCGTGGGTGCCGACGACCAGGTGCTTGGCCAGCGCTTCGGTGGTGAGCATCGCCGCGATCGGGAAACCACCGCCCAGGCTCTTGGCGCTGGTGAGGATGTCCGGGACCACGCCGTAATGCATATAGGCAAACAGGTGACCGCTGCGGCCCATGCCGGTCTGCACTTCATCGAACACCAACAGCGCGTCGTGGGCATTGCACAGGTCGCGGGCGCCTTGCAGGTAGGCCAGTTCGGCCGGCAGCACACCGCCCTCGCCCTGGATCGGTTCCAGCACCACAGCGCAGGTCTTGTCCGAAATGGCGGCTTTCAAAGCAGCCAGGTCGTTGTAAGGAACGTGGGTGATGCCAGTAATTTTAGGCCCGAAACCGTCGGAGTACTTCGACTGCCCGCCGACGTTGACGGTGAACAGGGTGCGGCCGTGGAAGCTATTGAGCGCGGCGATGATTTCGTATTTTTCGCTGCCGAAACGATCGAACGCGACGCGACGGGCCAGCTTGAAGGCGGCCTCGTTGGCTTCGGCGCCGGAGTTGCAGAAGAACGCGCGCTCGGCAAAAGTCGCGTTGACCAACTTATGGGCCAGGCGCAGGGCCGGCTCGTTGGTGAAGACGTTGGACACGTGCCACAGCTTGTTGGCCTGTTCGGTCAGTGCACCGACCAGTGCCGGGTGGGCATGGCCCAGTACGTTGACTGCGATACCGCCAGCAAAGTCGATCAACTCACGACCGGATTGGTCCCATACGCGGGAACCGGCGCCACGCACAGGTATGAAGGCAGCAGGTGCATAGTTGGGAACCATAACCTGGTCGAAATCGGCGCGTTGTACCGCGGCTTGCTCAACGGACATCGGAGTCTCCTGATGAGGAACACCCGCCTGGAACTGGCGGGCTTGGTAAGGATTGTAAGGACAGTTTTCAGCCCGGCCTTGCCGCCAAGCGACAACTTCTTATAGCGCCAACCCACGTTTTTCGCGGGTTTACGGCAATGCGACAAATAGCGTCGCAAAGGCGCAGTTTAAACGTTGCCGGTGTATTTGAGGGGCTGGCTTCCACATTTCCCTCGGCCATGCAAAACACTTGTGGCGAGGGGACTTATCTGTGGGAGCAAAGCTTGCTCGCGATACAGGCGCCTCGGTTCACCAAGGACCGCATCGCCTGCATCGCGGGCAAGCCTTGCTCCCACAGAAGCGTGTTGTGCCACTTAGCCGCGCTCGGACGGCACCGAGGACAATTCGAACGGGCTGCTGCTGCGTCGCTGGTTGCGGTCTTCCCGCGGTGTGGCGCCGAAGAAGTTGCGGTAGGCGCTGGAGAAGTGCGGCCCTGAGGAGAAGCCGCAGGACAGGCCGATCTGGATGATGGATTTGCTGGTCTGCATCAGCATCTGCCGCGCCTTGTTCAGGCGCAGCTCCAGGTAATACTGGCTAGGCACGCGATTGAGGTATTGCTTGAAGATTCGCTCCAGCTGCCGACGGGATACACAGACATGCTGGGCGATTTCGTCGGTGGTCAGCGGCTCTTCGATGTTGGCCTCCATCAGCAGCACCGCCTGGGTGAGCTTTGGATGGCTGGAGCCAAGGCGGTTCTGCAACGGGATGCGCTGACGCTCGCCGCCCTCGCGAATGCGCTCGACCACCAATTCTTCCGACACCGCGCCGGCCAGTTCCGCGCCGTGATCGCGAGCCAGCACCGCCAGCAACAGGTCGAGCACCGACATGCCGCCGCAAGCGCTCAGGCGATCGCGGTCCCAGTCAAACAGATGGCTGGTGGCGATGACCTTGGGGAAGCGCTCGGAGAAATCGTCCTGCCAGCGCCAGTGCACGGCGGCACGGTAACCGTCGAGCAAACCCAGTTGAGCCAGGGGATAGACACCGGCAGACAAACCGCCAATCACACAACCGGCACGCACCAGTTGCTTGAGGGCGCTGCTCAGTGGCGAGGCCAATGCAGTCGGTGGCTCATCGGCCAGCAGGAACAGCTTCTGGAAGCCCTCGAGCTTGCCGGCCCAGGGCTCGCCCGGCAGCTGCCAGGCACCGTCGGCCGGCGGCTCGGCCTGCAAGAACGACAGTTCGTAGACCACATCCGGATGCACCCGCTGAGCAACACGCAAGGCCTCCTCGGCCAGCGCCAGCGTCAAGGCTTTAGTGCTGGGCCAAATCAGGAAACCTATTCGATGGGCAGTCATGGCGGGCAATCCGAAGCGAAAACAGTGTTAAAGCCAAAAGCGGCTGCAACCAAATTAGACCATCTGGCGCGCGGTGCGCAGCATGACCCAAATCAGGTGCGTCACGGGAGCGATTACTTGAGGCTGCCCGAAAGAAATTGTTGCAGGCGCTCAGATTGCGGATTGACCAGCACTTCGCGCGGGTTGCCGCTTTCTTCGACGATGCCTTTGTGCAAGAACACCAGTTGGTTCGACACTTCACGGGCAAAGCCCATTTCATGGGTCACCACCACCATGGTCCGGCCTTCCAGGGCCAGGGCCTGCATCACCTTGAGCACGTCACCTACCAGTTCCGGGTCCAGAGCCGAGGTCGGCTCGTCGAACAGCATCACCTCCGGCTCCATCGCCAGCGCACGGGCAATCGCCACACGCTGCTGCTCGCCGCCGGACATATGGCCCGGGTAGGCGTCCTTGCGATGGGCCACGCCAACCTTGTTCAGGTAGTGCTCGGCCTTTTCCCGCGCTTCAGCCTTGGCCACGCCCAGTACATGCACCGGCGCTTCCATGATATTTTCCAGCGCAGTCATGTGGGACCACAGGTTGAAATGCTGGAACACCATCGACAGTCGCGAACGCATGCGCTGCAGTTGCTTGGGGTCCGCGGCCTTCAACGCGCCGTCCTTGCCGGCGACCAGCTTCAACTCTTCATTGTTGAGCAGGATCTTGCCGGCATGGGGTTGCTCAAGCAGGTTGATGCAACGCAGGAAAGTACTCTTGCCGGAGCCACTGGAGCCGATGATGCTGATCACATCGCCAGCGGCGGCTTTCAGGGACACGCCCTTGAGCACTTCGTGACTGCCATAGCGTTTATGCAGGTCTTGGACTTCAAGCTTGTACATGCGGTCGGTTCTCACAAAACGTCAGTCGTTGAGCAGTCGATCGGATCGATGCGTTATCAGTGCTTGCGCGGGGCCAGGTAACCCAGCCAGCGGCGCTCGGCCAGTTTGAACAGGCGCACCAGGATGAAGGTCAGGCACAGGTAGAAAACGCCGGCCGTGATGTAGGCCTCGAACGGCAAGTAGTACTGCGCGTTCACCGTGCGCGCGGCACCGGTGATGTCGATCAGGGTCACGATGGATGCCAGGCTGGTGGTCTGCAACATCATGATCACTTCGTTGCTGTATTGCGGCAGCGCCCGACGCAAGGCCGATGGCAGCAGGATCCGGCGATACAGCTTGTAGCGCGACATGCCCATGGCCTTGGCCGCTTCGATCTCACCGTTGGGCGTGGCCCGCAGGCTGCCGGCGATGATTTCGGCGGTGTAGGCGCTGGTGTTGATAGCGAACGCCAGGCACGCACAGAAGGTCGCACTGGACAGCCACGGCCAGAGGAAGCTTTCACGAACGATCGCGAACTGCGCCAGCCCGTAGTAGATCAGGAACAGCTGGACCAGCATCGGCGTGCCGCGGATCACGTAGGTGTAGAGCCAGGCCGTCATGTTGACCGCCGGCTGCTTGGACACCCGCATCAGCCCCAGGGGCAACGCCGCCAGCAGGCCGAAGAACAGCGACAGGGCCAACAGCTTCAGGGTGGTCAACAAGCCACTGAAGTACAGCGGCAAGGCTTCATAGATGACGTTGTAGTCGAAGATCATAGATCAGCCGCCCTTACGCCTACCGAGTAGCGCTTCTCAAGGTGACGCAACGCCAGCAACGAGACACTGGTGATCACCAGGTACATCGCCGCCACTGCGAGGAAGAAGGTGAAAGGCTCGCGCGTGGCATCTGCCGCCTGCTTGGCCTTGAACATCATGTCTTGCAGGCCCACCACCGAAATCAGCGCGGTAGCCTTGGTCAGCACCAGCCAGTTGTTGGTGAAGCCCGGAATCGCCAGGCGAATCATCTGCGGCACCAGCACCCGGAAAAACACCTGGAACCCGTTCATGCCGTACGCCATGCCGGCCTCGGCCTGCCCCTTGGGGATCGCCATGAACGCGCCGCGGAAGGTTTCCGACAGGTAGGCACCGAAGATGAAGCCCAGGGTGCCGATACCGGCCGCCAGCGGGTTCAGGTCGATGTAGTCGTCATAGCCGAGCATCGGTGCCACGCGGTTGAGCAGGTCCTGGCCGCCGTAGAAAATCAGCAGGATCAGCACCAGGTCGGGAATGCCGCGAATGACCGTGGAATACAAGTCGCCCAGCCACGCCAGCCAGCGCACCGGAGAGAGGCGCAACGCAACGCCGATCAACCCCAGGACGATGGCCAGGGCCATGGACGACAAGGCGAGCTCAAGCGTCAACCATGCGCCATCGAGGATGACAGCCCCGTAGCCTTTCAACATGATTCAGGTCCTCGAAAGTGGGATGAAAAAATGGCGCAAACCGCAGAGATCCTGTTGCTTGCGCCATTTCGCACGAGTGGCGGGACGTTGTTACTTGCCGTAGATGTCGAAAGCGAAGTATTTGTCCTGGATTTGCTTGTACTTGCCGTTCGCGCGAATGGCAGTGATCGCGCCATTGATCTTGTCTTTCAGGGCATCGCCCTTGCGAACCGCGATACCGATACCGTCGCCGAAGTATTTTTCGTCGGTAAAGGCTGGACCTACAAATGCGAAGCCCTTGCCAGCATCGGTCTTGAGGAAGCCGTCATCCAACAGCGTAGCGTCTGCCACGGTGCCGTCGAGACGACCAGCGGACACGTCCAGGTAAATCTCGTTCTGCGAACCGTATGGCTTGATCTCGGCACCCAGCGGAGCCAACACTTCACGGGCGAAACGCTCGTGGATCGAACCACGTTGCACGCCGATGTTCTTGCCCTTGAGCTCGGCCAGGTTGTCGCTGACCTGGGTACCGGCCTTCATCACCAGACGGGCCGGGGTGTTGTAGTACTTGTTGGTGAAATCAACCGATTTCTTGCGATCTTCGGTGATCGACATGGACGACAGGATCGCGTCGATCTTGCGGACCTTGAGCGCCGGGATCAGGCCGTCGAACTCTTGCTCGACCCACACGCACTTGACCTTCATCTCTTCGCACAGCGCATTGCCGATGTCGTAGTCGAAACCGACGATGCTGCCATCCGGGGCTTTCGAGGCGAACGGAGGGTAAGCCGCTTCGATACCAATCTTCAGGGGCTTCTCATCAGCGAAGGTCGGCAGGGACAGCACGGACAGTGCCAGGGCGCCAAGCAGCACAAGTTTCTTCATCTTGGGACTCCATCGGTAAAGGGCAAAAACGGCAGAGTGAGCAACAGCCCAATATGCGAATGGGTGAAACGAACTTTGGTGCTGCGTCCTAGGAAGCTCACGTTTTATTCAACACGAGCCACGACGAGCGAGTGATCGGCATTCTAACGACAGGCCCGAAGCCGATATTTCTTCAATGCGACAACAAATTACAGAAGCACCGAGAAAGCTGTTCGAGCGCATTGACAGCCCCGCAAATTCATGCACGAGCAAAAGAAGGGAAACCGATCTATGCTGCAAATAGCGGGCCCATTATTCGCAAACCCTTCTAATCCGGCAAGCACAGCGTGTCGGCTTATTTGGGCAGACGCCTGGAACCGCCCTATAACGGGGCCTCGCGTTTCACATCGCCCCGTTGTGGCGCCTTTGGTTACACATTTCGAAACATCGGTAACGTTCAGACACTTCCTACTTTAAACGCCGATATTTATTCGCAGACCATGCCAGCCGAACACAAAACACTTTGGCAGAGGACTTATCCCGGCGCAGAGGTTTAGAAACAAGGCTTTGTGGGAGCAAAGCTTGCTCGCGAAACAGACGCCTCGATTTCTGCAAGACCGCATCGCCTTCATCGCGGGCAAGCCTTGCTCCCACAAAAGCCTCATAAAAAAGCCCCGCTCGGCACTGCCGGGCGGGGCTTTTCGGTTTTACGGGTTACCCTCAGGCAACGTTCATCGTCTTGTGCGTCTCGATCAGGTGCGCCACCACACCCGGGTCGGCCAGGGTGGAGATATCACCCAACCCGTCGTACTCCGCCGTGGCGATCTTGCGCAGGATGCGGCGCATGATCTTGCCGGAGCGGGTTTTCGGCAGCCCCGGCGCCCACTGGATCACATCCGGCGAAGCAATCGGACCGATCTCCTTGCGCACCCAGTTCTTCAGTTCCAGGCGCAGGGCCTCGCTGGTTTCTTCGCCGGCATTGAGGGTGACATAGACATAGATGCCCTGCCCCTTGATGTCGTGCGGCACACCGACCACCGCCGCTTCGGCGACTTTCGGGTGGGCGACCATGGCGCTCTCGATCTCGGCCGTGCCCATGCGGTGACCGGACACGTTGAGCACGTCATCCACCCGACCGGTGATCCAGTAGTAGCCATCCTCGTCGCGACGAGCGCCGTCGCCGGTGAAGTACATGCCGCTGAACGTCTTGAAGTAGGTGTCGACAAAACGGTCATGGTCGCCGTACAGCGTACGCGCCTGGCCTGGCCACGAATCGAGGATCACCAGGTTGCCTTCGGCGGCGCCTTCGATCAGGTTGCCCAGGTTGTCCACCAACGCCGGCACCACACCGAAGAACGGACGCGTGGCCGAACCTGGCTTCAATGCCGTGGCGCCTGGCAGTGGGCTGATCAGCACGCCACCGGTTTCGGTCTGCCACCAGGTGTCGACGATAGGGCAGCGTTCCTTGCCGACATTCTTGTAGTACCAGCCCCAGGCTTCCGGGTTGATTGGCTCACCCACCGAACCCAACAGGCGCAGGCTGCTGCCGTCAGCACCTTCGACGGCGGCGGTGCCCGAGGCCATCATCGCGCGGATCGCGGTCGGCGCGGTGTAGAGGATGTTGACCTTGTGCTTGTCGATGACCTTGGCCACCCGGGTGATGTCCGGGTAGTTCGGTACGCCTTCGAACAGCAGCGTGGTCGCGCCATTGGCCAGCGGGCCGTAGACGATATAGCTGTGGCCAGTGACCCAACCCACGTCGGCGGTGCACCAGTACACCTCGCCCGGCTTGTAGTCGAACACCCGCTCATGGGTCAGCGCCGCGTACAGCAAGTAGCCGGCCGTGGTGTGTTGCACGCCCTTGGGCTTGCCGGTGGAGCCGGAGGTGTAGAGGATGAACAGCGCTTCCTCGGCACCCATTTCCTTCGGCGCGCAAACGGTGCCGGCCACTTTCATCAGGTCTTCGTACCAGATGTCACGGTGCTGGTTCCACTTGATGCCGCCACCGGTGCGCTTGCAGACGATGACTTTCTGGATGCTGCTGGTTTCCGGGTTGGTCAGCGCGTCATCGACGTTGGCCTTGAGCGGGATCTTCTTGCCGGCGCGAACGCCTTCGTCGGCGGTGATCACCACTTTGGATTTGCAGTCGATGATCCGACCGGCCAGCGCTTCAGGCGAGAAACCGCCGAACACCACCGAGTGAATCGCACCGATCCGGGCACAGGCCAGCATCGCGACCACGGCTTCAGGGATCATCGGCATGTAGATGGTCACCACATCGCCGCGGTGCACGTCTTGGCCGCGCAGGGCGTTGGCGAACTTGCAGACTTCTTCATGCAGCTCGCGATAGGTGATGTTGCGGCTCTCGGCAGGGTCATCGCCCTCCCAGATAATCGCAATCTGATCGCCGCGCTCGGCCAGGTGACGGTCGAGGCAGTTGTAGGAAACGTTCAGGGTGCCGTCGGCGAACCACTTGATGTCGACGTGGTGATCGTCGAAGGACGTCTGCTTCACCGTGGTGAAAGGCTTGATCCAATCGAGGCGCTTGGCCTGCTCGCGCCAGAAGCCGTCCGGGTTGACGACCGACTGCTGGTACATGGCCTTGTAGGTCGCCTCGTCAGTCAGCGTATTGGCCGCAACCTCGGGACGAACGGGATACACAGAAGCCGCACTCATCTTTCTTACCTCGGTGAATAGTTGTTTTTGTATGATCCCGTTGTAGCCCGGGGCGGGCCTATAGAACCATTCGACGATGGTAGTAACAAGTCCCTACAAAATGTCGGTACTAGTGGGAGCCGAGCTTGCTCGCGATGGCGGTGGATCAGCTTGCATTGATATTGACTGGCACACCGCTTTCGCGAGCAAGCCCGCTCCCACAGTTGAATTTCAGTGAACACCTATTTTGTGTCCGACACAGATCCCCTGTGGGAGCGGGCTTGCTCGCGAAGACGGCGGTAAGTCCAACACAGATGTAACAGACAGCCACCGACTCCCAGTCGATTATTACCAGATCAACCAACAGTGTTTATCAAAACCGAGTCTGTTTACCCCCACCCTCACCTTCTAAAATCCACCTCGCCAACCGGCAAACACGATTAGCGCAACACAGCCCCCACGAAGGCCGTTAATCCAACTTCCAACATCAGCTCCACACGCAACCCCAAAAAGGTTGCGTGACCCCACTCGACTTTAAAAAGGTGAAATACAGATGAAAGCTTTATGGGTTCTGGTCCTCGGCAGCCTTTGCGCCACCGCGATGGCAGACGAGCTCCCGACCGATGTTGCACAGCAAAAACCGGCCATTGAGGAGTACACCTACTCCACCCACCTGGACATCGCCAAAGTCATCTCCATGAGCGCCATCCCGAACGTCTGCGAAGTGGTCCCGGCGAAGATGGAGTACGACGATTCCAAGGGCCAACGCCACATCCTGCGCTACAGCGTCATGGGCAACGACTGCTCCAACGGCTGACTGACTTGATAAAGGAATTTGGAGCAACCACCATGAAAACCCATCTGATCCTGGCCCTGACCCTGTCCGTACTGGCCGCCAATACCTTCGCCGCCGACGGGTTTGATCGCACCGGTAGCGCCGTCGCTGAAGACGGCTACGACCACACCGGCTCCGCCACTGTCGCGCAAGACGGCTACGACCGCACCGGCTCTGCTACCGTTGCCGCCGATGGCTACGATCGCACCCGTTCAGCCCGCATCGGTTGATCATTACTGACATTTTCCACGGCCCGGTTTCGACCGGGCCTGGTTGTGTCTAGAACCGCCGAAAACCCTCCGCAAACACAACATGTAGTGCAAACCCGCAAAAAACGCTCGTTTTTTGATCAAAAAAAACCGCGATACGATCCATGCAAAAAAAATCTTCAGCGGCCAAAGCCTTGTAAACCCTCACTCCCACGCGGATATACCACCCGCTACCCCTTCTGTGAGCTATTTCGCCGCAGCACGTAGGCAAAAAAGTCCTTATAATGCCGCCTTAAACGGGCCTGCAATATTCCCTTACAGGGGATCACGCCAGCCTGGAGCCCACGCAGAGGCCAATCGCCTCCTCGCGTTCACAGCCGCTCCGGAATGACCCGTACATTTTTCTGTTTATTGCCTGCGTCAGCTGCTGCAACAAACGATTTTTCCAAGATCCACCGCGGCCAGTTAGGCCTTCATCGGGCATCTGGCCCTCACGCAGGAGACGACACGTCATGCTGAGCTGGGACGAATTCGACAAAGAAGACAGCGGCGAAGTCGCTGTAAAAGGCGCCAACGCCGGCCACGCTTCTGAAGCCAACATGGACCGCCTCGACAGCGCTGGCGGTGCCGCCGCCCTCGAAGCGCGGGCCGTGACAGCCAGCGACTCGGCCGCGATCATTCGCGCCAAGGCCGCCCTCGACAAACTCGACGTCGCCGAAGGCCTCGCCGAACTCGAAGGCGCCGCCGCCCGTGTCGCCGTCGATGAAAAGCGCATGATCAACTGCCGCGCCGACCTCAACCAGCTCGTGCCGTTCAAATACGACTGGGCCTGGCAGAAGTACCTGGACGGCTGCGCAAACCACTGGATGCCGCAAGAAGTCAACATGACCGCCGACATCGCCCTCTGGAAAGACCCGGAAGGCCTGACCGACGACGAACGCCGCATCGTGATGCGCAACCTGGGCTTCTTCTCCACCGCCGACTCCCTGGTTGCCAACAATCTGGTCCTGGCCGTGTACCGCCTGATCACCAACCCGGAATGCCGCCAGTACATCCTGCGCCAGGCGTTCGAAGAGGCGATCCACACCCACGCCTACCAGTACTGCATCGAATCGCTGGCCATGGATGAAGGCGAGATCTTCAACATGTACCACGAGATCCCATCGGTCGCGAAAAAAGCCGCCTGGGGCCTGAAATACACCCGTTCGATCTCCGATCCGAAGTTCGAAACCGGCACCCCGGACACCGACAAAGAGCTGCTGCGCAACCTGATCGCTTACTACTGCGTCCTGGAAGGCATCTTCTTCTACTGCGGCTTCACCCAGATCCTCTCCATGGGCCGCCGCAACAAAATGACCGGCGTCGCCGAGCAGTTCCAGTACATCCTGCGCGACGAATCCATGCACCTGAACTTCGGTATCGATGTGATCAACCAGATCAAAATCGAAAACCCACACCTGTGGGATGCCGAGATGAAGGAAGAAGCGACCCAGATGATCCTGCAAGGGACCCAACTGGAGATCGAATACGCCCGCGACACCATGCCTCGCGGCGTACTGGGCATGAACGCGGCGATGATGGAGGACTACCTCAAGTTCATCGCTAACCGTCGCCTGTCGCAGATTGGTCTTAAGGAAGAATATCCAGGGACGACTAACCCGTTCCCTTGGATGAGCGAGATCATGGACTTGAAGAAAGAGAAGAACTTCTTTGAGACGCGCGTGATTGAGTATCAGACGGGTGGGGCTTTGAGCTGGGATTGATTTGAAAGAAAAATCCTAGGCTCCACGCGTAACTAAAAACCCCGTGAAAACGGGGTTTTTGTATTTCTACAGGACCAAAACTGCGTTTAACTCTGGGACCGGCACACTACCTTTACCCTACGAAAAACTCAGAATCTTTCCGCATTGACGCCGTATCGTCTCGTTACCTATCTTAGTCGCAGGTGCCTAAGAAACGCCCAACGTAGTAGCTAATCGCCAAACATAGAACCGCGTACTGTCTAAGGACATTTGCAACTCTGTGTGGAGAAAATAGCTAGTTGGGATTTCTCTTACATCCTCTACGTCGGGCTCGCGCCGCTAACCTTCGAACGTAGAGGTGGTTATGCCCACAAGAACGCTGCTCTGCTCTCCGTATACCTCGGAGCCCCATCATGCCTGATGCTTACATTCCGGCGGTTTTCACCCGTCACAACCTCCATCTGCATACCCTCTTGGTTGAAAACCAAGCTTGGTTCAGCGCCTCGGATTTGGGGCGTTTTATGAGCAAGCACCTCGATGAACGCATGACCCGCAAGCTTGACCCTGACCAACGTCGGATGATGCTCGTGCATGTCCACGGTTTGACTGAAGAGCGTCTGATGCTGAGCGAATCGGGCGTTTATGCGTTGCTGGTTTATCACTACTGCCCTGAGTATCGATTGCTGCGTGAGTGGATCACGCATCAGGTGGTGCCGACCCTGCGGGATGAACACTACTCGCACAAGGTGGAACGGCCTACGTTGAGCGTGCTGGATTGGCCGAAGATGTCGCTCTGCATGCTGCACTGGCAGGATGAGCCATGGATTCGCTTGCGGGATATGCCGGCGGTGCTGGTGGATGATCCGTTTAGCCAGCATGAATCCTGGTGGCGGAAAGCTTCTCGGGTTTTGCGAGGGTTTTGAGCATTCAATCATTAGCTGCCGTCCGTGTTCGGGCGGCGGTTTTTTGTTGGTGATATGGAATTGGGGCTGCTACGCAGCCCAGCGGGAGCAAGCTCCCTCGCCACGGTTGTCAAATCACAGATTGGTGTAGTGCTTGGTTGCTGCGTTGTCTTGAAAATCGCAGGCAGGCTCCCACGGCTATGGCGGTGTGGAATAGTGGCTTCAGGAAACGTCCAGTTTCTGTTAGACGAAAAAGAACATATGGGGAAATGTAATGACGAAAAAAATAAAAAGTGAAGCCTTCGAGTCGATTCACAGTTCGGCCGAAGCACTGCTGAAAATCGGTGCTATCGACAAGGCCACCATGCGAGAGTTTGACGAGGCCTGCATGGCTGAGGTGCCTGCTGAAATCTCAGATCAGGAAGACTCGTCTGCACTCAGAGCCGGCCCTCAAAACCCTCGATGATGTCCTCGGGGGTGCGGTCAAAGTCCGCCGGCATCCGAATCTTTCCCTTCAACCGCCCAGGCTTGCGCGCCTCCAGATAAGGCTTGCCGGCCTTGGTGATCACCACTCTAATGATTTCCCTGTGCCGTTCACCGGTGCTCTCTTTCATCGAAGTTTCCCATTTACTGCTTCCGGCAATATATTGCCGGTTATCTGAAAGGTCGGGCTATAACCGGCATTATGATACCGATTCATACAAGTTTGGGGCCGTAAAACCGGGGCTGCTTCGCAGCCCAGCGGGGATAAATCCCCTCGCCACAGGTTGGTGTCAGGGCGCAGGTGGGTGGCAGGCTTGATGGTTGGGTTGGGTTTGGGAATCGTGAGCAAGCTCGCTCCCACAGGTTTTGTGGTGTGTTGAAACTTTGGGTGCAGCCCGCCGCGTCCTTCGGTATTAATACACTTCCTCTCATGGACCCGAGCCCCGATGAAATTCGATACCGCCTATTGCCTCAGCCTTGATGCCAAGCTTTCGATCTATGACGTTCGGGATCTGAATTTCGACGAGACCATGGCCTTCGATTCGGCCAAGGAGCGCTTTCAGTGCCCCAACGATGCCTGTCGGGTGGCGTTTGATGAGGACAATCGGCTGACGACGTTCAACGCCAAGAACGTCAATTACATCCGCACGCCACATTTCAAGAATCAACCGACTACCCAGCATATCGAGGGCTGCCCTTATGTCAGTCCGAAAACGCCGGGGTTGGGTGCGGAGAGTGTTGAGGCACAAACGGATGACGACCGCGAGGAGCATTTTCCGTCGGAGCTGTTGCTGACTCGGCGTCAGTACGTGCGCAAGCCGTCCGATCCGTCGAAGGACGTTGAAGCAGCGACTCGGCCTACGTCGCCTACCCTATCGTCCCACGGTGATGACGTTCATTGCGCCCAGGATTCGACACCCGACAAGACCAGTGTCTTCGCCCACCCGGTGGAGTGTTTTGTGTCGAACTTCGCGGACAAGGACCTGCTCAAGCGCAAGCTGTTGAAGATTGGCGAGCACACGGCGCCCTATGGATCGTTCTTCAAGAAGATCGAGTATTTGCAGGACAACAAGGGCTTGATTTACTGGGGCAAGATCAAGGAGATCAAGGATTACACGCAAAGCTTTCGCATCGATTTCGAACCCAAGGTCTGGTTCAAGCAACCGGACGAGGCGAAGAAGAAGCCTTACTCGGTCAACGTTTACCTGAGCAAGAAGCTGATCGATAACTACCGCAAGCGCAAAGCGTTCCTGGAAGAGATCAAGCATGCCGTCGACAGTGACGCGCCGTTGTATTGCTTCTTTTATGGCGTGACGCCGGAGTTGAAACAGGTACCGAGCAAGAAGAACCCCGAACAGACGTTCGGGGTGTTCAGTGCCAATATCGAGAACCTGGATCACTTCGTTATTCGGGAAGCGCCCGGGTTGGCTGAGGGTTAGTCACCAGTCCCGGGCAATTGAAGTTTGACCGCACCGGGGTGTTGTTTTACGACTGCGTACGGCAGCACCGACCAGCCGGGGTCATCACAAACGCGTTGCGCGCGGACGAAGAACGGTCCCAGGTACAAACCTTTTTCGGTGAAGTACCAATTGGAATATCCCCAGACGCCTTCATCGGTGTAGTCGCAGCTGTCTTCATCCGTTGGCTTCAGCATCTCGTCGGGGTACAGCGTGGTGAATTGCTTGATCAGCCATGGCGCGAATACCTCGCGTTGGTAAGTGTATCGCGCCTGGCTCTCTCCATCGGTCAACGGAGCATCACCCGCGTCGTTGTGGCCGGCGTACAGCGGTGGCTTGCCTGTGCCAACCCAGAGCACATCTTCCAGCGACAAACTGTGGCCGGTGTGAGCATCGAGATTGAGCGGCGAATTGCCAAAATCCGGATGCACGCCGCCGCAGTAGTAACTTGTGGAAATGTTCAGGCTGATCACATCGGGCGATAGGAATTTGGGCGCGACACCTTGGTCGAACTCGGCATTATCCGCGCCCTGCAACAGACAGCCGTGGTAGCTGATGACTTCGGTCCAGAGCCGTCCCAACAATTGCCGATTGACCCGTTGTAGTTCGTCTTTCGAGTAGCCGGACTCGACGCTGAACATGGAAATACCGGATTGTGGCTCCGTCCACCATTGCAAGTCATGGCCCATGAAAGATTCTTTCTTGCCCGGTTTGAGTTTCAAGCCCAGCAGACGGAGATACTCATAAGGGTCACTTTTTCGCAGCTCGGCGATAACGGGGGGAAGATCAGCTCCGGGTGCAGGGAGCGTGGCTTCGGTCAACTGCACGGGCAGAACCTTGCCCTTGAGACTTTTCCATTCACCCTGCCAGCCGTTGGCCGTTTTTTGCAGCGTCAGGGTTGGCAGCGATTGGCCGTCGTCGTAACGGGTACCGCCCTCGACCATCGTCAGGGTCTTTCCTTGCAGCGAGCCGCTCAATCCCAAGTCACGATGGTATTTCTCATAGAAATAACGACCGATGACCTCGTCCTCTTGAGCAGTGTTGAGTCCCAGCACAATCGGCATCTTGCCCAAGGTGCCGGTAAAGACGCCACTACCACCATCGGCACTGGCTGTCGAACAGAGCGCGATAAGGCACACGGCGCTGGATGCGAGGAGCAACAGTCCTTTGAACATGGAATCTTCCTGGAAAAAGCGAGCGTCAGCTCACGAAATGAGTGGCGCGAAGTATGACGAATCAGCCTCATAGAATCGATATGCCCCCCTCTCCCACAAAATGTTGAGCAATGCCACGCAGCAACTTACCGCACCGATATGCCCAACATCACGACGATCAACAATCCGATATAAACCCCGGCGTGAAATCGATCCGGTATCCGCCCGATCCATGGCGTAGCTAATCGAATCCCCACTAACGAGCCCAGTGTCAAAACCGCAAACGCCTGCAAATCCACATACCCCACAAACCACGGCCCCAAATCAAACTCGATAAACCCGGCCATGGCCATGTAAGTCAACGTCCCGACCACCGCAACCGGCAAACTCAGCGGGTTAGCCATGGACGTCGCGCGCGACATGTTCAGCCCGCAACGACGCAATAACGGCACCGTCATGACGCTGCCACCCACGCCTAGAAAAGTGGCGATGGCGCCGATGCTGATTCCGCCTGCCGAGACCTCTGCCCTACCCAACCGCCGTGGGACTACAGCGTCAGACTGTGTCAGAAAACCGCGCCTGAGCAAGCAGTCCAGAATGGTCACGCCCAGGTAAACGATGAAGGCATAGCGAATGACTTCGCTACTCGCCCACATCGCGGCAACGGCTCCAACGATAGCGCCCAGGCCGATGAAGCCGCCCAACGGCCACACGTAGTGGCGAATGAGGTTACCGGCGCGGTGATGCTTGGCGGTGGCGATCAGCGCGTTGACGATCATCACGCAGGTCGAGGTGGCCACGGCAATATGCATCGCCGATTGGCCGATAGGGTCGTCAGCGCCGTGGCTGGCGGTGAGCATGCGGTATAGCAAGGGCACCACGACGAATCCGCCGCCGAAGCCGAACAGCACAGCAGTGACGCCAGTCATGCAACCGAAAAGTGCCAGCAAGAGGTAGAACATCGCGCAGCATCCATAAATTGAGAGAGGCCGACGATAGAGCGATGGGGCTTGGCCTGCCTCAGCAAGTAGGCCAATAATGTTTGTGTTTACGCCAATTGTTGGATACCGCTCGATGCGCAATGTTTCGATTGACCTGCTGGACGACACCCCACGGCCAGTGGTGGCTATTGGCACGGATTACCCCGACGGCCATCGATTGCCGCGCCATACCCACCGGCGTGCGCAGTTGCTCTACGGCGCCACCGGAGTCATGCAGGTCAGCACGGCAGACGGCAATTGGGTGGTGCCGCCGCAACGGGCAGTGTGGATCCCGCCCGGGGTTGCCCATGAGGTGCTGATGCTGGGCGTCAGCACGCGAAGTTTGTATATCGAACCGGCTGCGGTAACGGCCATGGACGCCCGTTGCCAGGTCATCAGCGTGTCGCCGCTGATGCGCCAGTTGCTGATGGAAGCCGTGGAGCTTGCGCTGAACTACGACGAGGCTGGACGCGATGGTGCGCTGATCGATCTGCTGCTGCACGAGTTGCTGCGCAGCACCCATCTGCCCCTGCACCTTCCGCTGCCCCAAGACCCGCGCCTGCTCGACCTGTGCCAGGCATTTCTGAAACACCCGGACGCCCACGTCTCGCCCCTGCAATGGGCGGCGCAGTTGCCTATCAGCTTGCGCTCGTTCAATCGCCTGTTCAGCCAGCAAACCGGGTTAAGTTTCAGCCAATGGCGACAACAAGCCTGCGTGATGTCGGCATTGTCCCGGTTGGCCGTCGGCCATTCAGTGACCCGAATCGCCCTGGACCTGGGCTACGACAGCCCCGCGGCATTCTCCACGATGTTTCGTCGCGTACTGGGTCACGCCCCGAGCGCCTGGCTGGAGAGGACCGCCGGTCATTGATCAAAAAAATGAGATTGATCGGGATTCAAAACAACTGTACAAAAACACAGTATTTTTTAATCCCACAGCTTTGGAGCCCCCCATGGCCTCTCTCGCAATCAAAACCACCCTGGAACGCATCGCTGTCTATCAATTCACCCCTGCTCACAGTGCACAGGCGCGAGCCATGCTGGGTTGGAGTGTCGAGGAGCTGTCCCGTCAATCCGGCGTCTCGGTCCAGGCCATCCGCCGTTTCGAGGCCGGCGGCGAGTTGCTCGATGTCACTCGCCTGGCCCTGGCGTTTCGCCTGGAGGCCGAGGGCCTGGTGTTCTTCCCCGGCTTCGCACCGGGGCGCGGCATGAACATCAAGGGCGCGACGCCGGACCCGATGGGGCGCTCCGATTACGCCATGATTGAATAACGCCAATCCTGTGAGTGCTAGGCGATACCGGCCTGGTCCTGGTACGCCGAGGGCTCCACGTCCAGCCACCAGGCGCGGCCACGTTGCGGCTGCGTCAGGGTGAATGCTTCGCCCATTTGCGGCGTGGCAATGTGAACATTGCGTTCCCAGGCCAGGGCCAGGATGCGATCGAAGGGTTCATACCAGGCATGCATCGCCAGGTCGAACGTACCGTTGTGGATCGGCAGCAGCCAACGGCCCTTGAGATCGATATGAGCCTGTAGGGTCTGCTCTGGCTGCATGTGGACGTGGGGCCAATCGACGTCATAGGCGCCGGTTTCCATCAGCGTCAGGTCAAAGGGGCCATATCGCTCGCCGATGCGTTTGAAACCCTCGAAGTAGCCAGTGTCGCCGCTGAAGAAAATTCGCGTAGCGCCATCGATCATCACCCACGAGGCCCACAAGGTGCTGTTGCTGTCGAACAGGCCGCGCCCGGAAAAGTGCTGGGAGGGCGTGGCAACGAACTCGATACCGTCCACCTCGGTACTTTGCCACCAATCCAGTTGACGCACCTTGTTGGCGTCAACGCCCCATTTGATCAGGGTGTCGCCCACGCCAAGGGGCGCCAGGAAGTGGCGGGTCTTGGCCGCCAGCTTGAGGATGGCCTGATGATCGAGGTGGTCGTAATGGTCATGGGACAGGATCACCGCTTCGATCGGCGGCAATTCTTCCAGGCTGATGGGCGGCTGATGAAAACGCTTCGGGCCGGCCCATTGCACGGGTGAGGCGCGCTCGGAGAACACCGGGTCTGTCAGCCAGAATTTATCCCGCAGCTTGAGCAATAGGGTGGAATGGCCGAGACGGAATACGCTGTTGTTCGGCGCCGCCAGCAGCGCGGCGCGCGTCAGCGCTTGAACCTCGATGGCGCCCGAAGGCCGAGTGGTGCGCGGCTTGTGGAAGATCATGTTCCAGATGATGCGCAGGGTAGTGCCAAAACCTTCCCTAGGGGTGAAGGCATGATTGCGATACTTGCCCTGTTCATGCCGGGATGCGTCATGGGCGGACGGATTGTCGGTCGAAAGAGAGGGAATGGTCATGGTGCGATAACTCCAAGGGCGTCGGCGCAATTGCGCTTCGCCGTTGTGGGACGCTGGATGGCCGTTGCATGCACGCTCAGCCGCTTGACTCAAAACTACACCACTCGGTGTAGTTTCTAGATTGCATGAATCCCGGGAGCAAGTAAACTGCCGAGTGTAAGTTCTCTCATCTCAACCGACGAATTGCCCATGACCGTACCGCAGCGCCTTACCGAGCGAAAACGCGAAGCCATTCTCCAGGCCGCGATTGCTGAATTCCGTAGCAGCGGTTTCGAGATCACCAGCATGGACAAGATCGCGGCGACTGCCGGCGTATCGAAGCGCACGGTGTATAACCATTTTCCGAGCAAGGAAGAATTGTTTGCCGAAATTCTGAATCGGTTATGGAACAGCATTACCGCAGAGCAGGACATGCCCTACAGCTCGCAAAAGCCGCTGCGGGAGCAACTGCAAACGTTGCTGCAAGCCAAACTGCACATGCTGGCGGACGAGAACTTCCTCGACCTGGCGCGCATCGCCATCGCCGCCACCATTCATTCCCCCGAGCGAGCCCAGGACATGGTGTCGCGCATGGGCCAGCGGGAAGAAGGCCTGACGACCTGGATTCGCCAAGCCCAGGCCGATGGCCGGTTGAAACCCGTGGAGCCGGCATTTGCCGCCCAGCAAATGCATGGGCTGCTCAAGACGTTCGCCTTCTGGCCGCAGGTTTCGATGGGGCAACCCAGCCTGACCCAGGATGAGCAGGCCCAGGTGATCGAATCGGCCCTCGACATGTTCCTGAGCCGTTACCAAACCTGATCAAGAAATCCCGGAATGAAGGGCTACTGCACCGACGGGTTATGCACGACCTTCTGGTGCATTTCAGTGGTCAAGTTGTCGATACGCTCGGTCAATGCCTTGGTCATTTCCGTCAGGCGGGTGTTCTGCTCCAACAATTCGAGCAACTGCGCCGTATTCTGCGCGGCCTGGGCCTGGCGCTCGCTGTTGGCGATGGCCAAGGCTTCACGATGCAGGGCATCGGCTTCCGCCTGGGCTTTGTCCCGAGCGGCCTGGCGGGTTTGCGCCAGCAAAATCAGCGGCGCGGCATAGGCCGACTGCAGGCTGAACGCCAGGTTCAGCAAAATGAACGGGTAGGCATCGAAATGAAAGACCCCCACCAGGTTCAGGCTGATCCATAGCAGCACGATCAAGGTTTGCGCGCCGAGGAACATCGGCGTCCCGAAAAAACGCGCGAACGCCTCCGCTCTCAGCGCAAAGCGGTCATTGCCAAAGGTCGGCGCCAGATGCGCGTGAGGGCGGTGAAAACGCAGGTGGTCAACGGGCGCGGAAGGTGTGGGTTGGGAAGACTTCGTCATCGTGATGTTCTCGGCCAAGGGCTGGTGCTCAAGGCACTATAACCGTTGGGGAAGCGCCATCCATTGAGCCATGTATGCCCTCGCCGTTAAAACTCAGCGCCCGCGCAGATTGCGCCCCAGCTCATCGAACAAGGTCACCACCGAGCGCAAGGCCCGGCAGTCGGGGCGGGTCAGGAGCCACAGGGCTGTGTCATACCCCTCCAGCGGTTCGCCAAGGGGCATCAGGCCCTGGTGTTCATCGATCAGAAAGTCCGGCAGCGCCGCCACACCCAAGCCGGCTCGCACCAGTTCGGTGACCGAGAGCATGCTGTTGCAGCGATAGGCGGGCACCACGCCGGGGAGATGCTGGCGGCGCCAGGCTACGGTGGGGTGATCCGGGAGGAAATCGTCCGGTGCGATCCAGGTCATGGACGCCAGGTCATTCGCATCCGCCGAGCGCAGATACGTGGCACTGACACATACCCGGTAAGCCACATTGCCCAGGTTTCGACCAACCAGGTGTTCCGGCGGCGTACGGGTCAGGCGTAACGCAATGTCGGCATCGCGGCGGCTCAGGTTGGCGAAGTCGTTCGAGGTGCTCAGCTCAAGGGTCAACGCCGGGTAAGCGGGCATGAAGCGCGCCAGCGCAGGCAGCAGCAACGCTTGCAGGACTGAGTCGCTGCATGTCAGGCGTACCGTCCCGCTGATGACCGCGCCGCCCTGCTCCACCCCCACCCGCGCCGCCTCCAAGGCCTGTTCGGCGCGCTCGGCTTGCTCGGCCAGTGCCTGGGCCAGGCTCGTGGGCAAGTACCCGGAACGGCTTTTTTCGAACAAGGGCTGGCCCAGGGCCGCCTCCAGCCGACGTACCGAACGAAACACCGTGGACACGTCCACCTGCAGCAATCGAGCGGCCCGGGCCAGTGAGCCGCCACGGACCAGTGCGAGGATCAGGGACAGGTCGGGATAGTCCAGACGATAGTGCGCTGCTGCATTGATCACTTGGATAAACGCCAATATTGATTGCGTGAACGCCAATCTATAGTGGCGACCAGGAATCAACAAGCGGCGAGTCTCTCATGGAAAAACAGCGTCCTTTACACATCGCCCTGGTCGGCGACCACGACCCACACATCACCGCTCACCGCGCGATCCCCATCGCACTTGAGCTGGCCGCTGGGCAAGCCGGCCATGACATTCGCGTCCAATGGCTGGCAACGCCGCTCATCGCCGACAACACAGTGCTGGAGGACTTCGACGGTATCTGGTGCGTACCGGGCAGCCCCTACCAAAACGAAGCCGGCGCCTTGCAAGCGATTCGTTTTGCCCGCGAACAGCGTCGCCCTTTCCTGGGCACCTGCGGTGGTTTTCAACATGCCGTGCTGGAATACGCCCGCAACGTGATGGGGTGGGCCGACGCCGCCCATGGCGAAACCGATCCAGAGGCTGAACGGGCACTGCTGACGCCGCTGAGCTGTGCCTTGGTCGAAACCATCGACAGCCTGCAGCTCGATGCGGGCTCGTTGATTGCCAAGGCCTATGGTCGCCAGAGGGTATTCGAGGGCTACCATTGCCGCTTCGGGGTCAACTCGGACTTTGAAGAGGACTTGCTCAATCAACGCCTGCACGCCGTGGCCCGGGACTCGGCCGGCGGCCTGCGAGCGGTGGAGCTGCAAGACCATCCGTTCTTTGTCGCCACGCTGTTTCAGCCCGAACGTGCCGCACTGGAAGGGCGCGTGCCGCCGCTGGTCAGTGCGTTTGTCGAAGCCTGCGCCAGGAAAGCGTCATGAGCGCCCACTACTACGCGGTGATATTCACCTCCCTGCGCACCGAGGGGGACCAAGGCTACGCCGAAGCCGCCGAACGCATGCTGGCCCTTGCCCGGGAGCAGCCCGGATTTTTAGGCGTCGAATCAGCCCGTGGCGACGATGGTTTGGGGATTACCGTGTCCTATTGGAGCGATGAAGCTGCAACCCTGGCCTGGAAGCAGCATCCTGAACACAGCGCGATCCGCGAGCGCGGCCGCTCCACCTGGTATACCCATTGCCATACGAGGGTGTGCAAGGTCGAACGGGACTACGCCTTCCAACGCCAAACCTGATGCCAGGATACAAAACCTGTGGGAGCGAGCTTGCTCGCGAAAGCGGTGGGTCAGCTTGCAGCTGATGTTGAATGTGCCGCCGCCATCGCGGGCAAGCCTTGCTCCCACACTGAATCTCGGAGTGTTCACAGATCCCGCCTTCACCAAAAATCCCCTGTGGGAGCGAGCTTGCTCGCGATAGCGGTGGGTCAGCTTGCAGCGATGTTGAATGTGCCGCCGCCATCGCGGGCAAGCCTTGCTCCCACACTGAATCTCGGAGTGTTCACAGATCCCGCCTTCACCAAAAATCCCCTGTGGGAGCTGAGCTTGCTCGCGATAGCGGTGGGTCAGCTTGCAGCGATGTTGAATGTGCCGCCGTCATCGCGGGCAAGCCTTGCTCCCACACTGAATCTCGGGGTGTTCACAGATCCCGCCTTCACCACAAATCCCCTGTGGGAGCTGAGCTTGCTCGCGATGGCGATGGGTCAGCTTGCAGCGATGTTGAATGTGCCGACCGCCATCGCGGGCAAGCCCGCTCCCACACTGAATCTCGGGTGTTCACAGATCCCGCCTTCACCACAAATCCCCTGTGGGAGCTGAGCTTGCTCGCGATAGCGGTGGGTCAGCTTGCAGCGATGTTGAATGTGCCGCCGCTATCGCGAGCAAGCCTTGCTCCCACACTGAATCTCGGGTGTTCACAGATCCCGCCTTCACCACAAATCCCCTGTGGGAGCCGAGCTTGCTCGCGATGGCGGTGGGTCAGCTTGCAGCGATGTTGAATGTGCCGCCGCTATCGCGAGCAAGCCTTGCTCCCACACTGAATCTCGGGTGTTCACAGATCCCGCCTTCACCAAAAATCCCCTGTGGGAGCTGAGCTTGCTCGCGATAGCGGTGGGTCAGCTTGCAGCGATGTTGAATGTGCCGCCGCTATCGCGAGCAAGCCCGCTCCCACACTGAATCTCGGGTATTCACAGATCCTGCCTTCACCAAAAATCCCCTGTGGGAGCCGAGCTTGCTCGCGATGGCGGTGGGTCAGCTTGCAGCGATGTTGAATGTGCCGCCGCTATCGCGAGCAAGCTCGCTCCCACACTGAATCTCGGGGTGTTCACAGATCCCGCCTTCACCACAAATCCCCTGTGGGAGCTGAGCTTGCTCGCGATGGCGATGGCGATGGCGATGGGTCAGCTTGCAGCGATGTTGAATGTGCCGCCGCTATCGCGAGCAAGCCTTGCTCCCACACTGAATCTCGGGTGTTCACAGATCCTGCCTTCACCACAAATCCCCTGTGGGAGCCGAGCTTGCTCGCGATAGCGCTGGGTCAGCTTGCAGCGATGTTGAATGTGCCGCCGCTATCGCGAGCAAGCCTTGCTCCCACACTGAATCTCGGGTGTTCACAGATCCCGCCTTCACCACAAATCCCCTGTGGGAGCCGAGCTTGCTCGCGATGGCGGTGGGTCAGCTTGCAGCGATGTTGAATGTGCCGCCGCTATCGCGAGCAAGCCCGCTCCCACAGGGTTTCTGTTCAGTTCAAGATTGAGGCTCAGCCTGTCACCAACTGCCGCACCGCGACGATTTCCGGCAGGTCGCTGCGGGCCATGTACACCCGCAAAGGTTCGCAAAGATTGATCCGCTCGTCGATGTTCTGGTCCAGCAGCAACTGGATGCGCTCGCGACTCAAGGCCATGGTGCCGTCTGCCACAGGGGCCCAGACAAATTCGCAGGTGGGGATAATGCCGTCGTCGGCCACGTCCATGCCGAAAGCGTCTTCGCTGAACCGCACGATGTATTGGCCGGTCTTGCGGTTCAGGCCAACAAAACCCTTGAGCTGGTCGGCGGCCTGGCAGATGAATGTCGAAGTGGTGCGCATGGTAAACCTCATGGATACGTCCCTCGGGACGTCTGATCGATGGTTTACACGCAGGACAAGCGAACACAGAATTTAAGGTCTCCCTCTGCCGGGGAAACTGGTGCGACCGAGATTACCGTAGACCTGCTTGAAAAGCATCACAACAGAGGTATCCGTCGCAGTTTCGATTAATCGAGCTTGATGAACCGGGCAGAGTCGAAAGGAGCTCGACCGGCCCGGACCATCAGGTTGATACCTCGTTATGGCCTGAAGATTGGATGGACCAGTTCTAATGAGGCTTGCTCATAGGCATAGGCAAACCCCAACAACCCGGCGTCTCCCCACATGGAACCGATAAACAATATAGAAGTTGGCTCACCGCTCTGCTCCACACCGGTCGGTACGGTGATAATAGGATAGCCAGCAATTGCCGTACTCGGCTGGGCTATACCGTCAAGGTCAGCCACCATGGCATCCAGCGTGTGATCGCGGAATTGTGTGTCAATCATATTTTTAAAACTGACTTGTATCAGCTGCCATAGAGCATTGATTTCCTCTTCATTCAACGTTTGCGCATTGATTTGCTCAAGCATCCGCTGGCCATAGTTCTCTTGCACCGGATTTCGCTCGTTGAAATCAATCAAATGGTCAATAGTCGCAATTGGCAAACCGCTACGCGTATTCAAGTAAGCCTGCAATTCGAGCTTCATCCCCGCCATCATCACCTGAAAATAATTACTAATATCCGGCAAACTTAAAGTCACCGGGACCAGAGTAGCTCCATTACCCTGAACGGTTTTCAGTGCTGCGCAAAATTGAGGGCTGAGGTCGTGCACCATCCCGTTACCTAAATCACATTGCGAACGATCCAGGGTCCTTATAACGGGGGGTAACAATGGAAAAGTACCACTGAATCTTTGTCCCTCATCCAAAACCACGCCAATCCGTTTCCCTTGCAACGCCTCGGTCGTTAAAGCGCTGGTGTAATCGGTGCCTTGCGGAGCATCCACGGTAGGTGGGTCGGTGGGGTCGGTGCCTGCCAACTGGTTCAATAGCAAAGCGACATCGTAAACCGTGCGGGCCATCGGCCCCGGGGTATCCTGCCGCCGGGTAATTGGAATGACACCCGAGCGACTCACTAACCCAAGACTGGGTTTGAAACCAACGACCCCATTGGCGGCGGATGGGCAGATGATCGAGCCATTGGTCTCGGTGCCCACCGAAATCGGCGCAAAACCTGCAGCCAGGCCGGCAGCCGAGCCGGAGCTGGAGCCACAGGTACCTGCGCTTAACACGTGGGGGTTGAGTCCTTGTCCACCTCGGCCGCTCCAACCCCGCGGCGCTCCCGAGTCCCTCATGCCAGCCCATTCGCTCATGTTCGCTTTGCCCAGGATAATGGCGCCGGCGTCGCGTAGCTGCTCGATGACGAACGCATCTTGCGCGGCCGGCACCCCTACCATCGCCAGTGAGCCGGCGGAAGTCTGCATCTGGTCCGCCGTGTTGATATTGTCTTTGATTAATATAGGTATACCGTGCAATGGACTTCGAACGTTACCGCTCGCACGTTCACCGTCGCGTAACGCGGCATCTGCCAAGGCTTGGGGATTCAGTTCAAGGACAGCCTTGAGATGGGGGCCTTCTTTATCCAGCGCCTGGATCCGGTTGTTCAGATAATTCACCAGTTCCACTGAAGTAAGCTGATTGTCAGTCAATCGTTGATTGAGTTCCGTGACGCTCAAGTACTCATACGCCTGCCCGGCATCTTCCGTTGTTTTCGCCTGGGCGTGGACAGCGCACGCGATCAACGATAAAAATCCGAGCTTAGCCATCCACAATGTGCATCGTATAGTCATGTTAGTCCTTGATATGGAGAATACGAGCGAGCCGTTTCGCTCTGCTGCTCATGGTAAGAGCCGAAAACAACAGAGACACCGTTAGAACTGTTAAGGCGTATTGCTTGTTTTTAGCCACGTCAGACAAACCGGGAAACTACAGCTATTCACGGCAGTTTCTGCGAGCTAATCGCTGCGGACCAGGAAGTGTCTTGTAAATATTTAGAAAGTCGCCGCAGGCGCTCGCCCCTTTCGATGCCAGAAAAAATCCGCTGAGACAAACGGTCTGCATAGCAGCCAAAGGCGAGGAAAAAATCTGCTTCGAGAAAGATTATGTCGGTCTAGCGATAGCGCCGAATGCGTTCAATTGTTAAAAGAGAGGTCTTTGCAAATCACGAAAGGATTTCGAGTATGCCTGTCACCTTCACCCGCACCGCCTTGATGCTGAGCCTGTTGCTCGGCTTCGGCCAGGCCCAAGCGTCCGAGGCCCCGAACCCCAAGGCCTTGGCAGCCCTCCAGGGCATTCCGCACCCCGCTGTGATCGCCCACCGCGGCGCCTCGTTCGACGCGCCGGAATCCACCGCTGCCGCCTACAAGCTGGCCCGCGACCTGGGCGCCGACTACCTGGAACTGGACCTGCAACGCAGCAAGGACGGCGTGTTGTTCGTCCTGCATGACGACAGCCTGCTGCGCACCACGGATGTCGCGGTCAAATTCCCCGAGCGCAAGGGCAGCACCGCCAACGAATTCACCATGGCAGAGCTCAAAACCCTCGATGCCGGCAGTTGGTTCAACACCGCTTACCCGGACCGCGCGCGCCCTTCGTTCGCCGGCCTGAAAATCCTGACCCTCGATGAAGTGATCAATATCGCCGAGGGCAACCCGCAGCAAAAACCCGGGCTGTACATCGAAACCAAGGCGCCGAAGCTGTTCCCCGGCATCGAGCGCGACCTGAAGGACAAACTGCAGGACCGCGGCTGGCTGAGCCCGGCCGGGTCGAAACTGGCCAAGCGGGCCACGGGGGTCGGCCAGGGCAAAGGCAAAGTGGTCTTGCAGACCTTTGAAAAGAGCAGCCTCGAACTGCTGCACAAAGAGATGCCGAAGGTGCCGAAGATCCTGCTGTTGTGGGTGGGCGAAGGCAACATCGAGCCCCAGTCCAAGGTGCCTTTTGCCGAGTCCGGCGAAACGGACAAGGCCGCCTATTACGCCAAGCAGGAACCCAAGGACAATGCTGAATTCGAAAAATGGATTCAGTACGCCAAGGCCCAGGGCGCCATAGGTACCGGGCCATCCGCGGCGTTGACCCATGGCGGCAGCCAGAGTTACGCGGACCTGGTGCAGCCGTGGATGAACCAGTACACCCATGACCAGGGTCTGCTGGTGCATGTCTACACTGTTGATGAGCCGGTGGACTTCAAGAAAGTGATGGATGCCGGCGTGGATGGCATTTTCACCAATCGGGCCAGTGAGTTGCTCAAGTACTTCAAGCGTCCCGAAACAGGCGGTGTGGCGCAACTATTGGAGAAGAACGGTTACTGAAAGATCAGGACCGGGTCGGTGCAGTCGCTGCAAGTTTTCCGAATTAAGGGTGAATTAAGTTGCCACAGATAATCTGAGCCCACTTAAACGAATCACCCTTTAACGACACCAAGGAAAGACCTATGAAAACGTTGACTGCCCTGTTTACCGCTGCCGCCCTGACCCTCACCGCTGGCCTGGCCCAGGCGGATGTTCGCGTCGATCAGATTCCTCAACTGGTCAAGGAAGGCAAGATCAAGTCCCTTGAATCGATGAACGAAGAAGCCCTGAAGTTGCACCCGGGCGCGACCATCACCGACACCGACCTGGATAACCACTTCAACGGTTATGAATATGAAGTCGAATTGAAAACCGCCGATGGCAAAGAGTTTGATGTTGATTTCGATGCCACCACCGGCAAAGTCTTGAGCAACAAGCAAGACACTTGATCCATCAGCAAAAAAAGAGCCGCGCAACCTTAGGGTTGCGCGGCTCTTTTGCGTTTATCAATACCTGTCGCGAACGACCGTCAGGCACTCAACCGCGCCGTCACTTCATTCAACTGTCCTGACAAACCGTGCAAATCCCGACTGGCCGCTTCGGTGCGCTGCACATTGTCCTGGTTAGTGCTGGCAATGCAGGTGATTTCAGTCAGGTTGCGGGAAATGTCTTCGGCCACGGAAGTCTGCTCTTCGGCTGCAGTGGCGATCTGGCGATTCATGTCGCGAATCGCTTCGACAGCCTGGGTGATGCGTTCGAGCATCACACCGGCCTGGGTCACTTGCTCCACACTTTCTTCACTGCGCGACTGCCCGCTCTCAATGGCATGGGCCGCGTCCACCGCACCCGTTTGTACAGTCTGGATAATCTGGTTGATCTCGATGATCGACGAGGCCGTGCGCTGGGCCAGGCTGCGTACCTCATCGGCGACTACCGCGAAACCGCGCCCCGCCTCCCCCGCCCGCGCGGCCTCAATGGCAGCATTGAGGGCCAGCAGGTTGGTCTGTTCGGCGATCCCGCGGATCACCTCCAACACCTTGCCGATGCGCCCGCTGTCGGTTTCCAACTGACGGATGACCGTGGCTGTGTTGGCGATCTCGCCGCGCATCCGGGTGATGGTGTGGATGGTCCCCTGCATGACCTTCCCGCCCTGTTGCGCCGATTGATCGGCGTCATCGGCCGCCTGCGCCGCGTCGGCGGCATGACGGGCCACTTCCTGGGCCGTGGCGGACATTTCGTTCATCGCCGTCGCCACCTGATCGGTGCGTTCGAATTGCTCGCTGGTGCCCTGGCTCATCAGGCTGGCGATGGAGTTGAGTTCACCGCTGGCACTGTCCAGTTCCGTGGCACTGCGTTGCAGGCGGGTAAAGGTTTCGGCAAGGAAATCACGCAACGTGTTGGCCGCTACCGCCAGATTGCCCAGCTCGTCCTGACGGTTGCTCGTCACACGCTCGGCGAAACGCCCCTGACTGAGTCGGGTCACGTAGTCGATCAGGTTACGGATCGGCTGAACCAGGTTGCGATTGACCAGCCACAGACTGAACAACCCGATCAGCACGCCCGACACCAGCATGATCACGGTGCCCAGCATAATCGTGCGATCGGCACCGGCACTGATCAGCGTCGATTGCTCGGTGCCCAGCTTGCGCAGCTCCACCACCAGCGCGCTCATTTGCTCACTGGCCGCACGGTCCACGCCCTTGACCGCCGCATCACCCGCCGCCGCATCGCCACCGGAGGCGACAAATGCATCACGGCCCTTTTGGTAAGCGACGCCCAACTGACGATGTTCATCGCGCAGGGTCTCGATACGCGTCTTGATCGGCGCCGGCACGCCTTCACGCCCGCTCAACTCACCAAGGAGGCCTTGGACATCACGCTGACGCTCCTCGAACTGCTTCCAGTATTTATCCAGGTCCGCCGGCTGCTTGCCGCGCAGCAGGACGTTTTTCCATTCCTGCACCTGCACCTTGAACTGCAGGTTGGCCTCGTCAATCAACTGCGAGGCACGCAACGGCCCATCGATCAGGTTGCGATAGTTCTGGACACCATTGGAAAGGAAATGAAAGGACGCCAGGGCGATCAGCAATATCGCCAGCAGGCTGCCGCTCAACAGGGCGAGAATCTGAGCTCGAAGGGATTTTTGTAGAATCATGGGGAGCAATCTCTAAGCAAGGAGAACAGGAACGACGTCCCGACCTCCATGTCCGCAACACACCGCGTTGCAACCCGAATACGGGGGGATATGCACATACCATCGGCCTGCGCGGGGCATTCTTGAACCTTGGCGACGGCCGGTAGCGCCAGCTTGGCGGCGCGAATGGAACTGTCACAAAACCATCAAGAAAGCTTGCGAAGATGGCGGCCAAGTGAACCTGTAGCCGCCACAGGCACTTCCCGCCAGCGAGACTTCATGAACCACAGCATCGATCAAAGCCACCGTGATCCGGACCTGTTCGGCCTGCTTTACGGGTTCCGTTTCCGCCCCGGCGAACGCGGGCAGGAGATCGATTCGGCCCAGGCCTTACGGAGCCTGCAACACCCGCAAGACTCGGATGAGTTCCTCTGGCTGCACTTGAACCTGGCCCACGCTGCGTGCGAGCGCTGGATGAAAGGTCACCTGGCCCTGCCCCAGGAGTTTTTCGAAGCCTTGCACGAAGGCTCGCGCTCGACCCGCATCGAGCATGTCGACTCGGCGTTGCTGGCCGTGGTGAACGATGTCGTGTTCAACCTCAGCAACATGGTGTCCTCGGATGTCTCCACATTGTGGGTTTGCGTGCACAGTCGATTGATCGTCAGCGCGCGGCTGCAACCCCTGCACTCGGTCGACAAGCTGCGCTCGTCGGTGAAGGCCGGCGAGTGCTTTCGCTCGCCAGTGGAATTACTCGTGCACTTGCTGCGCGACCAGGGCGAAGTGCTGACCCAGATCGTGCGCAAGACCAGCCTGAGCGTCGATCAGGTCGAAGATCAGTTGCTGTCCTCGCGCCTGTCCACCAACCGCGCCGAGCTGGGCAGCAACCGCCGGGTGCTGGTGCGCTTGCAGCGCTTGCTGGCCTTGGAGCCGGGTTCATTGCTACGTCTGCTCAACCGCCCGCCGCAATGGTTGCAGAAAGAAGACGTCAAGGAGCTGCGCAAATCCACCGAGGAGTTCGCCCTGATCATCAACGATCTCACCGCGTTGAGCGAACGGATCAAGCTGCTCCAGGAAGAAATCGCCGCCAACCTCAACGAACAAAGCAACCGCACCCTGTTCACCCTGACGGTGGTCACGGTATTGGCGTTGCCCATCAACATCATTGCCGGTTTCTTTGGCATGAACGTCGGTGGCGTGCCGCTTGCCGGCGATCCCGAAGGCTTCTGGATCCTGGTGGCGCTGGTGGCAACCTTCACGCTAATTGCCGGCCGCTGGGCATTTCGCAAGCGACGTGACTATTGAACATGACGTGTCTAGACAATCCCTTTTGTCGGCCCAACGGGATTTAAAAGTCTTTTTGTCATTTCTCCTGCTGTATCCTGCCCAGGCTTTGTAAAAGCGCGGATCTACCAGATCTATCCACAGACTTTGCGAGGAGCGCGATATGCACGAGATCCCTAATCTCCCCTTCCCAAGCCTGCACGACACTGAGCAGACGACCACGCTACGAGCCGCAGGGCAACCAGACGCCCAGCAACCCGAGCCCAAAGAAGCCACTGAACGCCGCCAGGCCGACAGCGAAGACTGATTGACCCGCACCACCAGACCGTGTGGAAAGCGCTAAAATGCGCTTTCCACACTGCCTGAATCCCGAGCCCTCCATGACCGATGACACCCCTCCCTTCAGCGAAGCCCAGGCCAGCGTGCTGATCGGCACTGCCGAAAAAATGGTCGAGATCTGGACCCGCCTTCCTGCCGAGAAACAAGCGGCCCTGCTGGCGCGCTTTGGCAGCGAAGAAAACGCCATCGCCGCACTGGTGACCACACGCCTGGTCAGCGGTGAGAACGGCAGCTGAACCACCGTTGGGCAAATAGTTTTACTTTTCCCCGCCCTGACCCCACGGTCACCGTTACCATAAGCAGCCTATCTATCCTGCTGCTCCGTGGACCTTTACCCCATGTCAGATTCCCAGCGCCCCCTGGCGGTCACGCTGCAAGTCGTTTCCATCGTCCTGTTCACCTTCATCGGCTATCTGAATATCGGCATTCCCCTGGCCGTGCTGCCCGGGTTCGTCCACGGCGAACTGGGCTTCGGCGCGGTGATCGCCGGGTTGGTGATCAGCGTGCAATACCTGGCCACCCTGCTCAGTCGTCCTTACGCCGGGCGAATCATCGATAACCTGGGGAGCAAGCGCGCGGTGATGTTCGGCCTCGCCGGCTGCGGGCTGAGCGGTGTGTTCATGCTGGTGTCTGCCTGGACGTCCCACCTGCCCACGTTCAGTCTGATCAGCCTGCTGATCGGTCGCCTGGTGCTCGGCAGCGCGGAAAGCCTGGTCGGTTCGGGTTCGATTGGCTGGGGCATCGGCCGAGTCGGCGCGGCGAATACCGCCAAAGTGATTTCCTGGAACGGTATCGCCAGTTACGGCGCGCTGGCGATCGGCGCACCGCTGGGGGTGTGGCTGGTCAATGCGCTGGGGCTGTGGAGCATGGGCGTGAGCATTATCTTGCTCGGTTTGCTGGGGTTGGCATTGGCCTGGCGCAAAACCGCCGCGCCCATCGTCACTGGCGAACGCCTGCCGTTCATGCACGTACTGGGACGTGTGCTGCCACACGGCTGCGGCCTGGCCCTGGGTTCCATCGGGTTTGGCACCATCGCGACCTTCATCACCCTGTACTACGCCACCCAGCACTGGGACAACGCCGTGCTGTGCCTGAGCCTGTTCGGCGCCAGCTTCATCGGCGCGCGCCTGCTGTTCGGCAACCTGATCAACCGTCTGGGCGGCTTTCGCGTGGCGATTGCCTGCCTGTCGGTGGAAACCCTGGGCCTGTTGCTGTTGTGGCTCGCACCGGATGCCCACTGGGCCCTGGCGGGCGCGGCGTTGAGCGGCTTCGGCTTTTCCCTGGTGTTTCCGGCGCTGGGCGTGGAAGCGGTCAACCTGGTGCCGGCCTCCAGCCGCGGGGCGGCGGTGGGCGCTTATTCACTGTTCATTGATTTGTCGCTGGGAATCACCGGACCGCTGGCCGGTGCGATTGCCGCCGGCTTCGGCTTTGCCTCGATCTTTCTGTTCGCCGCACTCGCGGCCCTGGGCGGGTTGGCATTGAGCGTCTACCTGTACCGACAGGCGCCGAGGCATCGCCAGGAACGGGAGAAAAGCTAGAAGTCCACCTTGCCGCGCCCGGCCTTGATCGAGCCGCGCTTGGTCTTGGATTCCAGGCGACGCTTTTTCGAACCCAGGGTCGGTTTGGTCGGACGGCGCTTCTTTTCGACCTTGGTGGCGCTGAGGATCAGTTCGCTCAGGCGCTCCAGGGCATCGGCCCGGTTCTGTTCCTGCGTGCGGTATTGCTGGGCCTTGATGATCAATACACCGTCGCTGGTAATGCGACTGTCGCGCAGCGCCAGCAGCCGCTCCTTGTAGAACTCGGGCAGCGACGAGGCCGGAATGTCGAAGCGCAAGTGCACGGCGCTGGAGACCTTGTTGACGTTCTGCCCCCCTGCCCCCTGGGCGCGGATGGCCGTCAGCTCGATCTCGGCGTCCGGGATGTGCACGGTGTTGGAAATGACCAGCATGGAAAGTGTCCGGTATCAGGACCCACAGGATACCCGAAACAGCTGGAATGAAGATTGCGAGAGCCTGACCTGTGGAACTGGTCTGTGGAACTGATCTGTGGAATTGGTCTGTGGAATTGGTCTGTGGAATTGGTCTGTGGAATTGGTCTGTGGAATTGGTCTGTGGGAGCAAGGCTTGCCCGCGATGCAGTCACCTCGGTGCAGCTGATGGACCGAGGCGATGCCATCGCGGGCAAGCCTTGCTCCCACAGACCTTGTTCCCAGAGTTCTTGCTTCCAGAGTTCTTGCTTCCACAGGATTTGTGTCTTGCCTGAAACGACAAACCCGGCACTTGGCCGGGTTTGTTGTATTTCAGGCTCGCTTACTTGGCAGCAGCCGCCACCGCCAGTTCATGCCGGGCACTGCGCTTGTTCTTGATCACGTAGCACACCCACATGAACACCACCCACACCGGAATCGCATAGACCGATACCTGGATGCCCGGGATCAACAACATCACGCCCAGGATGAACACTACGAACGCCAGGCAGAGGTAGTTGCCGTACGGGTACCACAGCGCCTTGAACAGCGGCGTCTGGTGGGTCTGGTTCATGTGCTGGCGGAACTTGAAGTGCGAGTAGCTGATCATTGCCCAGTTGATCACCAGGGTCGCGACCACCAGCGACATCAGCAACTCCAGCGCATGTTGCGGGATCAGGTAATTCAACAGCACCGCCACCAGCGTGACCGCCGCCGAGGCGAGGATCGAACGCACCGGCACGCCGCGCTTGTCGATCTTGGACAAGGCCTTGGGTGCATCGCCCTGCTCGGCCATGCCCAGCAACATGCGGCTGTTGCAATAGGTGCCGCTGTTGTACACCGACAGCGCGGCGGTCAGCACGACGAAGTTGAGGATATGCGCCGCGGTGTTGCTACCCAGCATCGAGAACACCTGCACGAACGGGCTGCCGCTGTAGGCGTCGCCGGAAGCGTTGAGTGTGGTCAGCAGGCTGTCCCAAGGGGTCAGGGACAACAGCACCACGAGCGCACCGATGTAGAAAATCAGAATCCGGTAGATCACCTGGTTGATGGCCTTGGGAATCACGGTTTTCGGTTTGTCGGCCTCGGCGGCGGTGAAACCGAGCATTTCCAGGCCACCGAAGGAGAACATGATGATCGCCATGGCCATCACCAGCCCGCTGACGCCGTTGGGGAAAAACCCACCGTGGGACCACAGGTTGGTCACCGACGCTTGCGGCCCGCCGTCGCCACTGACCAGCAAATAGCTGCCCAGGGCAATCATGCCGACAATCGCCACGACCTTGATGATCGCGAACCAGAACTCGGCCTCGCCAAAGACTTTGACGTTGGCCAGGTTGATGACGTTGATCAGGATGAAAAACGCCGCCGCGGACACCCAGGTCGGAATGTCCGGGGCCCAGTAATGGATGTACTTGCCGACTGCAGTCAGTTCGGACATGCCCACCAGGATGTAGAGAATCCAGCAGTTCCAACCCGACAGGAACCCGGCGAAACCGCCCCAGTACTTATGGGCAAAGTGGCTGAAGGAACCGGCCACCGGCTCTTCGACGATCATTTCGCCCAACTGGCGCATGATCATGAAGGCGATGAAGCCGCAGATGGCGTAGCCCAGGATCATCGACGGGCCGGCTGATTTCAGCACCCCCGCCGAGCCGAGGAACAGGCCGGTACCGATCGCGCCACCGAGGGCGATCAGTTGAATGTGGCGATTTTTCAGGCCGCGCTTCAGCTCGCCCGAATGGGTATTTTCTACAGCGGTCATGCGTCACCTATTTGTTTTTATCTGTGACGAAATCGAACCCGACACGTTTGTGGCGTGGCGGAGTGAACAAGGCGGATAACCTTGAAAATGCGTGGGTACGCGAAGGGTCACAGTAAAACGCCGCGCATTGTACACTGCGGCCCTCCTGCTGCCAGACACCACCGGATCAGCGTCTCCCCCTGCACTTCAGGTATGGCCCGCATCTGACCCTTCCCGTTGGCCTGAAACAAGCGCTGCGAAGTATCAAAAAACGCGTCAAACCGGGGCCCTCGGCAGCTTTTTCTTACAGCCACCCGAAACGCCGACAGCGGCCCGTTCACAAGGCAAAAATCGTCAGTATTCCTTTACGGTGCGTAACGCAAACTTTCCAAAGAGGAAATTTCCGTAGGCTGACTGCAAATTGACGGTAGGTAGCTACCTATTTAAAAAAACACCCAGGCGGCTGTTTTTGAATGAGTAATGTCGTCGCTAAAAATGGAACAAAAAGTTCATACGAAAAAATAAAAATTATTTTTTTGCAATCCAAAAAGCCCTCGACTAGGTTTTCACCGACTTGCCAAGGCATCGTGCCGACAAGTTCTGCGGTGCCGTTGCCGGCCTGTTTCCATTCGCCGAATCGAGCCGCAAATTTCCGTAAAAGTCATCTAGGAGATTCACTATGCAAGCACTGGACAAAGACTTGGAAACCGAACTGCAACTGGACGAATGGTTTGAAGCCCCAACCCATGAAGCCGCCGTTGAAATGATGCAGGCCGACGCCGTCGTTCCGTTCGGCACGGCGATGTGGCCTCTGTAGGCACCGCCCGGCGGAGGCGATCCGGCCGGTCGACTCCGCCACTAGTTGCCGGCTGTCAGGGACGTTAAATGAACTTGTCAGGGAAGAAAAAGCATGGACACACAACGAGCCATCTCACATTTCCTTTACTACCTCGAACACCATCCCGCCCTGGTCGGCATCCAGCCCGCCAAGGTGTTGCTCGGCCATACCGCTGACTACGAAGCGCTGACCGGCGCCATTGCCGAGCAGGCGGGCAGCGGCTCGCCCTTCCGGTTCAGCGCCATGCGCCTGGACCTTGAACCCACGGAGCGCCAGTCCAAGGCCATAGCCGACAGCGATCTGTATATTTTCTTCTACGACTCTTCCACCTTGCCCAACCCTCGCCCCGACGGCCCGGACTTTGTCCGCGCGCTGCAAGGCGTGATGGCCGACAACTGGAAGAAATCACTGCTGTTCAAGGACTACGGCGACTACTTCTACGACACCTTCAGCGTGATTCCCCAGCGTATCGCCGGGCTCAACAGTCACCTGATCCGGCGCATGTCCCAGGCGACGACCTTGAGTTTCCAGGATGACCACGGTTCGTATTTCGACACTGCCCTGGGCGGCGTGAAAAAATGGACCGACATCAACGGCCTCGGCAACTACGACCTGGCCCCCGGCGAAATCGCCACCCACAGCGACACCATCAATGGCCGAGTGAATTTCGTCGGCACCTTCCTGAGCACCATCCCGTTCGCGCGTAAATACGGCGTGCTGCAATCGCCGCTGGAGCTGTGGATCGAAGACTCCACCATCCAGAAAATCGCCACCGACGTACCGGGCCTGGAGCACGACTTCAACAAATACCTGGACGCCAACCCGTCCAACCGCCGCATCGAGGAACTGGGGATTGGCACCAACGAAGGGGTCAAGAGCCTGTACGCCCGCAATGCCGGTTTCGAAGAACGGCATTGCGGCCTGCACCTGGGGCTCGGCGGCGGGGCCAAGGGCAGCCATCACCTGGATCTGATTTTCGAGAAGGGGATGTTGGCGCTGGATAATGAGCCGATGTTTGATGGGCGGTTTGTGCTTTAGAGGTGGCTGCGAGGCTACTGGCCTCTTCGCGAGCAGGCTCGCTCCCACAGTTGATTTTTAGTGAATGGGAGATCTGTGGTCGGCACCGTTCCATTGTGGGAGCGAGCTTGCTCGCGATAGCGGTCTGCTTGAAAAGGTGATGTTGACTGGACCGCCGCCATCGCGAGCGAGCTCGCTCCCACAGAAAATCTGAGCCAGGCGCCGAATCTGTGAACCTCCCCATTCAACTGTGGGAGCGAGCCTGCTCGCGATGGCGGACTCACCGGCACCACATCACTAAAGCCAGGCAAAAAAAAGCCAACTCGAAAGTTGGCTTTTTTTTCATGGACGCTCGCCGATCACTCCGGCTTACGACGCCCAAACCCCGGACGCTGTCCCGAACCTGCCGGTGCACCACGGCGTTTACCCGATGGCGCATCGCGGTCGGCCAGGATGATACCCGGGCGTTTTTTCGGCGCTGGCTTGGCCGGGCGCTTGGTGTCGACCGGGCGATCGGCGACTGGCGTACCGCGACCAGCCGGGGCACCGCGACCTTCGCCGCGCTCAGTGCGACCATTGGCCGGACGCGGCGTGCGTGGACCCCGCTCGCCGTCCTGACGGGGTGCAGGCTTGCGGGCCGGGCGTTCGCCTTCGATCTGCGGCTCGCGCGAAGGACGCGGGCCAGTCGGCGCACCTTCAGCAGCCGGACGCAGCGTACGCACGCGCTCGGTCTTGCCCATCGGGCGCGAGGATTTACGCTGCATCCGCTCCAGCTTGTCCTTGCTCTTGGCGGTCATCTGCGGCATTGCCACCGGCTTGAGGCCCACTTCGGCCGCCAGGATGTCGACTTCGTACTGGCTCATTTCACGCCAGCGGCCCATCGGCAGGTCGGAGTTGAGGAACACCGGGCCGAAACGCACGCGCTTCAGGCGGCTGACCACCAGCCCCTGGGATTCCCACAAACGCCGCACTTCACGGTTACGGCCTTCCATCACCACGCAGTGGTACCAGTGGTTGAAACCTTCGCCGCCAGGCGCCTGCTTGATGTCGGTGAAACGCGCCGGGCCGTCTTCCAGCACAACGCCGGCCTTGAGACGCTCGATCATCTCGTCGTCAACTTCGCCACGCACACGCACGGCGTATTCGCGGTCCATCTCGTAGGACGGGTGCATCAAGCGGTTGGCCAGTTCACCGTCGGTGGTGAACATCAGCAAACCGGTGGTGTTGATGTCCAGGCGACCGATGTTGATCCAGCGGCCTTCTTTGGGACGCGGCATCTTGTCGAACACCGTCGGACGGCCTTCCGGGTCGTCACGGGTGCAGATCTCGCCGTCGGGTTTGTTGTACATGATCACGCGGCGCACCGTTTCGGCGGCCTCTTCGCGCTTGATCACCTTGCCATCGATGGTGATGGCGTCGTGCATGTCGACACGCAGGCCCAAGGTGGCATCTTTGCCGTTGACCTTGATCCGGCCCTGGGTGATCCAGGCTTCCACGTCACGGCGCGAACCGACGCCGATACGGGCGAGGACTTTTTGCAGCTTCTCGCCTGCGGGGCCGATTTCCTGGCTGTCGTTCTGGTCTAGGTCTTTCATTCTGGGCACCTCCCGGTGTGGTCGGGTCAGGCTTGGCCTGACGCTTTGAAAACGGGTCTTCGACGAAGGGATCGCCAAAGGGTCGCGAATCATACGCCTGTTAAGGCGATTGCGCATCAGAGACTAGCTGATCGACGAACGCCCGGCGCTTTTTCCGCCGACCGGTGGCTCCCGACTTAATGAAGGCCCCCTGTGGGAGCCGAGCTTGCTCGCGATGGCGGTGGGTCAGCCTGCATTGATACTGAATGTTCCTCCGTCATCGCGAGCAAGCTCGGCTCCCACAGGGGACGGCGGTGGATCAGCCAGTGTTTGCAAACCAGTTGAATCAATCGTCGAACTGGCGCCGTTCGTTTTCGATCGCTTCGGCCAGGGCGCGGGCTTCGGCTTCTTCGTCACTCAGTTCGGGTTCCGGCGGTTGGAGGGCGGCGACGGCGGCCAGCAGTTTTTCCCGGGCTTCGGCAACACCGAGGATGTCTTCTTCCGGCTCGGGCTCGGGCTCGGGCTCGGGCTCAGGCTCAGGCTCTGGCTCTGGCTCTGGCTCAGGTTCCGACTCGCTGTCAGGCTCCGGCAACTCATCCGACTCCCCCTCAGGCCCCGGCCCCTCACGCAGCAGGTCATCGAAATCGGTCTTCAAGCCCTCCTCCATGGTGTCCAGCTCCAGCAACAACGAGTGGAAACTGGTCTCTTCCTTCGGTTCCTCAGGCTCGGCACTGGCATCGGCCAATTCCTGCAGACCCTGGGGCACCGGGGCGTCGTCGAACTCCAGCATCGGTTCGGGTTCCAGCTCCCGCAGTTCGGCCAGCGGCGGCAGGTCATCCAGGTTCTTCAGGTTGAAGTGATCGAGAAAGGCCTTGGTGGTGGCGAACATCGCCGGTTTGCCCGGCACATCGCGATAGCCGACGACGCGGATCCACTCGCGCTCCAACAGCGTCTTGACGATATGGCTGTTGACCGCCACGCCGCGCACATCTTCGATCTCGCCGCGGGTGATCGGTTGGCGATAGGCAATCAATGCCATGGTTTCGAGCATGGCGCGGGAGTAGCGCTGCGGCCGCTCCTCCCACAGGCGCCCGACCCATGGCGCAAACTTCTCACGGATCTGCAGGCGATAACCGGACGCCACTTCCTTGAGTTCGAAGGCCCGCCCCTCGCAGGACTTGCCCAACAGCGTCAGGGCTTTCTTGAATACGGCCGGCTCAGGCCGCTCGCCTTCTTCGAAAAGTTCGAACAAGCGCTCCATTGATTGCGGCTTTCCCGAGGCCAACAGGAAAGCTTCAAGCAAGGGGGCCAGCTCGCGGGGTTCAGTCAGATTCATTGATTTGCTCGTTATTCGGCTCGTGCCCGCACGTGGATCGCTGCGAACGGCTCATTCTGCACCAGCTCGACCAAGGATTCCTTGACCAATTCCAGGACCGCCATAAACGTCACCACCACCCCTAAGCGTCCTTCCTCGGCGGTGAACAGCTCGACGAACGGCACGAAACCGCCGCCCTTGAGCCGCTCCAGCACATCGCTCATGCGCTCGCGGGTGGACAACGCTTCGCGGCTAACCTGGTGACTTTCAAACATATCGCCCCGGCGCAGGACCTCGGCCATGGACATCAGCAACTCTTCCAGGCTCACATCCGGCAGCAACTTGCGCGCCCGTGCCTCGGGGGCATCGAGCTTGGGCACCACCACGTCGCGCCCGACCCGGTTCAAACCATCGAGGCCTTCGGCTGCGGCCTTGAAGCGTTCGTACTCCTGCAAGCGTCGGATCAGCTCGGCCCGCGGATCGTCTTCTTCCTGTTCGACCTCCGCCGAGCGCGGCAGCAACATCCGCGATTTGATCTCGGCGAGCATGGCCGCCATCACCAGGTACTCGGCCGCCAGTTCCAGGCGCACCGACTGCATCAACTCGACGTAGCCCATGTACTGGCGGGTGATTTCCGCCACGGGGATGTCGAGGATGTTGATGTTCTGTTTGCGGATCAGGTACAGCAGCAGGTCAAGCGGACCCTCGAAGGCTTCGAGAAACACTTCCAGCGCATCGGGCGGAATGTACAGGTCCAGGGGCATTTCCATGACCGCCTGGCCATAGACCATGGCGAACGGCAACTCCTGCTGTGCGCCGGCCTGGCTGTCTGCACTGTCCACGGCGGTTTCCACGGCGGACATTCAGGCCTCGACCATGAACGGCGTCGGATCGCCACAACCGACGCGCACCACCTGGGGCTCGCCATCGGCCAGATTGATCACCGTAGACGCCGACATGCCGCCGAAACCGCCGTCGATGATCAGGTCCACCTGATGCTCGAGGATCTGGCGCATTTCATAGGGATCGGTCAGCGGATCGGTCTCGCCGGGCATGATCAGCGTCACGCTCATCAGCGGCTCACCCAGTTCCGCCAGCAGCGCCAGGGCAATGGGATGGCTCGGCACCCGCAGGCCGATGGTGCGTTTTTTCGGGTGCAGCAACAGCCGCGGGACTTCCCGCGTGGCATTGAGAATGAAGGTGTACGGCCCCGGTGAATGCGCCTTGAGCAGGCGGAAGGTGCCGGTGTCGATCTTGGCGAACAGGCCCAACTGCGACAGGTCGCTGCAGATGAGCGCGAAGTTGTGCTTGTCGTCCAGTTGACGCAGGCGTCTGACACGCTCCACGGCATTCTTGTCGCCGATCTGGCAACCGATGGCGTAGGACGAGTCGGTGGGATAGACCACCACGCCACCGCCACGAATGATCTCCACGGCCTGTTTGATCAGGCGCGCTTGCGGGTTTTCCGGATGAATCTGGAAAAATTGACTCACGTGTTCTACCTGTTCAGACGGCGGCGGTAACGGGATCATGTTTGAATCTACACCAGAGTGGTGGCAGATCTTCCGGCAACGGGCGGTATTCGCCGATCTCGGACCAGCCCCCAGGGCCATGGAAATCACTGCCGGCGGTGACCAGCAGGCCGAACTCACGGGCCAGGATCGCCAGGCTGCCAACCTGCTCGGCAGGCTGATGGCCGTTGACCACCTCAATGGCATGGCCCCCCGCTTGAATATAGTCGGCGACCAGACGGCGGCGCTTGCTGCGAGTGAAGTCATAGTGCCATGGATGTGCCAGGCTGACCCAGGCGCCAGCAGCCCGCAGGGTGCCGACGGTTTCTTCCAGCGTTGGCCAGTGCTGCTTGACGTCCCCCAGCTTGCCGGCCCCCAGCCATTTGCGGAACGCTTCGGCGCGGTCCTTGACGAACCCTTCGCGCACCATCCAGTCGGCAAAGTGTGGCCGAGCCGGTGCGTTGCCACTGTCGCCCAGTGCCTGCTGGATCTGCCGCGCGCCGTCCAGCGCACCGGGCATGCCCTTGAGGGCCAGCTTGCGGCTGATCTCTTCGGAACGCAGCCAGCGCCCGTCGCGCAGTTGTGCAATGGCCTGGACCAACGCCGGCGCATTCACATCAAAGCCGTAGCCCAGCACATGGATGGTCGCCCCGCCCCAGGTACAGGACAGCTCGACCCCATTGACCAGCTGCATGCCCAGCGCCGTGGCGGCACTGCGGGCCTCGTCGAGGCCTTCGAGGGTGTCGTGATCGGTCAGGGCCAGGACTCGCACGCCGTGCTCGAACGCCCGCGCCACCAGAACCGCAGGCGCCAGGGCGCCATCGGAGGCCGTGCTATGGCAGTGCAAATCAACATTCACGAGAGTTTGTTACCTCAAATCAGCTGGCCCTATCGCGGCCAAGGATGTTTGTTATTATGCCGCCACATCCTGCTTCTGGCTGCCACTGTGAAACAATTCATCGACTTCATCCCGCTCCTGCTGTTTTTCATCGTCTACAAACTTGATCCCCGGGCCGTCGACTTCGCCGGTCATTCCTTGACTGTAGGCGGTATTTACAGCGCCACGGCAGTGCTGATCATCAGCTCCCTGGTGGTCTACGGCGCACTGTTCGTGTCCCAGCGCAAGCTGGAGAAGAGCCAGTGGCTGACCCTGATCGCCTGCCTCGTGTTCGGCAGCCTGACCCTGGCCTTCCACAGCGAAACCTTCCTCAAATGGAAGGCCCCGGTGGTCAACTGGCTGTTCGCCCTCGCTTTCATCGGCAGCCACTTCATCGGTGACCGCCTGCTGATCAAGCGCATCATGGGCCATGCCATCAACCTGCCGGAACTGATCTGGACCCGGTTGAACATCGCCTGGATCGCGTTTTTCCTGTTCTGCGGCGCCGCCAACCTGTTCGTTGCGTTCACGTTCCAGGAGTACTGGGTCGACTTCAAGGTCTTCGGTAGCCTGGGCATGACGCTGTTGTTCCTGATTGGCCAGGGTATCTACCTGTCCCGTCATCTGCATGATGCCGACCCCACCACGCCAAAAACCGAGGACTGACATGCTCTACGCAATCATTGCTACCGACGTCGCCAACTCCCTGGAAAAACGCCAGGCCGCTCGTCCCGCGCACCTGGAGCGCCTGCAAAAACTCCAGGACGAAGGCCGCGTAGTGCTGGCCGGCCCGCATCCGGCGGTGGACAGCAATGACCCGGGCGCCGCGGGTTTCAGTGGCAGCCTGATGGTGGTCGAGTTCGACTCCCTGGCCGCTGCGCAGCAGTGGGCCGAGGCCGACCCGTTCGTTGTGGCCGGCGTCTATGCCAATGTCGTGGTCAAGCCATTCAAGCAAGTCATGCCGTAAATCCCCCTGGCGCGATGAGCCTTCAGGGCTCATTGCCCCCAGTTGCTCATCTTTCTCATTTGCCTGCCGACAACCTGTCTAATCTCGATTGGAATTCAGGAGTTGCAATGCGCAAAGGTCCGTTGTGCCTGTTATTGGTCACGTTGACGATCGGGGCACCCGCCCATGGCCAGGAGAGCACCGAGGGCAGTCATTCGGCGCCCTTGTCCCTGAGCGCCGGTGGCCAGATCGCCGAACTGCAGCAACGCTTGAAAGACAGCGAACGCCAGCGTGAAGAACTGAGCAAGCAATTGCAAAGCGCTGACAGTGCACGCGAGAGCGCATTGCTGGCCAGGCTGCGCCAGGAAAACCAGCGACTGAAGCTGCAACTCAAGGAAGCCCAGGCAAGCCCGCTGCCACGCCTGTTGACCGATCAACAGCAATGGTTTGTCATTGGTGCCGGGGTAGCGCTATTGGCCCTGCTGTGCGGTATCTTTGCCAGCGGTGGACGTAGACAACGTCGGCAATGGCTAAATTGAGTGAGTCATGAGCGAGCTGTTACTGATAGACGATGACCAGGAGCTGTGTGAGCTCCTCGTAAGCTGGTTGAGCCAGGAAGGTTTTCAGGTCCGGGCCTGTCACGATGGCCAAAGTGCCCGCAAGGCCCTGGCCGAAACCTCCCCGGCAGCCGTGGTACTGGACGTGATGCTGCCCGACGGCAGTGGCCTGGAACTGCTCAAGCAATTGCGCAACGATCACCCGGAGCTGCCGGTGCTGATGCTGTCGGCCCGGGGAGAACCGCTGGACCGTATCCTCGGCCTGGAACTGGGCGCCGATGACTACCTGGCCAAGCCCTGCGACCCCCGCGAACTGACCGCCCGCCTGCGCGCCGTGCTACGCCGCAGCCACCCGACGGCGGTGTCCAGCCAGATCGAGCTGGGTGACCTGACTTTCAGCCCGGTGCGTGGCGTGGTCAGCATCGATGAACAGGAACAGACCCTCACCGTTTCCGAAAGCCGCCTGCTCGAAGCGTTGCTCAAGCAGCCGGGCGAACCGCTGGACAAGCAGGAACTGGCGCAGATCGCCCTGGGCCGCAAGCTGACCCTGTACGACCGCAGCCTCGATATGCACGTGAGCAACCTGCGCAAGAAAATCGGCCCCCACCCCGACGGCCGCCCGCGCATCGTGGCGCTGCGTAGCCGGGGCTATTACTACAGCCTCTAAGCACGACACTGATCCCTTGTGGCGCCGCCCCGCTGGGCTGTGGGAGCAAAGCTTGCTCGCGATGCAGGCGCCTCGGTTCCCTCAGAGACCGCGTTATCTTCATCGCGGGCAAGCCTTGCTCCCACAGGGTTTAGTGTTCGGCCCTGCAGATTTGTCAGGTCCGCACCAAACCGTCTTTACCCAAGCTTTACCCTCCCCTGACCGCCGCTGACCTTGATCTCCGTAATCTGCACTCATCCGGAACTGACCGGGAATGAGACAAGGAGACACACCATGCGCAAGACCCTTATCGCTCTGATGTTCGCTGCCGCCCTGCCGACCGTCGCCATGGCCATGCCCGAAGGCGCCGGCCCGATGGGACCAATGGACGGCCCACGCCACGGCGGCCAGATGCACGACAAAGGCCCGTACAGCCAACTGGACCTGAGCCGCGAACAGCGCCAGCAGATTCGCCGGATCATGGGCGAACAGCGCCACGAACAACGCGAGCTGGTAGACAAGTACCTGGCCAAGCTGTTGCCAGCCGACCAGAAAGCCATGCAGGACGAAATGCAAGCCCGGCATCAGAAGATCGATGCCCAGATCCGCGGGCTGCTGAAGCCTGAACAGCAGAAAGAGTTCGACGCGATCCAGAAGAAACAGGCCGAGCGTCGCGCCGAGTGGGCTGAGTTCAAGGCCTGGAAAGCGCAACAGCCGCAAAAAGCGCAATAATGCACTGAAGCCCCTAGCCCAACGGCAAGTCGCCGTTGGGCTTTCTTTGTTTTCGAGGATTTACCGTGCGTTCATTGTTCTGGCGCATCCTGGCCAGTTTCTGGCTGGCCATCGCTCTGGTTGCAGGGCTTTCACTCTTGATGGGCCACATGCTCAACCAGGACGCCTGGATCCTCAGCCGCCACCCGGGCCTCAACACCCTGCCCGAAGAGTGGACGCAAACCTACGAAAGCCAGGGCGAGGACGCCGCCCAGGACATCCTGCAACAGCGCAAGCGTCAGTACCACGTCGACGTCCAGGTGTTCAATGAAAGCGGCGACCCGGTGGTGCGCGGCACCTTCCCCCATCGCGCCGCGGCCTTCGAGGCCCGGCAGAACAACAACGACCGACGCCTGCCCTGGCGACGCCTGACCGACGAATTCACCAGCGCCAAAACCGGCGACACCTACCTGTTCATCTACCGCATCCCCCATCCCGAACTGGACGCCTGGCACCGCGACAGCCTGCTCTGGCCCCTCAGTGCGCTGGGGATCGCGCTGGTGGTGCTGACCTTGTTCAGCCTGTTGGTGACGCTGTCCATCACCCGCCCGCTGAGTCGCCTGCGCGGCGCGGTGCATGACCTGGGCCAGGCCACCTATCAGCAGAACAGCCTCGCCAAGCTGGCCAACCGGCGGGATGAGTTCGGCGTACTGGCCACTGACTTCAACCGCATGGGCGCGCGCCTGCAAAGCTTGATCACCAGCCAGCGACAACTGCTGCGCGACGTCTCCCACGAACTGCGCTCGCCCCTGGCCCGGCTGCGCATTGCCCTGGCATTGGCTGAACGGGCCAGTCCTGAGGAGCGTGAGAAGCTCTGGCCGCGCCTGACCCGCGAATGCGATCGCCTGGAAGCACTGATCAGCGAAATCCTGGTGTTGGCCCGGGTCGATGCCGACAACGCCAGCGCCGAAGAGGTGGAACTCAACGGCTTGCTGGTCACCCTGCAAAAAGATGCGCAACTGGCCTCACCGGAACAAACCGTGCAGCTCGAAACCGAGGCGGACCTGACCCTCAAGGGCTGGCCAACCATGATCGAGCGAGCGGTGGACAACCTGCTGCGCAACGCCCAGCGCTTCAATCCGGCCGGGCAATCGATCGAAATGCGCGCGGCGCGCCAGGGCGAACGGATCATGATCAGCGTGCGCGACCACGGGCCTGGCGTGGAGGCCGAACACCTGGGGCAATTGGCCGAGCCGTTCTACCGCGCCCCCGGCCAGACCGCCGCCGGTCACGGACTGGGCCTGGCCATCGCACGCCGTGCCGCCGAACGCCATGGCGGCACGCTGGTGCTGGGTAATCATCCTGGCGGCGGGTTCATCGCGACGCTGGAGTTGCCGTTGGTGCCGGGGGCTGTCGTCCAACCGTAAGCGTTGCAAATACCCCCTGTGGCGAGGGGATTTATCCCCGCTGGGCTGCGCAGCAGCCCCCTGGTTTTATCTGATACACCGCGGTGGCAGACACATTTGGGGGCGCTCCGCACCCCAGCGGGGCGGTGCGACGTTTCGCTAAATCCCCTCGCCACAATGGGTCAGACCATCCTTGAGTGGCCCTCTGATCAAAGCAGCTCTCATCAAACCAAACGATAATTCCTCTTATTCAAACTGCCCCGCCCTGTTAGACTTTGCGCCCTCGTTTTCACTCATCTCCCAGGACGCCCGATGCCGTCGTTGCCTCTTCGTTTATGTGCGCTGTTCATGGCCCTGGGCCTGAGCGCCTGCGATGATGCCCCGCGTTTTACCCAGGCCGAACCCGGTGAAGCCCGTTCCGGTGGCGCTGCGACGGTACGCAAGACGGATCAGAACGCCTTTTCCCTGCCCTCGGCCAACCTGCCGCCCTCACGGCGCGTGGATTTCAGCGTCGGCAACAGTTTTTTCCGCAGCCCCTGGGTGATCGCTCCCTCGACCACCACCGCCCGCGACGGCCTCGGGCCTTTGTTCAACACCAACGCCTGCCAGAACTGCCACATCAAGGACGGTCGCGGCCACCCGCCCGCGCCGGACGCGAGCACCGCGGTATCGATGCTGGTACGCCTGTCGATCCCCGACGCGCCGCCTTACGCCAAGGTCATCGAGCAATTGGGAGTCGTGCCGGAACCGGTTTACGGCGGGCAGTTGCAGGACATGTCCGTGCCCGGCGTCGCCCCCGAAGCCAAGGTGCGGGTTGATTACACATCGGTCCCGGTGCGTTTCAAGGACGGTACCGTCGTGGAACTGCGCAAGCCGAACCTGCAGATCACCCAACTGGCCTATGGACCGATGCACCCGGACACGCGCTTTTCCGCCCGCGTCGCCCCGCCGATGATCGGCCTGGGACTGCTCGAAGCCATCCCTGACGAAGCCATCCTGGCAAACGCCGAGGCCCAGGCCCGGGAGAAAAATGGCATTGCCGGGCGTCCCAACCAGGTCTGGGACGATGCCCAGCAAAAAACCGTCCTGGGACGCTTCGGCTGGAAGGCCGGGCAGCCCAACCTCAACCAACAGAATGTCCACGCGTTCTCCGGTGACATGGGCCTGACAACAAGCCTGCGGCCCTTTGACGACTGCACCCAGACCCAGCTCGATTGCCAGCGCGCCCCCAGCGGTAATGGCCCGGACGGCGAACCGGAAGTCAGCGACAACATCCTGCGACTGGTGCTGTTCTATAGCCGCAACCTCGCCGTACCGGCCCGTCGCGAGGTGAATTCACCCCAGGTACTGGCGGGCAAGAATCTGTTTTTCCAGGCCGGTTGCCAGTCCTGCCACACACCGAAATACACCACCGCCGCCAACGCCGCCGAACCAGAGTTGGCGAACCAGGTCATCCGCCCTTACACCGACCTGCTGTTACACGACATGGGCGAAGGCCTGGCGGACAACCGCAGCGAATTCAAGGCCAGCGGCCGTGACTGGCGAACCCCGCCGCTGTGGGGCATAGGCCTGACCGAAACCGTCAACGGCCACACCCAGTTCCTGCATGACGGTCGGGCCCGCAACCTGCTCGAAGCCGTGCTGTGGCATGGCGGCGAAGCACAAGCGGCGCAGCGACAGGTCTTATCGTTCAATGTCGAACAGCGCGCTGCGTTGCTGGCCTTCCTGAATTCCCTTTAAACACCTTTTCCAGAAGTGGGAGCACAACATGTTCCGTCCCAAGCTGTTGTTCACCAGCCTCGCCGCCATCGCCCTTGGCGCCTGTTCGCCCCAGGATCCGCAAGCCGTTACCTCGGCCGCCATCGCCAAGCAAGTGATCCTGCCGACCTACAGCCGCTGGGTGGATGCCGACCGGCAACTGGCGACCAGCGCCCTGGCGTTCTGCCAAGGCAAGGAAAACCTGGAAACCGCCCGCGCCGATTTTCTCAAGGCGCAAAGAGCCTGGGCCGAGCTGCAGCCGCTGCTGATCGGCCCACTGGCCGAGGGCAACCGCGCCTGGCAGGTGCAGTTCTGGCCGGACAAGAAAAACCTGGTGGGCCGTCAAGTCGAGCAACTGGTCAATAGCCAGCCACAGATCGACGCCGCCGGCCTGGCCAAGTCCAGCGTCGTGGTCCAGGGCCTCTCGGCCTACGAATACCTGCTGTTCGACGCCAGGATCGACATGGCCGACAGTGCGCAAAAAGCCAAGTACTGCCCGCTGCTCACCGCCATCGGCGAACGCCAGAAGCAACTGGCCGAAGAGATCCTGTCGGGCTGGAACACCAACGACGGCATGCTCGCCCAGATGAGCAAATTCCCCAACCAGCGCTACGCCGATTCCCACGAGGCCATCGCTGACCTGCTGCGTGTCCAAGTCACCGCCCTGGACACGCTGAAGAAAAAGCTCGGCACACCGATGGGCCGCCAGAGCAAAGGCGTGCCCCAACCGTTCCAGGCCGATGCCTGGCGCAGCCAGTCGTCGTTGCAAGGCCTGGAGGCCAGCCTGAGCGCGGCCAGGACCGTCTGGGCGGGCGTGGACAACAAGGGCCTGCGCGGCTTGCTGCCAAGCGACCAGAAGCCACTGGCCGACAAGATCGATGCCGCCTACGATGCCTCGTTGAAATTGTTCGCCAGCAGCCAGCGCTCGCTGACCGAAATGCTCAACGACGATGCCGGGCGCCAGCAACTCAACGATTTGTATGACAGCCTCAACGTCGTCCATCGCCTGCACGAAGGCGAATTGGCCAAGGCGCTGGGCATTCAACTGGGCTTCAATGCCAACGACGGTGACTGATCATGTTTCGACGTCAGGTTCTGGCACTGGGCAGCTTGCTGCTCGGCGCCGTCACCCTGGGCGGCTGGACGCTGTTCAAGCAAAAGGACAAGCACCCACTCCTGCTTTCGGCACGGGACGATGGCGACGGCAAGCACTACGCCGTCGGCTATCGGCTGGACGGCACGCGGGTGTTCGCCACCCAGGTCGGCCAGCGTTGCCATGACATCATCAATCATCCGACACAGCCGATTGCGCTGTTCGTCGCCCGTCGTCCAGGTACCGAAAGCTACCTGATCGACCTGCGCGACGGGACGCTGCTGCAAACCATCACTTCGTTGCCGAACCGGCATTTCTACGGCCACGCGGTGATCCACAAAAGCGGCGAATGGCTGTACGCCACCGAGAACGACACCACCGACCCGGGACGCGGCCTGTTGGGCGTGTACCGTTTCGAAGGCGAACGACTGGTACACAGCGGCGAGATGTCCACCCATGGCATCGGTCCGCACCAGGTGTCATGGATGCCCGATGGCGAAACGCTGGTGGTCGCCAACGGCGGCATTCGCACCGAGGCCGAAAGCCGGGTCGAAATGAACCTCGACGCCATGGAGCCGAGTCTGGTGCTGATGCAGCGCGATGGCACCCTGCTGAGCAAGGAAACCCTCGCCCAATCGATGAACAGCGTGCGCCACCTGGGCATCGCCAGCGACGGCACCATCGTCTCCGGCCAGCAGTTCATGGGCGCTGCCCACGAGTCGTCGCAACTGCTGGCGATCAAGCGGCCGGGGCAGCCGTTCCAGGCGTTCCCAGTGCCTGAAGAGCAATTGCAGGCCATGGGGCACTACACCGCCAGCGTCGCCGTGCACAGCGACCTGCGCCTGGTGGCCCTGACCGCCCCCCGTGGCAATCGCTTCTTCATCTGGGACCTGGACAGTGGCGAAGTCCGCCTGGATGCGCCGCTGCCGGACTGTGCCGGCGTGGGCGCGGTGGCCGACGGTTTTGTCGTGACGTCGGGCCAAGGGCGTTGCCGCTATTACGATTGCCGACAGACACAACTGGTTGCAAAGCCTCTGGATCTGCCGGCAGGGCTCTGGGACAACCATTTGCATCTGGCCTGAGCCAGGGAGCGAAGCCCCTCGGGGCCGAGCGCCCTGATTTTTCGGAAAAATCCCACGCACCTCCAGCCCGCCAGCATCTGGAATAGCCCGCACACTCAGGGTAATGTGCCCGCCTATCTGTATTTTCTCTCAGCTCTTTTCCAAGGAAGTGGAACATGCTGCGACGCCGCATGCTGATCATGTTGGGTGTTGTCCTGCTGGTGGTGCTGTTGCTCGCCGGCTACAAGGCCTTCTCCGTCTACCAGCAGATCCAGATGTTTTCTGCACCCAAACCACCGGTCAGCGTGGCCGTGGCCACGGCCGCCCGGCAACCCTGGCAAGCTCGCCTGCCCACCGTTGGCAGCCTCAAGGCGCTGCAAGGCGTGGACCTGAGCCTGGAAATCGCCGGGACCGTGCAGAAGCTGCAGTTCCAGTCCGGGCAGAAGGTCAAGGCTGGCCAGCCGCTCCTGCAACTGGACAGCGAAGTCGAAAGCGCCCTGCTGGCAACCGCCGAGGCCGACCTTGGCCTGTCGCAACTGGATTTTGGTCGCGGCCGACAACTGGTGGGCAGCCAGGCGATCTCCAAGGGCGAGTTCGACCGGCTCTCGGCGCAACTGAAAAAGAACCAGGCCACGGTCAATCAGCTCAAGGCTTCGCTGGCCAAGAAACACATCCTGGCGCCGTTCAGCGGCACCATCGGCATTCGCCAGGTGGATGTCGGCGACTACCTGGCCAGCGGCACGGTGATCGCCACCCTGCAGGACCTCAGCAGCCTTTACGTGGACTTCTACGTCCCTGAACAAACCGTGCCCAGGCTCGCCGTTGCCCAGCCGGTCAACGTCAGCGTCTCGGCCTACCCCGGGCAGAACTTCGTCGCCACCATCAGCGCGATCAACCCCAAGGTCGAAGACAGCACCCGCAACGTATTGGTACGTGCCACCCTGGCCAACCCCGACGGCAAGCTGCTGCCAGGCATGTTCGCCAACCTGGAGGTGATCCTGCCGGACGTGGCCGACGGAATCGTCGTGCCGGAAAGCGCCGTGACCTACACGCTCTACGGCAACTCCATGTACGTGGTGACCCAAAAGAAAGGCACCGACGGCAATGTCGAGAAAGGCGACAAGGGCCAGCCGGTCCTGATCGCCGAACGGCGTTTCGTAGAAACCGGCGAGCGCCGCGACGGGCAGGTATTGGTTACCAAAGGCGTGCAGAGCGGCGAGCAAGTCGTGACCGCCGGCCAGCTCAAGCTCGATAACGGTACGCCGATCGCCATCAGCGACGACAAGACCCTGACCGAACAGAACAGCCCGCCGCGCGCGGACTGATCAAGGAACCCCCATGGCCTTTACCGATCCATTCATCCGCCGTCCGGTGCTCGCCACCGTGGTCAGCCTGTTGATCGTGCTGCTGGGCTTCCAGGCCTGGAGCAAGCTGCCCCTGCGCCAGTATCCGCAAATGGAGAACGCCCTGATCACGGTGACCACCGCCTACCCCGGGGCCAACGCCGAGACCATCCAGGGCTACATCACCCAGCCGATGCAGCAGAGCCTGGCCAGTGCCGAGGGCATCGACTACATGACCTCGGTCAGCCGCCAGAATTTCTCGGTGATTTCGGTCTATGCCCGCATCGGCTCCAACAGCGACCGGCTTTTTACCGAACTGCTGGCCAAGGCCAACGAGGTCAAGAACCAACTGCCCCAGGACGCCGAGGACCCGGTCCTCAGCCGCGAAGCCGCCGATGCCTCGGCACTGATGTACATCAGCTTCTTCAGCAAGGAACTGAACAACCCGCAGATCACCGACTACCTGTCACGGGTGATCCAGCCCAAACTGGCGACCCTGCCAGGCATGGCTGAGGCGGAGATCCTCGGCAACCAGGTCTTCGCCATGCGCCTGTGGCTGGACCCGGTCAAGCTCGCCGGTTTCGGCCTGACTGCCGCCGACGTGACCAACGCCGTACGCCAGCACAACTTCCTCTCCGCTGCCGGTGAAGTGAAAGGCGAATACGTCGTCACCAGCATCAACGCCAACACCGAACTCAAGTCCGCCGAGGCCTTCGGCGCGATCCCGCTCAAGACCGACGGCGACAGCCGCGTGTTGCTGCGGGACGTGGCTCGCGTGGAAATGGGCGCCGAGAACTACGACACCATCAGCTCCTTTGGTGGCACGCCCTCGGTGTACATCGGGATCAAGGCCACGCCCGGTGCGAACCCGCTGGATGTGATCAAGGAAGTGCGCAAGATCATGCCGGACATGGAGGCCCAGCTCCCGACCAACCTCAAGGCCGAGATCGCCTACGACGCCACCCTGTTCATCCAGGCCTCCATCGACGAAGTGGTGAAAACCCTGTTCGAGGCGGTGCTGATTGTCATTGTCGTGGTGTTCCTGTTCCTCGGTGCCCTGCGTTCGGTGGTCATCCCGGTGGTGACCATCCCGCTGTCGATGATCGGCGTGATGTTCTTCATGCAGTTGATGGGCTACTCGATGAACCTCCTGACCCTGCTGGCCATGGTGCTCGCCATCGGTCTGGTGGTGGACGACGCCATTGTGGTGGTGGAGAACATTCACCGGCACATCGAGGAAGGCAAGACCCCGTTCGATGCGGCGATAGAAGGTGCCCGGGAAATCGCCATGCCGGTGGTCTCGATGACCATCACCCTGGCGGCGGTGTACGCGCCGATCGGTCTGCTCGAGGGCCTGACGGGCGCTTTGTTCAAGGAGTTCGCATTGACCCTGGCCGGGGCGGTGGTGATCTCCGGGATCGTCGCCCTGACCTTGTCACCGATGATGTGCGCCCTGCTCCTGCGCCACGATGAGAACCCCTCGGGGCTGGCCCATCGGCTGGACATGGTGTTCGAACGCTTGAAGCGCCGTTACCAGCGCATGCTTCACGGCACGCTCAATACCCGGCCGGTGGTCCTGGTGTTCGCGGTGATCGTGCTGCTGCTGATCCCGGTGTTGATCATGTTCACCAAGTCCGAACTGGCTCCCGACGAAGACCAGGGCATCATCTTCATGATGGCCACCGCTCCGCAACCCACCAACCTCGACTACCTGAACACGTACACCGATCACTTCATTACCATCTTCAAGGAGTTCCCGGAGTACTACTCCTCGTTCCAGATCAACGGCTACAACGGCGTGCAGTCGGGCATCGGTGGCTTCCTGCTCAAGCCCTGGAACGAACGCAGCCGCACCCAGATGGAAATCCTGCCAGAGGTCCAGGCCAAGCTGGAAAGCGTGCCTGGCTTGCAGATCTTCGGTTTCAACCTGCCCTCGCTGCCGGGCACCGGCGAAGGCTTGCCATTTGCGTTCGTCATCAACTCGCCGAAGGATTATGCGACGCTGCTGGAGGTTGCCGACCGGGTCAAAAAGCGCGCATTGGAATCCGGCAAGTTCGCCTTCATGGACATTGACCTGGCGTTCGACAAGCCCGAAGTCGTGGTGGATATCGATCGCGCCAAGGCCGCCCAGATGGGCGTTTCGATGCAGGACCTGGGCGGTACCCTGGCAACACTGCTGGGTGAAGCCGAGATCAACCGCTTCACCCTCGAGGGACGCAGCTACAAGGTCATTGCCCAGGTCGAACGTCCCTTCCGGGACAACCCGGACTGGTTGAACAACTACTACGTAAAAAATGCCAAGGGTGAATCGCTACCGCTATCGACCCTGATCAAGGTCAGCGACCGGGCGCGACCACGACAACTGAACCAGTTCCAGCAGCTCAATGCGGTGACGATCTCGGGCTTCCCTATCGTGAGCATGGGCGAGGCCATCGAGACCGTCCGCCAGATCGCCCGCGAGGAAGCGCCGGTGGGGTTCGCCTTCGATTATGCAGGGGCTTCGCGCCAGTTCGTACAGGAAGGCAGTGCGTTGTGGGTGACCTTTGCCCTGGCCCTGGCGATCATCTTCCTGGTGCTGGCCGCGCAGTTCGAAAGCTTCCGGGACCCGCTGGTGATCCTGGTGACCGTGCCGCTGTCCATTTGCGGAGCCTTGATCCCGCTGTTCCTCGGCTGGTCGAGCATGAACATCTATACCCAGGTGGGCCTGGTGACGCTGATTGGCCTGATCAGCAAGCACGGGATCCTGATTGTCGAGTTCGCCAACCAGTTGCGCAGGGAACAGAACCTGACACCGCGTGAAGCGGTGGAACAAGCCGCGTCGATTCGTCTGCGGCCAGTGCTGATGACCACTGCGGCGATGGTGTTCGGCATGGTGCCGCTCATCTTCGCCACAGGCGCCGGGGCGGTGAGCCGCTTCGACATCGGCATGGTGATCGCAACCGGGATGTCGATTGGCACCTTGTTCACGTTGTTCGTGCTGCCTTGCGTCTACACGCTGCTGGCCAAGCCGGACAAGGCCTGAAATAGACACCTGTGGCGAGGGATAGTGTGGGAGCAAGGCTTGCCCGCGATGAAGGCGGTGCGGTCTTCCAGGAATCGGGGCGGCCGTTTCGCGAGCAAGCTTTGCTCCCACAATCCAACGGGGATAGATCCCCTCGCCACAATGGTTGATTTGACAGTCCACCAAAATAATAAAGGCCTCGCACAAGGGAGACCTTTATCTTGGTTTCAGGGCTTTAACTTTGCGGCCTCATCCCCTGGGACAGGCTGAACATGAACAGCAGCAGATCATCGTTCGGTTGGATCGCCTCGCTGGTCTTTGCCACGCGGGGCAAAGGACAATGCGCATCAGCATTCGAAGCACTGAGGATCTGCGAGCGCGGCTGTTCCCACACAGCCACCGCCATCGATGCAACTGCCAGGGCTCCGACTAAAAACAAACCTCTAGCAATTTCTAGTTTCATCGCTATAAACCCTTGATAGCGCTGCCAAACGCCGCCTCATAAAAGTAGACGAGTTTTTTCCAATCAACATCGCTGAACGACGAATGGCGCCGCAGCTGTTTCATGTCATGGGAGGCCGCCCACCGGGCAGTCAGGCGCCGGCGACACTTCTCCAGAGGCTCCATGAATGATCGGCCCCACTTTATGAAACGGGATGTCATGTCTTTGTGAAAACAACGTCACGTAAATGCCCTATTGTTTAAAAGACTTTTCCATACCTACGCTTAGCCCCTTGGGTTCAGTTCCACCTCGAAATGGCAACCGTTGGGCTCCATCGTACTGAGGCTCACTGTCCAGCCCTGGTTCTCGCAAATGCGCTGCACCAGGGACAACCCCAATCCCAATCCCTCGCCGCGCTTTTCACTGCCGCGCACGAACGGCTCGAACATCGCCTCGCGCTTCTCCTCGGGAATGCCTACGCCACTGTCCTCGACCACGAAACCGGTGGCGGTCAGCGAAAGGCGGATGAACCCCTGATCGGTGTAGTGCAGGGCGTTGCGTAGCAAATTGCCCATCACGGCAGTCAGGAACGTGGCGTTATACAGGGTGTCGACGGTTTGCCCGGGATCGAAGATCAGCGTCAGGCCTTTGGATTCGATGGGCACGCGCCACACGCCGAGGAGGTTCTCGGCCACCAGCCCCAGGGGCAGCCGAGGCGACATGCCGTTGTCTTCGCGTTCGGCCCTGGCGAGCATCAGGAAGGTCTGCACCAACTCGCGCATCTCTTCACTGGCTCGATTGATGCGCTCGACCTGGGTACGTCCGCGCGGGTCCAGTGCCGGATTTCCCAGCAACAACTCACAGGAGGTCGCCAGGACCATCAACGGTGTGCGCAACTCGTGGCTCACGTCGCTGGTAAACAAACGCTCGCGGGTCAAGGCCTGGCGCAAGCGCCCCAATGTGGCGTCGAATGCCACGGCCAGTTCACCCACTTCATCGGCGGCATAATCCGGGGCCAGCGGAGGAGCCAGACCCAGGAGCTGGTCGCGATGGCGCACTTGCCGCGCCAGGCGGACCACTGGCGCCATCACCCGGCGTGCCAGGACCCAGCCCAAAAATACCGCCAGTGCCAGGCTGAGCACAAAGCCCACCAACACCACGGCGAACAGTACCCGCTCGCGCTCCTCGAAGTCACTCTGGTCCTGCAGCAACACGTAGTGCCGCCCATCAACGATCTCGACCATGGCGTGATAGGACAACTGCCCGCGAAACACCTCGTGGAAACCACGCTCCAGATGGCGCAGGTCCTTGGGCAACTCGAAGTCACCAGGGCCGCCGCTGAAATAAAACAGTTGGTCGGGTTCCGGCCGGTGGTTCCAGTCCGAGACACTGTCCATCAGCAGCAAGCGTTGCAGATCGCCGCCAAGCCCGGCGGAAATCAGTTTCTCTTCCACCAGATGGACCGTCGCCACGATGCCCATGGCGAATGCGCCAGCCACCAATGCGCTCATCAGCGCAAAGGCGATGATGATCCGTTGGGCAAGGCTCTGCTTAAACTCCATCGCGGCCCTCGGCCAGGCGATAGCCGACGCCGTGTACGGTGTGCAGCAACGGTTTGTCGAACGGTTTGTCGATCACCTGGCGCAATTGATGGACGTGACTGCGCAGGCTGTCGCTGTCCGGGCAATCATCGCCCCACAACGCCTCTTCAAGGATTTCGCGGCGCAACACGTGAGGGCTTTTCTGCATCAATACCGCCAGCAGCTTGAGGCCTACGGGGTTGAGCTTGAGCAGCTTGCCTTCACGCGTCACTTCCAGGGTATCGAGGTCGTAGCTCAGATCGCCGACCTGCAAGGCTCGGCGGCCACCGCCCTGGGCCCGACGCATCACGGCTTCGATCCGCGCGGCCAGTTCTGACAGGGCAAACGGTTTGATCAGGTAGTCATCGGCCCCGGACTTGAAGCCCTGCAGACGATCGTCCAACTGATCCCGGGCGGTGAGCATGATCACCGGCGTATCGCGCCGGGCGTCTTCGCGCAGGCGCTGGCACAAGGTATAGCCGTCGATGCCCGGCAGCATGATGTCGAGCACGATCAGGTCGTAGTGTTCGGTCGCGGCCAGGTGCAATCCTGACAAACCGTCCTGGGCACAATCGACGGTGTAGCCCTTGAGCTCCAGGTAATCGGCCAGGTTGGCCAGGATGTCGCGGTTGTCTTCGACCAATAGAATTCGCATGGGCACCTCTGCGTACACAGTTAACGGCCATCTTGGCCCGCGCAGCTTACGGCCAAGTCTGGCTCACGGCTAGGGTTGTATCCGCTGTGACAGCACATGCTTATGTGGGAGCGGGCTTGCTCGCGAATGCGGTGGCCCAGCCGCCATCAATGTTGAATGTACCGACGCTTTCGCGAGCAAGCCCGCTCCCACATAAGTCGAGTGAGCCAAGGAACAGGACTGCGCGGGCATTGACGAGTTTTTCACCCAACATTCACACCGCCCCGACGCAGCGCAGACCAGACTGTGCGACACCGCTTTATGCCCTCCCCCCATCAAAGGTAATGCCATGGTCCCCACCGCCACCCGCCCCGTTTCCCGGCCCCTGAATTTCTGGGTTGTCCTGGGCCTGCCTGCCGTTGTCGCAGCGACGCTGGTGTTGCTGGAATTGACCACGCTGGACATGGACGTGGCCAAGCTGTTTTACGACCCGATGGCGGGTGGATTCATCGGCCGGCACAGCTTTTTCCTGGAAGACATCCTGCACGATCGAGCCAAAGAGGTGGTCATCGTGTTCTCCGTGCTGGCGGTCCTGGGATTCATCAGCTCGTTCTTCATCGCCCGGCTCAAACCGTTCAAGCGCGAGCTCGGTTGCCTGGTGCTGTCCCTGGCACTGGCGACGTCCTTCGTCACCCCGATGAAAGCGGTGACGGCGGTGCAATGCCCCTGGAGCCTGAAGGAGTTCGGTGGCAAGGAAACCTATAGCGAACTGCTGAGCCCACGCCCGGCCACGGACAAACCCGGTCGATGCTGGCCCGGCGGTCACGCCGCCACGGGGTTCACGTTGTTTGCACTATTCTTCGTCCTGCGCGACCGCCGCCCGCACCTGGCCCGCCAGGCCTTGGTACTCACCTTCACGCTAGGCACGGTATTTTCCCTGGGGCGGATGATGCAAGGGGCGCACTTCTTTTCCCACAATGTGTGGACAGCGGTGTTCTGTTGGCTGATTTGCCTGGGGTGTTACTACTACATTCTGTACCGACCGGCCGTCATGACTGATCGCGCAGCGTTGAGCCAGCCCGCCAACGCCTGAAAGCGCCTTGGACAAACCCTGTGGGAGCAAAGCTTGCTCGCGATTACGATGGCAGCTTCAACATCCTGGCAAGCTGACCCACCGCAATCGCGAGCAAGCTTTGCTCCCACAGAGACAGCCGGGCCCTACTCAATGCTGGGGCAAACCCAAGGCAATAAAAAACCCCGCTTGCTTTCGCAGGCGGGGTTTTTCGCTACAGGGGTAAGGCTGGCTTACATCATGCCGCCCATGCCACCCATGCCGCCCATGTCTGGCATACCGCCGCCAGCTGGAGCGTCTTCCTTGATTTCAGCGATCATCGCCTCGGTGGTGATCATCAGGCTGGCAATCGACGAAGCCGCTTGCAGAGCCGAACGAGTCACTTTGGCCGGGTCCAGGATACCCATTTCGATCATGTCGCCGTATTCGCCGGTAGCAGCGTTGTAACCGTAGTTACCCGAACCCTGCTTGACCTTGTCGACCACAACGCTTGGCTCGTCGCCGGAGTTGGCAACGATCTGGCGCAGCGGTGCTTCTACAGCGCGACGCAGCAATTGGATGCCGACGTTCTGGTCATCGTTGTCGCCTTTGAGTTCGCTGATGGCTTGCAGGGCACGAACCAGTGCCACGCCGCCGCCAGGTACCACGCCTTCTTCGACGGCTGCGCGGGTCGCGTGCAGGGCGTCTTCAACGCGGGCTTTCTTCTCTTTCATTTCAACTTCGGAACCAGCGCCAACCTTGATCACTGCAACGCCGCCGGACAGCTTGGCCAGGCGCTCTTGCAGTTTTTCACGGTCGTAGTCGGACGAAGTGTCGGCCACTTGCTGACGGATCTGCAGAACGCGAGCCTGGATGTCAGTCTCAACGCCGGCACCGTCGATCACGGTGGTGTTTTCCTTGGACAGGATCACGCGCTTGGCGTTACCCAGGTGCTCCAGGGTGGTGCTTTCCAGGCTCAGGCCGATCTCTTCGGAGATAACGGTACCGCCGGTCAGTACGGCGATGTCCTGCAGCATGGCCTTGCGACGATCGCCGAAGCCTGGAGCCTTGACGGCTGCGACTTTAACGATACCGCGCATGTTGTTCACGACCAGGGTCGCCAGGGCTTCGCCTTCAACGTCTTCAGCCACGATCAGCAGTGGGCGGCCGGCTTTGGCAACGGCTTCCAGCACTGGCAGCATTTCGCGGATGTTGGAGATCTTCTTGTCGACCAGCAGGATCAGCGGACCGTCCAGCTCGGCAGTCATGGTCTCTGGCTTGTTGACGAAGTACGGGGACAGGTAGCCACGGTCGAACTGCATGCCTTCTACAACCGACAGTTCGTTTTCCAGGCCCGAGCCTTCTTCAACGGTGATCACGCCTTCTTTACCGACTTTTTCCATGGCTTCGGCAATGATGTCGCCGATGGAGTTGTCGGAGTTGGCGGAGATGGTGCCGACCTGAGCGATTGCCTTGGTGTCAGCACATGGCTTGGACAGGGCTTTGAGCTCTTTGACAATGGCGATGGTCGCCTTGTCGATGCCGCGCTTGAGGTCCATCGGGTTCATGCCGGCAGCGACGGCCTTCAGGCCTTCGTTGACGATCGATTGAGCCAGGACGGTAGCGGTGGTGGTGCCATCGCCGGCGTCATCGTTGGCACGGGAGGCAACGTCTTTGACCAGTTGCGCGCCCATGTTTTCGAAGCGGTCTTTGAGCTCGATTTCCTTGGCAACGGAAACGCCGTCCTTGGTGATGGTCGGAGCGCCGAAGCTCTTCTCGATGATCACGTTACGGCCTTTCGGGCCCAGGGTCGCTTTTACTGCGTCAGCCAGGACGTTGACACCGGCGAGCATTTTCTTGCGGGCGGAATCGCCGAATTTTACTTCTTTAGCAGCCATGATCGATATTCCTTAAATACTTTGTAGTCGCGGGAAAATGAGCGGGGAATCAGCCTTCGATAACAGCGAGGATTTCGCTCTCGCCGATAACCAGCAGGTCTTCGCCATCAACTTTCACAGTGTTGCTACCGGAGTAAGGGCCGAACACAACCTTGTCACCCACTTTCACGGACAGCGCACGTACTTCACCGTTTTCCAGTGCCTTGCCCGGGCCTACAGCGAGGACTTCACCCTGGTTTGGCTTCTCGGCAGCCGACCCTGGCAGGACGATACCGCCAGCGGTTTTCTTTTCTTCTTCGCTGCGACGGACGACGACGCGGTCATGCAGAGGACGAAGCTTCATTGTCGATCTCTCCTAATTGTGGTTTTCATCGGCCGGTGTAGTCCCGGCGGGTTTAACAAAGCCGGCAGAGCCGGTTGCGGTTCGTCAGTCGAACCGCGGAAGTCTGTCCGGTGTCACCACCGGAAACCTTGCGGTGACCGTTACATAAGGGCGTACAAGTGGATTACAAGGGTGGGGGCAGAAATTTTTTACTTTGCGCACCCCAAACGAGCACGACGCCCGAAGGCGCCGTGCTGATGGTTTTACTTGGAATCGCGGTGTTCGAATTCGCCTTCGATCACGTTGGGCTCGCGGCCCACAGGCTCGCGCGGCGCCGGACCGCCACGGGGTTGGAGGTCATCGGCGAAGGCGCGTTGACGCATCGCCTGCTCTTCGGCGCGCTGGCGCATTTTATTGGCCAGCAGCCTCCGGGTGAACGGCAACAGCATGACCAGGCCCAGCACGTCGCTGATAAAGCCGGGCAGGATCAACAGACCGCCACCCAGGGCCAGCATCAGGCCTTCGAGCATGGTCTGGGCGGGCAGCTCGCCACGGTTCAGGCTTTCACGGGCCCGCAATGCCGTGGCGAGGCCGGCAATGCGCAGCACGAACACGCCGAGCATCGAGCCGAGAATGACCAGCAGCAGGGCCGGGAAAAACCCGATCGCACCGCTGACCTTGACGAATACGAACAGCTCCAACACCGGGAACAGCAGAAAGAGCAACAAAAAAGGGCGCATCAAATGGTTCCTCAACGCAAGAATGCCTTGCTATGAAAACCTAAATGACGTCGCCCTTTCGTGAATTCAAGCGTCGACTTCCGCATTTTTTGGCCATTGCTCGGCGTGAGCCAGATAAACCAAGGCTTCGCGCACTTGTGTCGGCGTGTTGCAAGGCGTCGCAAACGCCAGCCAGTGCAGGCCCTGGCCAATGCGCAAGTGCATGCCCTCGCTGTCGATGCCCGCCAGTTGTGCCGGTTCGCTTTTCGGCAGACCGGTCAATTCCACGTAATGGGCGATGGCCTTGGCGTGATCGGCATTCATGTGCTCGACCATGCTGGCTTCGGCTTTGCCGGCGAAGGGATTGGCCAGGGTGAGCTGGTCGATCCAGTGGATGGCGCCAAAGCCGCCAATGTAGCGATGGCGCACCGGCTCGAGCACCCAGAAATCGAAATCATGGGCCTTATGGTAGTTCTGCGAGTCAGGGAAATAGCGGTAGTAACGCTCGGCGGCAGCCTCGATGGCGCCACTGTCTTCGAGTTTGCGGGCCTCGGCCAGGTAGGTCAGGCGCCCCACGGCCTGCACATCCTCGGCACCGCGCTCGCCCACCAGCATCGAACACTTGGGGTCTTTTTGCAGGTTATGAGTGTGCTGGGCGATACGGCTGATCAGGATCAGTGGCCGGCCTTGTTCGTCCAGGCAATAGGGCACCACGGAGCCGAACGGAAAGCCGGGCATGGATTTGGAATGAGTGGCGAGCACTCCACGGTATTCCTTGAGCAGCAGTTCCCGGGCATGCTTGGCAGCTTCAACGCTCAACTTATGACTCCTTTTATGAAAACCGTCTAGAAAACGGTCAGGTGACTGGAGTAATGTTCCGGTACGCCTATGGGACAGTTCTCGTGTGCAGCCGGGCTACACCGTCGCCAATCGAGAGACCTCCCAAAAGGCCCCCTCCACCGCTGCGCCATCTGGACATGAGCATGCAACTCACTGACAAAGTAATCATTATCACCGGCGGTTGCCAGGGCCTGGGCCGCTCCATGGCCGAGTATCTCGCGGGCAAAGGTGCGAAGCTCGCCCTGGTGGACCTCAACCAGGAAAAACTCGACCAGACGGTTGCCGCGTGTATAGCCAAGGGCGTCGAAGCCCGGGCGTACCTGTGCAACGTTGCCAATGAGGAGCAGGTCAGCGACATGGTCGCCCGGGTCGCCGAGGACTTCGGCGCGATCCACGGCCTGATCAACAACGCCGGGATCCTGCGTGACGGCCTGCTGCTCAAGGTCAAGGATGGCGAAATGACCAAGATGAGCCTGGCCCAGTGGCAGGCCGTGATCGACGTCAACCTCACCGGTGTATTCCTGTGCACCCGTGAAGTGGCGGCGAAAATGGTCGAGCTGAAGAACAGCGGCGCCATCATCAATATCTCGTCGATCTCCCGCGCCGGCAATGTCGGCCAGACCAACTACTCGGCCGCCAAGGCCGGTGTGGCTGCCGCCACCGTGACCTGGGCCAAGGAACTGGCGCGCTACGGCATCCGTGTCGCCGGCATCGCCCCGGGCTTCATCGAAACCGAGATGACCCTGGGCATGAAGCCCGAGGCCCTGGAAAAAATGACCTCGGGGATTCCGCTCAAGCGCATGGGCAAGCCTGAGGAGATTGCGCATTCGGCAGCGTATATCTTCGAGAACGACTATTACACCGGTCGGATCCTGGAGATGGATGGCGGGTTGCGGATCTAAACCCACCGCCTAACAAAATGTGGGAGCAAGCCTGTGGGGGGCAAAGCCTGTGGGAGCATAGCTTGCTCGCGATGACGGCGTCACACCCAACATCTCTGTTGGCTTTAAAACCGCTATCGCGAGCAAGCTATGCTCCCACAGGCTTTGCTCCTACAGGGTTTGCTCCTATAGGCTTTGCTCCTATAGGGTTTGCTCCTACAGGCTTGCTCCCCACATAGATCGCAGTTCAGCCGATCAATCGTCGCTGACAGTGATGTTCGGCATCGCCGGCATGGCCGCTTCCTGCAACACGATCCGCGCGCCCACGTGGCGGGCCAGTTCCTGATAGACCATGGCGATCTGGCTGTCCGGTTCGGCGATGACCGTCGGCTTGCCGCCGTCGGCCTGTTCGCGGATCAGCATCGACAGCGGCAGCGAAGCCAGCAATTCGACGCCGTATTGGGTCGCCAGTTTTTCCCCGCCACCTTCGCCGAACAGGTGCTCGGCATGCCCGCAATTGGAGCAGATGTGCACGGCCATGTTCTCCACCACACCCAGCACCGGGATGTTGACCTTGCGGAACATTTCCACACCCTTGCGTGCATCCAGCAGGGCCAGGTCTTGAGGGGTAGTGACGATCACCGCGCCGGCCACCGGGACTTTCTGCGCCAGGGTCAGCTGGATATCGCCGGTGCCCGGAGGCATGTCGATCACCAGGTAATCCAGGTCGCCCCAGGCGGTTTGCGTAACCAGTTGCAACAGGGCACCGGAAACCATCGGCCCGCGCCAGACCATCGGCGTGTTGTCATCGGTCAGGAAGGCCATGGACATGACTTCCACGCCATGGGACTGGATCGGCACGAACCATTTCTGGTCCTTGACCTGCGGTCGGGTGCCCTCGGCAACACCGAACATGATGCCCTGGCTCGGGCCGTAGATGTCTGCATCGAGAATCCCGACCTTCGCCCCTTCACGGGCCAGGGCCAGGGCCAGGTTGGCCGCGGTGGTGGACTTGCCCACGCCGCCCTTGCCCGAGGCCACGGCGATCACGTTCTTGACGTTCGCCAGCCCCGGCACCTGCGCCTGGGCCTTGTGGGCGGCGATCACGCTGGTGATGTCGACTTTGGCGGCGCTCACCCCGTCCAGGGCCTCGATCGCCATTTGCAGCATCTGCGCCCAGCCGCTCTTGAACAGGTCGGCGGCGTAGCCGATTTCCAGCTGGACGCTGACGCGATCGCCCTGGATGTCGATGGCGCGCACGCATCCGGCGCTGACCGGGTCCTGGTTCAGATAAGGGTCGGTGTACTGGCGAAGGACGGCTTCCACCGCTGCGCGATTGACGGCGCTCATGGGCAACTCCGATAGCAAGACTTGAAAACAGGCCGCTATCCTACGCCGCGCATGCTGTTGTGGCGACCCGATTAAGGGCGACGAATGCGCTTGTGGCGAGGGAGCTTGCTCCCGCTGTGTGGGAGCAAGGCTTGCCCGCGATGCAGGCGATGCGGTCTTTCAGGAATCGAGGCGCCTGTTTCGCGAGCAAGCTTTGCTCCCACAATCCCCTCCCGCAACTTGTGCCTGGCTTAATCCTTGCGCTGCTCCCAGCAATACATCCCGAAACAGCCCCGAAGGGTGAAAAAAAGCCGCCAGCGCTTTATAGTGGCCGACCTCCGTTTCATCAAGTAGCCGAGCCCCATGTCCGAGCCACGCAAGATCCTCGTCACCAGCGCCCTGCCCTATGCCAATGGTTCGATTCACCTCGGCCATATGCTGGAGTACATCCAGACCGATATGTGGGTGCGCTTCCAGAAGCATCGCGGCAACCAATGCATCTATGTCTGCGCCGACGACGCCCACGGTTCGGCCATCATGCTGCGCGCAGAAAAGGAAGGCATCACCCCGGAACAACTGATCGCCAACGTCCAGGCTGAACACAGCGCCGACTTTGCCGAGTTCCTGGTGGACTTCGACAACTTCCACTCCACTCACGCCGAAGAAAACCGTGAGCTGTCGAGCCAGATCTACCTGAAACTGCGTGACGCCGGGCACATCGCCACCCGTTCGATCACCCAGTATTTCGACCCGGAAAAGAAAATGTTCCTGGCCGACCGCTTCATCAAGGGCACCTGCCCGAAATGCGGCACTGAAGACCAGTACGGCGATAACTGCGAAAAATGCGGCGCCACCTACGCACCGACCGACCTGAAAGACCCGAAATCGGCGATTTCCGGGGCGACGCCGGTGCTCAAGGACTCCCAGCATTTCTTCTTCAAGCTGCCGGACTTCCAGCAGATGCTGCAAGCCTGGACCCGCAGCGGCACCCTGCAGGACGCCGTCGCCAACAAGATCGCCGAATGGCTCGATGCCGGCCTGCAGCAGTGGGATATTTCCCGCGATGCGCCGTACTTCGGCTTCGAGATCCCCGACGAGCCCGGCAAGTATTTCTACGTGTGGCTGGACGCTCCGATCGGCTACATGGCGAGTTTCAAGAACCTCTGCAACCGCACGCCGGAGCTGGACTTCGACGCGTTCTGGGGCAAGGACTCCACCGCCGAGCTGTATCACTTCATCGGCAAGGACATCGTCAACTTCCACGCACTGTTCTGGCCGGCAATGCTTGAAGGCGCCGGTTTCCGCAAGCCGACCGGCATCAATGTCCACGGCTACCTGACCGTCAACGGCCAGAAAATGTCCAAGTCCCGCGGCACCTTCATCAAGGCCCGGACCTACCTGGACCACCTGTCCCCGGAATACCTGCGTTACTACTACGCGGCCAAGCTCGGCCGCGGCGTCGACGACCTGGACCTGAACCTCGAAGACTTCGTGCAAAAGGTCAACTCCGACCTGGTGGGCAAGGTCGTCAACATTGCCAGCCGTTGCGCCGGGTTCATCCACAAGGGCAACGCCGGGGTCCTGGTCGCCGGCAATGCCGCGCCGGAACTGACCGACGCCTTCCTGGCGGCCGCGCCAAGCATCGCCGAAGCCTACGAGTCCCGCGACTTTGCCCGTGCCATGCGCGAAATCATGGCCTTGGCCGACCGCGCCAATGCCTGGATCGCCGACAAGGCGCCCTGGTCGCTGGCCAAGCAGGAAGGCAAACAGGACGAAGTCCAGGCGATCTGCGCCCTGGGCATCAACCTGTTCCGCCAACTGGTGATTTTCCTCAAGCCGGTGCTGCCGCTGCTGGCCGCCGATGCCGAGGCGTTCCTCAACGTCGCGCCACTGACCTGGAACGATCACCAGACGCTGCTGAGCAACCATCAGTTGAACGCGTTCAAGCCGTTGATGACCCGTATCGACGCGACCAAGGTGCAAGCCATGACCGACGCCTCCAAGGAAGACCTGGCCGCCAGCCAGACCGACACCGGCGCGCCTGCCGGGAACGGCGAACTGGCCAAGGACCCGCTGTCGCCGGAAATCGAATTCGACGCCTTTGCCGCCGTTGACCTGCGCGTGGCGCTGATCGTCAAGGCCGAGGCCGTCGAAGGCGCCGACAAGCTGCTGCGCCTGACCCTGGACATTGGCGACGAGCAACGCAACGTGTTCTCCGGCATCAAGAGTGCCTACCCGGACCCGGCCAAGCTCGAAGGCCGGTTGACGATGATGATCGCCAACCTCAAGCCGCGCAAAATGCGCTTTGGTATCTCCGAAGGCATGGTGATGGCGGCAGGCCCCGGCGGCGAGGAAATCTACCTGTTGAGCCCTGACAGCGGCGCCAAGCCGGGCCAGCGGATCAAGTAACGCGACCGCTTGCTGTACCGATCCCACAGCCGCCTTGCAGGTGGCTGTGGGATTTTCATATCTGGCCCACGCCCCCGGCGTGCCGGATAATGCCTAATCTTGTAACAGGCCCTTTGTCGCCAACACACCCATGACCGAAATCGTCCTCACGCTGTTCAGCGCTGCCCTGATCAACAACCTGGTGTTGCACTGGCCGCTGGGCGTCGATCCGCTGCTGGCGGCCAACGGTAGGGGGCAGGTACACGCCGTGGGCCTGGCGACGGCATGCCTGATGCTGATCGTCGGCACCCTGGGCCATCTGATCGATCATGGGCTGCTGGCACCGACCAACCTGGTCTCGCTGCGCCTGTTGGCCTGGCTGTCCTTGAGCGTGTTGCTGATCGGCCCCTTGCTGCGCCTGCTGGCACGCTGGCGGCCGGCAATGCCGTTCGAGGGGTTGTGGCCGCTGTTGCTGGGTAATGCCGGCATACTCGGGGTCACGCTGCTCAACGACCAGGATGACCGAGGCCTGGGCCACGCCATCGCCCTGAGCCTGGGTGCCGGGCTGGGGTTCTGGCTGGTGCTGAGCCTGTTCGACGATCTGCGCCAGCGCACCTTCAATAATGATATTCCCCTGCCCTTTCGGGGCCTGCCGATTCAGTTGATCAGCGCCGGACTGATGGCAGTGGCCTTTCTCGGATTGCGTGGGCTGGTCAAAACATGAGCCTGATTCAACGTATCGACGCCCTGCTGCCGCAGACCCAATGCGGCAAGTGCGGCCATCCCGGGTGCAAGCCCTACGCCGAAGGCATCGCCCAGGGCGAGCCGATCAACAAATGCCCGCCCGGGGGGCGCGAAACCATCGCCGCCCTGGCCGAGCTGATGAAAATACCGGTGTTGGAGCTGGACACCAGCCGCGGCGTGGCCCCGGCGCAAGTCGCCTTTATCCGTGAAGCCGAATGCATCGGTTGCACCAAGTGCATCCAGGCCTGTCCGGTGGACGCGATTGTCGGCGCCGCCAAGCTGATGCACACCGTCCTCATCGACGAATGCACAGGCTGCGATCTGTGCGTGGCGCCCTGCCCGGTCGATTGCATCGAAATGCGTCCTCTGCCGACGGCAAACGTGCTGCCGATCGTCGGCGGCCTGGCCTTCAACACCGAAGAACACCAGGCGCGAACCGCCAAGCGCAATCATGCCCGGCGCCGCTTCGAACAACGCAATGTGCGCCTGCGCCGCGAAGAAGAGCAGCGCCAGGCCGAACGCCTGGCTCGAACCCAACGGGCGGCGCAGGCCCAGGCTCAACCCCAGGACCCGGCACTCGACCCCGTACAAGCCGCACTGGAGCGCGTGCGCGCGCAAAAAGCCGCCACCGCCGATGCCGCCTTGAAAAAAGCCAAGGTCGACCTGGCCATGAGCCGGGCGCAGCTGAACAAATCCTTGAAAGCGTTCGGCCACCCGCCAACCTTCGAGCAGCAGTCGCAACTGATCGTGCTGCAACGCCAGTTCGAAGCGGCCGAACAGGCGCTGGGCCAACTGGAAAACGCCGCGCCCGCACCCGTGGCAGCGCCAGCCCCGGCACCGACGCAAAACGCCGAGCTGAAGCGAGCCAAGATCCAACTGGCGATGCGCCGCGCCGAACTCAGCAAAGCCCGGGCAGCTACAGCATCGGCTGAACAACTGCTGGCATTGGAACAAGCGGTGAAGGATGCCGAACGCCAGGTGGACGCCCATGCCGCCTCTTGAGCCAGTGGACGAACGGCTGCGCCAAGCAATGACGCGCGTGTTGCTGGCGACGCTGCCCGGCGTGCTGGCGTTGCTGTGGTTCCATGGCTGGGGCGTGGCGCTCAACCTGCTGTTGTCCGGCCTCACTGCGCTGGCAGTCGAAGCGGCGGTGTTGCGTTTACGCCGCCGGCCATTCAAACCCGAGCTGAACGATGGCAGCGCGCTGGTCAGCGCCACGCTGCTGGCCCTGGCCTTGCCGGCCTATTGCCCCTGGTGGCTGACCGTCACGGCGGCCGCTTGCGCCTTGCTGTTGGGCAAGCACCTGTGGGGCGGCGTCGGCAGCAACCCGTTCAACCCGGCAATGCTCGGGTACGCCCTGGTACTGGTGGCGTTTCCGTCCCAGATGAGTCACTGGCCAGCGCTCCACGGCATGGGCCTGTCCGAAGCCTTGCAGCAGGTATTCGGCGCTCATCCGGCGCCCGATGCCTGGGCCGGGGCGACCGCACTGGACAGCCTGCGAATCAACACGAGCCTGACCGTCGATGAACTGTTCGCCAACGATCCGGCGTTCGGGCGTTTCGGTGGCCGGGGTATCGAATGGGTCAACCTGGCCTTCCTGGCGGGCGGTCTGTTTCTGCTGCAGCAACGGGTGTTCAGTTGGCATGCACCGGTGGGCATGCTGCTGAGCCTGTCCGTCGTCAGCCTGCTGTGCTGGAACGGTTCGGGCTCCGACTCCCATGGCTCGCCACTGTTTCATCTGTTCAGCGGCGCAACCATGCTCGGCGCGTTTTTTATCGCGACCGAACCGGTCTCGGGTGCCAAGGTTCCTCTCGCCCGCCTGCTGTTTGGCGCGGGCATGGGATTGCTGGTCTATCTGATACGCACCTGGGGTGGCTACCCCGACGGCGTGGCGTTCGCGGTGTTGCTGATGAACCTCGGCGTGCCGGCGCTGGACCGGTTTGCCGAGGCGCGACAACGGCGGCCACTGACATGAACAACCCCGTCGGCGTGGCAATCCTGACCGTGTTGATCGGCCTCGGTATCGGTGCCACTTACCTCACGCACCTCGGCACCGCCAGGCGTATCGAGGCCCAGCAGCAAGCGCTGGCGAACAGGGCCTTGCTCGAGGTGCTGCCCACCGACCACTACGATAACCAGCCGTTGGCGCACCCCGTTGTCACAGCCTCGGTGCCCCTGGCCCATAGCACGCTGCTGGGTGGCTACCTGGCGACTCGCAGTGGCCAGCCCAGCGCCGTGCTGCTGCGTAGCCAGGCGCTGGGCTATGAAGGCAGCATCGAATTGCTGGTCGCCATCGATCCACAGGGCCGGTTGCTGGGCGTCAAGACCCTGCGCCAATCCGAGACACCCGGGTTGGGCGCGGCGATCGCCGGCTGGCCGAACGCCTGGTTGCAGACCTTCACGGGTAAATCACGCCAGGCACCTGATGACAGCGGCTGGGCCTTGAAAAAGGACCAGGGCCAGTTCGATCAACTGGCAGGCGCGACAGTGACGTCCCGAGCGGTCCTCCAGGCTGTTCACGATGCGCTGCGTTACTTCGACGAGCACAAGGCTCAGTTGACGGGGGTGGCGGCCAATGAATAAACCATGGGGACTGACACACGGCCTGCTGCTCGTTCCATTGATTGGCGCGAGCGATTCGCTGGTTGGCGCGCTGGGGTTATGGCTGGCCTGGGCCCTGGTTCTTTTCAGTCATGGCTTGGCAATGGGGCTTGTGCGGCAACACCTGGCAGCCTGTCAACGGCTGCTCGCCTCCATCATATTGGCCGCGACCCTGACCACCTGCATTGGCCTTGTCGTCCAGGCCTGGGCACTGGAATTGTATCGACCGTTGAGCCTTTACGTTGGCTGGATCGCCCTGAGTTGCGTAGCGCTGGAGCAGGAAGGCTTCTTCGTTGAAGCTCGCTGGCCCGAACGCCTCAGGCTGGCCGGGCTGTTTGGCCTCTTGATGATCAGCCTGGGCGCCGTGCGTGGGCTGATCGGCAGCGGCCTGCCCCTGGCCCTGCTCGCCCCCGGCGGGTTCATTCTGCTCGGACTGCTGTTGGCGGCCCGACAAGCCTGGACGGCCGCCAAACCCCATTCATCCGTTGAGGAAACGCCGCGCCCATGAATGCCGCAAAACGCCTGGAAATATTTCGTCGCCTTCACGAGGACAACCCGGAACCGAAAACCGAACTGGCCTATTCCTCGCCGTTCGAGTTGCTGATCGCGGTCATTCTGTCAGCCCAGTCCACCGACGTCGGCGTCAACAAAGCCACGGCCAAACTGTTCCCGGTGGCCAATACGCCGAAGGCGATCTACGCCCTGGGCGTCGAAGGACTGTCCGAATACATCAAGACCATCGGGCTGTTCAACAGCAAGGCCAAAAACGTGATCGAGACCTGCCGTCTGCTGATCGAGCGCCACGACAGTGAAGTCCCGCAGACGCGCGAAGCGCTGGAAGCCCTTCCGGGAGTCGGCCGCAAAACCGCCAACGTCGTGCTCAATACAGCGTTTCGGCAGTTGACCATGGCGGTCGACACCCACATTTTCCGCGTCAGCAACCGCACCGGGCTGGCCCCCGGCAAAAACGTGGTGGAGGTCGAGAAGAAATTGATGAAATTTGTTCCCAAGGAATTCCTGCTGGACTCCCATCACTGGCTCATCCTGCACGGCCGTTACGTTTGCCTGGCGCGCAAGCCCCGCTGCGGCAGCTGCCGAATCGAAGATTTATGCGAATACAAGCACAAGACCTCCGACGATTGAGGCGCTATTGCTTTTATCGATCCATCGATTGAAAAAATCTTTTTTACCCGCCCGTGGTTTATCGATATAAGGAGCGCCAATGGCAGTCTTAGCCTGGAGTCGAACCCATGAGTGCTGGCAAAGAACAACTGGATGTAGAAGACGAATTCATCGCCGTTGAGTCCGACGACGTCGAACCTGTGGTCGTGGAAGTGGCGAAAACCAACCTGAGCAAGCGCCGCACCATTGATAACCTGCTGGAAGAGCGCCGTCTGCAGAAGCAATTGGCCGATTATGACTTTGACCTCTGACACGTAAAAGCCTCCCTGATGGAGGCTTTTTACTGAGTACGCGTAACCCGAAAACTCACACCAAGCCATTGCGCTGCGCCAGTTCGATCAGGTCGACCAGCGAACGGGCATTGAGCTTCAATAACAGGCGCGTCTTGTAGGTACTGACGGTCTTGTTGCTCAAGAACATTCCATCGGCGATTTCCTTGTTGGTCTTTCCGCGCGCCAGTTGTTGCAAGACCATCATTTCTCGCCCCGATAATCGATCAACCATATCGGACTCACTGGCATTGCCCAGACTCGACCGCACCGTATGCAATGCCTGGTTGGGAAAGTAACTGTAACCGGACAGTACTGCCTTGATTGCACTCAGTAACTCAGTAAGATCCTGTTGCTTGCATACATACCCGGCTGCCCCTGTCTGCATGCAGCGCATCGAAAAATGTCCCGGTGCCTGGGAAGTCAGCACCAACACTTTCATGGGCGAAGGAATGGTCGTCAGGCGGGCAATGACCTCCAACCCGTCCAGCTTCGGAATACCAATATCGAGAATGACGATATCGGGCATAAGTTCGCGAGCAAGTTGTAACGCATCGACGCCATTATCGGTTTCGGCAAGGACTTCATAACCGTGACGCTCCATCAGCAAACGTACAGCAAGACGAATGACGGGATGATCATCCACGATCAGCACTTTATTCATGAGCAAATCCAACTTCGCTGTTCGAATTTTTAGAGCACGCACAATAGCCTAGTCATTTCTACCTTGGCATGCTGCCCCCCCCTGAACGCTCGCACCGAGAGACAGAACCTACAAGCTATACAGAAAATTCCTACAATTCGCCCCGGAAAAAATGTGTCATGGATTTTTTTACAGAGAAGGAATGACCTTTCTTAACAATCCTGTAACCCTATGAACAATGCGCTCTTTCACCGCCACACCCACCCGTGGACAGCCCATTGAAAAGCTCTTCACTCATAGAAAGTAACTGAATTATTTGCTGTTAAAACTGCCATTCACTCACTTAAGGCAGGGAAATTCATATATAAAACTCACTCAGGCGCCCGATATCCAATATGGGCAGCCATTGCGACTGTGCCTATATTTCATTCGGCATGGACAACCACTTTTCAAGCCACTCACCGAGCACAAGTATTCCATGAGTATTAACCATGAACAAACCTTTGAAGACTATAACCAACCCCATGACCCTCATCGCCATATTCGCCACTTTATCCGAAACTTCCGCAGCGATTTCCCTGCCCTTTCTGGATGACCAGGATCGTGAATACTATCTGTGGTTCCTGATCAGCTTTCCTTTTTATCTATTGCTGCTTTTTTTCATAACGCTCAACTTCAATTATCGTTCCTTGTATTCACCTTCGGATTTTCGCAAGAACAAACACTTCATAAAGACCATGGATGATTCGCCCTGTCGACGCAAACGACAGCTACGTCGGGCGGACGACGTCAAGGAACTGCTGGTGATACGTCTTCATCGACGCAGGCGCGAACCAGACACCCTTTGTATCGTATGCAGCCAATCGAAACGTCCGATCGAAACCTGTCGATCAAGACAGTTGAAGCACGCCGGCATCGTCGTGTACGTCATCTACAGCAACACAGGCCTGGCAACGCACGGGCAGGATGAATGAGCGATCGAGGGCAGCGCCGCAGCAAAGGCCACACAAAAAAAGGGCAAAAAAAACGGCCTGCTCATGGCAGGCCGTTTTCATATCGCCAGGGTCAGAACAGCTTGCGACCCTTGTTCGCCGCGATGCGCATGCGCAGGGCGTTGAGCTTGATGAAGCCGGCCGCGTCAGCCTGGTTGTAGGCACCGCCGTCTTCTTCGAAGGTCGCGATGTTGGCATCGAACAGCGACTCGTCGGACTTGCGCCCGGTGACGATCACGTTGCCCTTGTACAGCTTCAGGCGTACCACGCCATTCACGTGAGCCTGGGAGGCGTCGATCATCTGTTGCAGCATCAGACGCTCTGGGCTCCACCAGTAGCCGGTGTAGATCAGGCTGGCGTACTTGGGCATCAACTCGTCTTTGAGGTGAGCCACTTCGCGGTCCAGGGTGATCGACTCGATCGCCCGGTGGGCGCGCAACATGATGGTGCCGCCCGGGGTTTCGTAGCAGCCGCGAGACTTCATGCCCACATAGCGGTTCTCGACGATGTCCAGACGACCGATGCCGTGTTCGCCACCGATGCGGTTCAGGGTCGCCAGCACAGTGGCCGGGCTCATCTCAACGCCATCCAGTGCGACAATATCGCCGTTGCGATAGGTCAGTTCCAGGTATTGCGGGGTATCGGGAGCCTTCTCCGGGGAGACGGTCCAGCGCCACATGTCTTCTTCGTGCTCGGTCCAGGTGTCTTCCAGCACGCCGCCTTCATAGGAGATGTGCAGCAGGTTGGCATCCATCGAGTACGGGGATTTCTTCTTGCCATGGCGCTCGATCGGAATCGCGTGCTTCTCGGCGTAGTCCATCAATTTTTCACGGGACAGCAAGTCCCATTCGCGCCACGGGGCAATGACTTTCACGCCTGGCTTGAGGGCATAGGCGCCCAGTTCGAAACGCACCTGGTCGTTGCCCTTGCCGGTGGCGCCATGGGAAATGGCGTCGGCGCCGGTTTCGTTGGCGATTTCGATCAGGCGCTTGGCGATCAACGGACGGGCGATGGAGGTACCCAGCAGGTACTCGCCTTCGTAAACGGTGTTGGCGCGGAACATCGGGAACACGAAGTCGCGGACGAATTCTTCGCGCAGGTCATCGATGTAGATCTCTTTGACGCCCATGGCCTGGGCCTTGGCGCGTGCAGGCTCGACTTCTTCGCCCTGCCCCAGGTCAGCGGTGAAGGTCACCACTTCGCAGTTATAAGTGTCCTGCAGCCACTTGAGGATCACCGAAGTGTCCAGGCCGCCGGAATACGCCAGAACGACCTTGTTTACGTCCGCCATGCCATCACTCCACGGGTTGTACGGAAAGCCGGGAAGTCTAACGTCCAGCGCGGATAATTTACAGGGGCGCGACAGCTTATGACGACGAAGCGACAGATTATGTCGATTGCGCGACGATCCGGGCGGGATCAGGAAGTGCGCGCAGCCGCCGTAGCAGGCACCGCCGCCTTGGGCGGGGCAACCGGCGCCGCCGTCTTGCCCGGCGCTACAGCGGGCGCCACGGCAGGCGGCGCGGGTGTTGCCGCGGGTGTTGGCGGCTGTGGAGCCGGGGCCTGGGTGGCCGCCACCCGCTCCAGTTTTACGACGACACGACGGTTCTTGGCCCGATTGGCTGCGTTGGTATTGGCGACCAGCGGATAACGCTCGCCGTGGAAGCGCACGGTGAACTGGGACTCCTGGAAACCGTTGGCCTTGAAGAAGTCCATGACGGCCAGCGCACGGCGGCGCGAAAGCTCACGGTTGGTCAGGCGGTTGCCACTGTTGTCGGAATGGCCATCAAGTTCGACATGATTGACGCTCGGGTCTGCCTTGATGAAGTCGAGCATGACCTGCAACTGAGCCTTGGCCCGAGCGTCCAGCTCAATCCCCTCGCCGGGGAAGCCGATCTGGGTTTGCTTGATCTGTTCGAAGTTCTTCGGCAACAGTTTCGCCACGCAACCCTGGTAATCGTTGAACGCCTTGTTGAAGCGCACGGGCAGCAGCCGGACTTCAGAAACACGGCCATCCTCGGTGTTGCGTCGAACCACGGGGCTGCGACCTTCCATCAATCCGCTGATCAGTCGGCCTGCCTGTACCTGGGAACTGTCGAACAGCACATCGCCGCTGCCGATCCTGACCGAACCCAGGTTGATATCGCCCCGCCCCGGTTGCCACGGTGCGGCGGCCGCCAGCAAGGTGGCCGAACCGCCGCCCAGCATCGGGTTATAGCTCTTGAGGCGGAACGTGGCCTGCTCGCCCGCCCGGCGCACGAATTCACCGCTGCCGAAATCGGTAATCGGCTGGCTCAGCCGGCACTCGAACTTGTCGCCTTCGACCGTCCACTCAATGCTCTCCAGACGGGTCTGGAAAGTGAGCGCCATGGCGGGGAGGCTGGCAAACACACTGAGCAAGGCTAGATAACGCTGGCGCACGGGAGGCTCCACTGACTTTTATACAAAGATCGACGCATACCAGGGGTATGACGCCTGTCCGGGGCACTGCACGGATTCGTGGCACACCTGTAGGAGCTATCGGTAAGTTGCGGCAGAACTTGATAGCGGGTGCCTGAATCGGTCTTTTCCGGTAGCATTCCCACAGTTTGACCCGCCTGGAAGCCCCCCAATGTCCGACCGCCTGACCCTGCTGCGTCCCGACGACTGGCATATTCATCTTCGCGATGGTGCTGTGTTGACCCATACCGTCGCCGATGTCGCGCGCACCTTCGGGCGCGCAATCATCATGCCTAACCTGGTTCCGCCAGTGCGCAACGCCGCCGAGGCCGACGGCTATCGCCAGCGCATCCTCGCCGCACGCCCGGCTGGCAGCCGCTTCGAACCGCTGATGGTGCTGTACCTCACCGACCGCACCCAGCCCGAAGAGATCCGCGAGGCCAAGGCCAGCGGCTTCGTCCACGCCGCCAAGCTGTACCCGGCCGGAGCGACCACCAATTCCGATTCCGGCGTCACCAGCATCGACAAGATCTTCCCGGCGCTGGAGGCCATGGCCGAAGTCGGCATGCCGTTGTTGATCCATGGTGAAGTCACCCGGGGCGACGTCGACGTGTTCGACCGCGAGAAAATCTTCATCGACGAGCACATGCGCCGCGTCGTGGAGCGCTTCCCGACCCTTAAGGTGGTGTTCGAACACATCACCACCGGCGATGCCGTGCAGTTCGTCAACGAGGCCCCGGCCAACGTTGGCGCGACCATTACCGCCCATCACCTGCTGTACAACCGCAACCACATGCTGGTGGGCGGGATCCGGCCGCACTTCTATTGCCTGCCGATCCTCAAGCGCAATACCCACCAGGAAGCCTTGCTGGACGCCGCCACCAGCGGCAGCGCCAAGTTTTTCCTCGGCACCGACTCGGCACCCCACGCCCAGCACGCCAAGGAAGCGGCCTGCGGTTGCGCTGGTTGCTACACCGCCTATGCCGCCATCGAGATGTACGCCGAGGCATTCGAACAGCGCAACGCGCTGGACAAACTCGAAGGCTTCGCCAGCCTGCATGGCCCGCGTTTCTATGGCCTGCCGGTGAACACCGATCGTATTACCCTGGTCCGTGACGAATGGACCGCCCCCGTCAGCCTGCCCTTCGGCGAGCAGACCGTCATCCCGCTGCGCGCCGGTGAAAAACTGCGCTGGCGCCTGCTGGAGGAAAACGCGTGAGTGAAGATCATTTCGACGACGAACTGGACGGCAACGGTGGTTCGGGCGGCGCCCGTCACCCGATGGCCGCCCGCTTCCGTGGCTACCTGCCGGTCGTCGTCGACGTAGAAACCGGCGGTTTCAACTCCGCCACCGACGCCTTGCTGGAAATCGCCGCGACCACCATCGGCATGGACGAAAAAGGCTTTGTGTTCCCTGACCACACCTACTTCTTCCGTGTCGAACCGTTCGAAGGCGCCAACGTCGAAGCCGCGGCCCTGGAATTCACCGGGATCAAGCTCGATCACCCGTTGCGCATGGCAGTCAGCGAAGAAACGGCCCTGACCGACATCTTCCGTGGCGTGCGCAAGGCGCTTAAGGCCAACGGTTGCAAGCGAGCGATCCTGGTCGGCCATAACAGCAGCTTCGACCTGGGCTTCCTCAACGCCGCTGTCGCGCGCCTGGACATGAAGCGCAACCCGTTCCATCCGTTCTCCAGCTTCGACACCGCGACCCTGGCTGGCCTGGCATACGGCCAGACCGTCCTGGCCAAGGCGTGCCAGGCGGCCGACATCGATTTCGATGGCCGTGAAGCCCACTCGGCCCGCTACGACACCGAGAAGACCGCCGAGCTGTTCTGCGGCATCGTCAACCGGTGGAAAGAGATGGGTGGCTGGCATGATTTCGACGACTGACTAGTAGAGCCATTGTGGCGGCCCGTGGGAGCAAAGCTTGCTCGCGACACAGGCGACTCGGTTTTTGAAGACCGCATCGCTGCCATCGCGGGCAAGCCTTGCTCCCACAGATAACTTCCTCGCCACAGGGTTCTGCGTTTCTGCCGATCATTCGGTTTGAAACACCCATAAAAAAACCGGCCCATGATGGGCCGGTTTTTTTTATGCCTCGGTGCGCTTACAGCTGGCCGCCGTGCTCGGTCAGGTAAGCGGCCACGCCTTCAGGCGATGCGTCCATGCCCTTGTCGCCTTTTTTCCAGTTGGCCGGGCAGACTTCGCCGTGCTCTTCGTGGAATTGCAGCGCGTCGACCAGGCGGATCAGTTCTTCCATGTTACGGCCCAGTGGCAGGTCGTTGATGATCTGCGAACGGACAACGCCTTTGTCGTCGATCAGGAACGCGCCACGGAAGGCCACGCCGCCTTCGGACTCAACGTCATAGGCCTTGGCGATTTCGTGCTTCATGTCGGCAGCCATGGTGTATTTCACCTGACCGATACCGCCATTGTTGATCGGGGTGTTGCGCCAGGCGTTGTGGGTGAAGTGCGAGTCGATCGAAACAGCGACCACTTCAACGTTGCGCGCCTTGAAGTCATCCATGCGGTGATCCAGTGCGATCAGCTCGGACGGGCAGACGAAGGTGAAGTCCAGTGGATAGAAGAACACCAGGCCGTATTTGCCTTTGATGGCCGAGGACAGGGTGAAGCTGTCGACGATTTCGCCGTTGCCGAGGACGGCTGGAACGGTGAAGTCTGGGGCTTGTTTGCCTACGAGTACGCTCATTGGATATCTCCTGATGTAATAGCGTGAAAACAAGGTCCGGGCCAGCCTGCCACCCTCAGGCGACAGCCCTGTGACACGAACCCGCTTGCAAGGGCCGATCATCATACACCGCGCATTTGGACTGTCTTCAACGGTTTTTCGGTGGCATCGAAAAATCGCCGTCCGGTTTCATGCCGCATCAGTCGTCCTGGATAAACCGTTCGTCAGCCCGGCAACGCTCTGGCGCAAGACCTTGAGAAACCACTTTGACAATCATTCTCGTTAACATTAAGATCCGTCCCAATTGAGTCACAACCAGCGACGGTTCTCACTTATGTATGTATGCCTCTGCACTGGCGTCACCGACGGGCAAATCCGCGAAGCGATCTACGAAGGTTGCTGCAGCTATCGCGAAGTCCGCCAGGCCACCGGCGTAGCCAGCCAATGCGGCAAATGTGCCTGCCTGGCCAAGGAAGTGGTTCGTGAAACCCTCGCCAAAGTGCAAACGGCACAGGCCTCGATCCCCTACCCGGTAGAATTTACCGCGGCGTAATAGACAGTTTTCAAGGAACCGGACTCAATGTCCGGTTTTTTTATGCCTGCAAATCAAATGCTTAGCGTCCAGACGCGGAACACAAACATTCTTATTCCGATTAATTTTCATTTATTATTCAATAACTTAGGTTTGACACTCGTAAATGCGCGGCTCAAACTCGGCCTTATACACAGCTATTACAGGGCAGGCCTCATCATGAAAGGCGACATTACAGTCATCCAGCATCTCAACAAGATCCTTGCCAATGAGCTGGTCGCGATCAACCAATACTTCCTGCATGCGCGCATGTACGAGGATTGGGGCCTGAACAAGCTGGGCAAGCACGAGTACCACGAATCCATCGACGAGATGAAGCACGCGGACAAGCTGATCAAGCGCATCCTGTTCCTCGAAGGCCTGCCGAACGTCCAGGACCTGGGCAAGCTGCACATCGGCGAACACACCCGCGAGATGCTTGAGTGCGACCTGAAAATCGAGCGCGAAGGCCACAAGGACCTGAAAGTCGCCATCGCCCATTGCGAAAGCGTTGGTGACTTCGGCAGCCGTGAACTGTTGGAAGACATTCTCGAGTCCGAAGAAGAGCACATCGATTGGCTGGAAACCCAATTGGGCCTGATCGACAAAGTCGGTCTTGAGAACTACCTGCAATCGCAGATGGGTGAAGAGTAAGCTTCCCCGAAAGCAAGCCACTAAAAAGCCCCGCCCTCTTTCGAGAGGCGGGGCTTTTTAGTGCCCGAATTCCAAACCACTGAAATCCATTGTGGGAGCGAGCCTGCTCGCGATAGCGGTGTATCAGTCACAATCGTATTGACTGACACGGCCTCATCGCGAGCAGGCTCGCTCCCACAAATCAGGCTTCGGTCTTGTTCGCCGCTGCTGCTTCCACAGCTGCCTTGATCGTGGCCTGCAGAGAGCCGTCGGCGGCCATCTCGGTCATGATGTCGCTACCGCCGATCAGTTCACCACCCACCCACAGCTGTGGGAAAGTTGGCCAGTTGGCGTACTTGGGCAGGTTGGCGCGGATTTCCGGGTTCTGCAGGATGTCCACGTAGGCAAACTTCTCGCCACACGCCATCACCGCCTGAGCAGCCTTGGCCGAGAAACCGCACTGTGGCGCGTTCGGCGAGCCTTTCATGTAAAGCAGGATGGTGTTGTTGGCAATCTGGTCTTTAATCGTTTCGATGATATCCATGGAGCACCTCGGCTTAAAACTTTTGCGACTTAAGTTGTCGACACGGTGACGCATTGTAACGGAAAGCCGAACCTGCTCCAGAGACAATTTTACGCAGCCGCCACCTTCACCGGTACGCCGTTAAGCGCCGCGTTGCCGGACAACTCATCGAGCTGACAATCATCGGTCAGGTCGTTGGCGCTGGAGCCCGGCTGTCCGCTGGCAATGGTCATCTGCACGCCCGGTCGGGCATGGCCCCAGCCATGGGGCAGGCTGACCACGCCTTTCATCATGTCCAGGCTGCCCAGCACCTCGACTTCGATGACGCCCACCCGCGAACTGACGGTCACGCGTTGCCCGTCGACAAGGCCGCGACTGGCGAGGTCATCCGGGTGCATCAGCAACTGATGACGCGGCTTGCCCTTCACCAGTCGATGGAAGTTATGCATCCAGGAGTTGTTACTGCGCACATGGCGACGGCCAATCATCAGCAACTCGTCCGGTTTTGGCGCCTGCAACGCGGCAAAGCGCACAAGGTCGGCAAGAATCACCGCTGGCGCAGCCTGCACACGTTGGTTTTCGGTTTTCAGGCGCGCAGCCAGGTTGGGCTTGAGTGCGCCGAGGTCGATGCCATGGGGATGGTCGAACAGGGTCGCCAGGGACAACTTGTGCGTCGAGGCGTCGCCATACGCCCCGCTGCGCAGGCCAAAATCGATCATTTTCGCGGGGGGCATGGTCGGCTTGAGCTCCTTGCCGGTCCGGGCAGCGAAGGCCTTGGCCAGGCCGACAAAGATTTCCCAATCGTGCAGCGCGCCCTCGGGCTTGGGCAGGATCGCCCGGTTGAAACGGGTCACGTTGCGCACCGCGAACAGGTTGAACGTGGTGTCGTAATGATCGTTTTCCAGAGCCGAGGTCGAGGGCAGGATCAGGTCGGCATAACGCGTGGTTTCGTTGATGTACAAGTCGACGCTGACCATGAACTCCAGCCCGTCCAGGGCCTGCTCCAGTTGCCGCCCGTTGGGTGTGGACAGCACCGGGTTGCCGGCCACGGTGACCAGCGCACGAATCTGGCCTTCGCCCTCGGTGAGTATTTCCTCGGCCAGGGCCGACACCGGCAACTCCCCTGAGTACTCGGGACGCCCGGACACCCGGCTCTGCCAACGATTGAAATGCCCGCCCGAGGTGGTAGCGACCAGGTCCACCGCCGGTTCGGTGCACAGCGCCCCGCCCACCCGATCAAGATTGCCGGTGACCAGGTTGATCACCTGGATCAGCCAATGGCACAGCGTACCAAACGCCTGGGTCGACACCCCCATCCGCCCGTAGCACACCGCTGACGGCGCGCCGGCGAAGTCCCGGGCCAATTGCCGGATCTGCGCTGCTGGCACCGCACAGAGCGGGCTCATGGCTTCAGCCGTGAACGTGGCAACGGCCTCACGCACCTCGTCCAGGCCGTCCACCGGCAGGTGACTGTCACGGGTCAAGCCTTCGCTGAACAATGTATTGAGCAAACCAAACAGCAGCGCAGCATCGCCGCCGGGTCGTACAAAGACATGCTGGTTGGCAATGGCCGCCGTTTCGCTGCGGCGCGGATCGACCACCACCACCTTGCCGCCACGGGCCTGGATCGCCTTGAGGCGCTTTTCCACGTCCGGCACGGTCATGATGCTGCCGTTGGAAGCCAGCGGGTTGCCGCCCAGGATCAACATGAAGTCGGTATGGTCGATGTCCGGAATCGGCAGCAGCAGGCCGTGACCGTACATCAGGTAGCTGGTCAGGTGATGGGGCAGTTGGTCCACCGAGGTCGCCGAGAAACGGCTGCGGGTTTTCAACAGGCCCAGGAAATAGTTGCTATGGGTCATCAGCCCATAGTTATGCACGCTGGGGTTGCCCTGGTAGACCGCCACCGCGTTCTGGCCGTGGCGCGCCTGGATATCCGCCAGGCGCTCGGCCACTAACGCAAAGGCGTCGTCCCAGGCAATGGGTTGCCATTCATTACCAACGCGCTGCATGGGCTGGCGCAAGCGATCCGGATCGTTCTGGATATCTTGCAAAGCCACCGCCTTGGGGCAGATGTGACCGCGACTGAAGGTGTCCAGCGTATCGCCCTTGATCGAGGTGATCGCCAGGCCCTGGCCGTCGGTTTCGGTGGTTTCGAGGGTCAAGCCGCAGATGGCTTCACACAGATGGCACGCACGGTGGTGGAGAGTCTTGGTCATGGCCAGTCTCTGTTTTATTCGTGGCGGGCGTTTTCGGCCGCGGGAACAAAACTATGGCGCGTGATTCCCGGCAGCGCCAGCGACGTTCGTCCTGTGAATTGCCGGGCATCAGGCCCACCGATGACCGGGCGTCAAGGCTGGTCGGGAGGCGGCGCCAGCAGCTGGATTTCTTCGACGGTTTCCACCTGTTCCTGGGCAATGGGCACACCCGTGAGTTCGCCGATCAGCCGCCAATGCTCGTCGAGCCCGTTACTGATGGTGGCCATGCGATCGATCATCCGGCGACCCGCGGCTTTGGTCACCTCGTCATCGCTGCGCAGCAATTCGAATGACATGGAAGTCACCGAAGCCGTCAGGTGCGTCAGCGAGCGTGCAGTCAGCCCCAGCAATTCCATCAATTGTTGCTCTTTCGAATCCATTTCGGGCTCCTGTGCCGCTGTGGCTCATTTATAACCCAGGCCTTTGCATTAGGAAATGTTTCACAACCACCAGCAGACAGGCGAAAGGCTGGGGGCCACGGTGCAAACCACCCCTCATCCATGGCGCGCCCGCCACGCTTGATTGCCAAGCCCAGCAACGCCAGTGTACAAATGGGTCGCTGCTGTCAGGAAACCGGCCACAAATATGCCATCGCATTCGCGTGATGGCCTCGCTGAAATCCCCAAAAACCGTAGCCCTATTGGTAAGACGCGACATTTAATTATAAGATCGCGCCTTCCCCTATTTCGTCGCCCCGTGCGGCTTTTGCCGCAGGTCTCGCCCGTTTTTTCATTAAACAAGGCTTTGAGCATCTGCGGTCAGTTACAAAAAGGTAGTCAATCATGAGCGCAAGGCACTTTCTCTCCCTGATGGATTTAACGCCCGATGAGTTGCTCGGCGTGATCCGTCGAGGCGTGGAGCTCAAAGACCTGCGTAACCGCGGCGTACTGTTCGAGCCCTTGAAAAACCGCGTGCTGGGAATGATCTTCGAGAAGTCATCGACCCGCACCCGTATCTCTTTCGAAGCCGGCATGATCCAACTGGGCGGCCAGGCGATCTTCCTGTCGCCCCGTGACACCCAACTGGGCCGCGGCGAACCGATCAGCGACTGCGCCATCGTCATGTCGAGCATGCTCGACGCGATGATGATCCGTACCTTTGCCCACAGCACCCTGACCGAGTTCGCGGCCCATTCCCGCGTACCGGTGATCAACGGCCTGTCCGACGACCTGCACCCCTGCCAGTTGCTGGCCGACATGCAGACCTTCCTCGAGCATCGCGGCTCGATCCAGGGCAAGACCGTGGCCTGGATCGGCGACGGCAACAACATGTGCAACAGCTATATAGAAGCGGCGCTGCAATTCGACTTCCAGCTGCGCATTGCCTGCCCTGAAGGTTTTGACCCCAATGCCGAACTGCTCGCCAAGGCCGGGGACCGGGTGACCATCGTGCGTGATCCGAAACAGGCCGTGGCCGGCGCGCACCTGGTGAGTACCGACGTCTGGACCTCCATGGGCCAGGAAGAAGAAACCGCCAAGCGCCTCGAGTTGTTCGCGCCGCTGCAGGTCAACCGGGCCTTGCTCGACCTGGCGGATGCCGAGGTGCTGTTCATGCACTGCCTGCCGGCCCACCGCGGCGAGGAGATCAGCTTCGATTTGCTCGACGACCCGCGTTCGGTGGCCTGGGACCAGGCAGAGAATCGTCTCCATGCGCAAAAGGCGCTGCTCGAGTTCCTTGTCGAGCCGGCGTATCGCCACGCATGAGCCACTCGCTGCTGCTGAACTTGCAAAACCTGGCCTGCGGCTACCAAAACCAGCGGGTCGTGCAGAACCTCAACCTGCACCTCAATGCCGGCGATATCGGTTGCCTGCTCGGTTCGTCCGGGTGCGGCAAGACCACCACGTTGCGCGCCATTGCCGGCTTCGAACCGGTGCACGAGGGTGAAATCCAACTGGCCGGGGAAACCATTTCCCGCGCCGGTTTCACCCTCGCCCCGGAAAAACGCCGTATCGGCATGGTGTTCCAGGACTATGCCCTGTTCCCCCACCTGAGCGTGGCCGAGAACATTGCCTTTGGCATTCGCAAGCATCCAGACAAGGACCGCGTCGTCGAAGAGTTGCTGGAACTGGTCAACCTCAAGCACCTGGGCAAGCGCTTTCCCCATGAACTGTCCGGCGGCCAGCAACAGCGTGTGGCCCTGGCCCGCGCGCTGGCACCGGAACCACAACTGCTGTTGCTCGATGAGCCGTTCTCCAACCTCGATGGCGAGTTGCGACGCAAGCTCAGCCATGAAGTGCGGGATATTCTCAAGGCCCGCGGCACCAGCGCGATCCTGGTCACTCACGATCAGGAAGAAGCCTTCGCCGTCAGTGACCATGTCGGGGTATTCAAGGAAGGTCGACTGGAACAGTGGGACACGCCCTACAACCTGTATCACGAACCGCTGACGCCATTCGTCGCCAGCTTCATTGGCCAGGGCTACTTCATTCGCGGCCGGCTCGACAGCCCGGAATCGGTGCAGACCGAGTTGGGCACCCTGCGCGGTAACCGGGCCTACACCTGGCCCATCGGCGGAGCGGTGGATGTGTTGCTGCGCCCGGACGATATCGTCTACGCACCGGACAGCCCGCTCACCGCCAGCATTGTCGGCAAGACCTTCCAGGGCGCTTCAACCTTGTATCGCCTGCAATTGCCCACAGGCGCGCAACTGGAATCGATCTTCCCCAGCCACGCCGACCATCAGCTTGGGGACCGTGTCGGCATCCGCGTGGCGGCTGAACACCTGGTGCTGTTCCAGGCCTCGGGCAGCACCGCGGCGCACATCCCTCCGATGGACAGCGGTGTGCGGCGCCATAGCCTGTAGGAGCTGTGTAGGAGCTGTGTAGGAGCTGTCGAGTGCAACGAGGCTGCGATCTTTCCCCAGCCACTTGAATCTCAAGCGAAAGATCAAAAGATCAAAAGATCAAAAGATCAAAAGATCAAAAGATCGCAGGCTTCGCCAGCTCCTACTGGGCGCAAACCAGCGGGGAATGCCATCACCCCAGCATCAACGTCCCACTGGCCACCAACGTCGCATTCCCACCGATCTTCACCCGCTCCCCCTCCAGCCGGCAAAACAGCGCCCCGCCCCGGGCCGAGCATTGGTAAGCCGTCAGGCCGTGCTTGCCCAAGCGCTTGGACCAATAGGGAATCAGGCTGCAGTGAGTCGAGCCGGTCACCGGGTCTTCGTTGATGCCGATCGCCGGGGCAAAATAGCGCGAGACAAAATCATGCTTGCTCCCCGGCGCGGTGACGATAGCGCCGGGCCAGGGCAGTTTTGCCAGGGCCGCCATGTCCGGCTTGCAATCGAGCACCGCTTGCTCCGACTCCAGCACTACGAACAGTTCGTTGGAACTCAGCACATCCACCGCTTCGACGCCCAAGGCATTCTGGACGGCCAAGGACGCGCCCAACTCGGCAGGCACGACGGCCGGAAAATCCAGCCACAGCCGATCACCCTCGCGCGTAACGCTCAATGAGCCGGACTTGCAGATGAAATCCAGTCGTTCGACGGTTTCGTGGTAGACCTCGAACAGTACATAAGCGCCGGCCAACGTAGCGTGCCCGCACAGCGGGACTTCGGTGGTGGGCGTGAACCAGCGGATATGCCAATGCTGACCTTCACGCACCAGAAACGCGGTTTCAGCCAGGTTATGTTCGGCGGCGATCTTCTGCATCAAGTCATCGGCAAGCCAGCCGTCGAGCCGATAGACCATCGCCGGGTTACCGCCGAACGGCCGGTCACTGAACGCATCGACCTGATGAAACGCAAGCTGCATGACACTTCTCCTTTTTATGATGCGCCAGCATGCGGTGCAGCGGCACGGGTTATCCAGTGACAGATCAGCAGAATTTTCACCCTACAGCGCAGGCCATCTCTGAAACTCCAGACTTACGCCCCTGTGGCGAGGGAGCTTGCTCCCGCTTGGCTGCGCAGCAGCCACCCGGCTATCAAGCCCGCCCAATATCGGCAAACGCCGCCCCGGTATGCTCCTTCAAAACCGAAGGCGCCAACTCGACTTCCAAGCCGCGGCGCCCCGCACTGACAAACATACTGGCGAGCGGCTGTGCGGAATTGTCGATGAAAGTGCGCAAACGCTTCTTCTGCCCCAGTGGGCTGATCCCGCCGAGCAAATAACCGGTCGAACGCTGCGCGGCCGCCGGGTCGGCCATCTCGACCTTTTTCACCCCGGCGGCATGGGCCAGGCCTTTCAAGTCCAGGCTTCCGGCCACGGGCACCACCGCCACCAACAGTTCACCCTTTTCGCTGGCCGCCAACAACGTCTTGAACACCTGCGCCGGATCCAGCCCGAGCTTTTCCGCCGCTTCCAGGCCGTAGGACGCGGCCTTGGGATCGTGTTCATAACTGTGGATGCGATGTTCGGCGCGCACTTTCTTAAGCAGATCCAACGCGGGTGTCATGACTGCTCCTGACAAGGAAATGAAAAAAAGAGTGGCCGGATTCTAAGCCATCGTCAGCGAAAAGGCTTGGGAGGGCGTCGCGTGTTCCGGTGATCCACCGCCAATGGAAGAGTCATTCACGCCACGAATAGTTGAAATGTGACCGACGGTTCACTTTCGACCTTTGACACCAGCGTTTCTTGTCTATATTTTTTCGAAACTGAAAGTCATATCGCAGGTCTCAAGCAACAACACGAGATCAGGATGAGGATCCTGCTTCGGTGGAGATCGCGCCATCGAGCTTTATCGAAGGCGCAGCAAAACAACAAAAACCCGAGGTTTGAATGACAACTGCTTTACAACAGCCGTCCCTGTCCAGCCAATGCCTGGCTGAATTCCTGGGCACTGCCCTGCTGATTTTTTTCGGCACGGGGTGTGTCGCGGCGCTCAAGGTTGCGGGTGCCAGCTTCGGCTTGTGGGAAATCAGCATTATCTGGGGCGTTGGCGTCAGCATGGCGATCTATCTGAGCGCGGGCATTTCCGGCGCCCATCTCAACCCCGCCGTCAGCATTGCCCTGTGCATTTTCACTGACTTCGAAAAGCGCAAACTGCCTCTCTACATGCTTTCCCAGTTGGCCGGTGCTTTCTGCGGTGCCCTCCTGGTCTACACGCTGTACAGCAACCTATTCTTCGATTTCGAACAGTCCCGGCACATGATTCGCGGCACCGAAGCAAGCCTCGAACTGGCCTCGGTGTTTTCCACCTACCCGCACGCAGCGCTGTCCACCGGCCAGGCCTTCCTCGTGGAGGTGATCATCACGGCCATCCTGATGGGCGTGATCATGTCCCTGACCGATGACAACAATGGCTTGCCTCGCGGCCCACTGGCGCCACTGCTGATCGGCCTGCTGATTGCGGTGATTGGCAGCTCCATGGGGCCCCTGACAGGCTTTGCGATGAACCCGGCGCGGGACTTCGGTCCTAAACTGATGACTTTCTTCGCTGGCTGGGGTGAAATTTCCCTCACGGGTGGACGCGACATCCCGTACTTCCTGGTTCCGATTTTTGCACCTATCGTGGGTGCCTGCCTCGGTGCTGCGGCCTATCGCGGGCTGATTGCCCGCCACCTGCCCAGCGCCACAACGGCTACAAAGGATGCAAAAACGGCCATTGATGGCAAGCCCAGAACATCCTGAAACAGTCGGTGCAGGCTCTTGCCCATCGAACCTGCGCCGTGGCTTCTTCCTTTTACGTCCCAAGGCAATCGACATGACCGATATCCAGAACAAGAACTACATCATTGCCCTCGACCAGGGTACGACCAGCTCGCGGGCGATCATCTTCGATCGCGACGCCAACGTGGTCTGCACCGCCCAGCGCGAATTCGCCCAGCATTACCCACAGGCCGGCTGGGTCGAACACGACCCGATGGAAATCTTCGCCACCCAGAGCGCGGTCATGGTCGAAGCCCTCGCCCAGGCTGGCCTGCACCATGACCAGGTGGCCGCCATCGGCATCACCAACCAGCGTGAAACCACCGTGGTCTGGGACAAGACCACCGGCCGGCCGATCTACAACGCCATCGTCTGGCAATGCCGCCGCAGTACCGAAATCTGCCAGCAGCTCAAGCGCGATGGCCACGAGCAATACATCAGCCAAACCACCGGCCTGGTCACCGACCCGTACTTTTCCGGCACCAAGCTCAAGTGGATCCTGGACAACGTCGAAGGCAGCCGCGAGCGTGCGCGCAACGGTGAACTGCTGTTCGGCACCGTCGACAGCTGGCTGATCTGGAAATTCACCGGCGGCAAGGTCCACGTCACCGACTACACCAACGCCTCGCGCACCATGCTCTTCAACATCCACTCGCTGGAATGGGACGCGAAGATGCTCGACATTCTCGACATCCCTCGCGAAATGCTCCCGCAAGTGAAATCGTCCTCGGAGATCTATGGCCGCACCAAGAGCGGCATCGCCATCGGCGGCATTGCCGGCGACCAGCAGGCGGCCCTGTTCGGCCAGATGTGCGTGGAGCCGGGCCAGGCGAAAAACACCTACGGCACCGGCTGCTTCCTGCTGATGAACACCGGTAAAAAGGCCGTGAAATCCAATCACGGCATGCTCACCACCATCGCCTGCGGCCCGCGCGGCGAAGTCGCCTACGCCCTGGAAGGTGCGGTCTTCAATGGCGGCTCCACGGTCCAGTGGCTGCGCGATGAACTGAAGATCATCAACGACGCGCTGGATACCGAATACTTTGCCAACAAGGTCAAGGACAGCAACGGCGTGTACCTGGTGCCCGCCTTCACCGGCCTGGGCGCACCCTACTGGGACCCCTATGCCCGCGGCGCGCTGTTTGGCCTGACCCGCGGCGTACGCGTCGATCACATCATTCGCGCAGCGCTGGAGTCGATTGCCTACCAGACCCGCGACGTACTCGACGCCATGCAGCAGGATTCGGGTGAACGCCTCAAGGCCCTGCGCGTCGACGGTGGCGCGGTGGCGAACAACTTCCTGATGCAGTTCCAGGCCGACATCCTGGGTACTCAGGTCGAGCGCCCGAAAATGCGTGAAACCACAGCCTTGGGCGCGGCGTACCTGGCCGGCCTGGCGTGCGGCTTCTGGGGCAGCCTGGAAGAACTGCGCGGCAAAGCGGTGATCGAGCGCGTATTCGAACCACAACTGGACGAGCAGGCGAAGGAAAAACTCTACGCCGGCTGGCAGAAGGCGGTCAGTCGCACCCGTGACTGGGAACCCCATGAAGACGCTGAATAAGGCCTGATAAGGTTCTGAAACTGGTCGGGAGTGGATTCCTGCGGCATCATGGGCAAATTTTGTACGGCAGCCCAAAGGAAGCCCCATGAATCTGCCTCCCCGCCAGCAGCAAATCCTCGAACTGGTCCGCGAACGCGGCTATGTCAGCATCGAGGAAATGGCGCAGCTATTCGTCGTCACCCCGCAAACCATTCGCCGCGATATCAACCAACTGGCGGAAGTGAACCTGCTGCGTCGCTACCACGGCGGCGCCGCCTACGACTCAAGCGTGGAAAACACCGCCTACGCCATGCGCGCCGATCAGATGCGCGACGAGAAGCAACGCATCGCCGAAGCCATCGCCGCCCAGATCCCCGATCATGCCTCGCTGTTCATCAACATCGGCACCACCACCGAATCCATTGCCCGGGCGCTGCTCAATCACAACCATCTGAAGGTCATCACCAATAACCTGCACGTGGCTTCGATCCTCAGCGCCAAGGACGACTTCGAAGTCCTGATCGCCGGCGGCAACGTACGGCGTGACGGCGGCGTGGTGGGCCAGGCCAGCGTCGACTTCATCAACCAGTTCAAGGTCGACTTCGCCTTGGTGGGCATCAGCGGGATCGATGAAGACGGCAGCCTGCTGGACTTCGACTACCAGGAAGTGCGGGTCTCCCAAGCCATCATCGCCAACGCCCGGCAAGTGCTGCTGGCGGCGGACTCCAGCAAATTCGGGCGCAACGCCATGGTCCGCCTGGGGCCTATCAGCCTGATCGACTGCCTGGTGACCGACCAGCAACCCGTGCCGGCCCTGGCGCAATTGCTGAGCCAGCACAAGATTCGGCTGGAGGTGGTTTAACGCCTTCTCCAATACCCTGTGGCAAGACTAATGCTGTGGGAGCAAGGCTTGCCCGCGATGAAGACGACACGGTTTCTACAAAGAACGAGGCGCCTGTTTCGCGAGCAAGCTTTGCTCCCACAAATCCCCTCGCCGCAACTGCCTCTCTGTCGGCTTCAATCTCTCTTCGTGTTCGAAAATTTTCCTTTTAGCTTCCTTTGATCAGTATTTTCAATCGAAGCCCGCTGGCTGTTGCGTTGTTTATGGGCTAGTATTTTCGCAAATGAACATTTATGTTCGAATTCAAATATTGCGAAAAAGAGCCCGAGGCCAGCCGATGCCCACTTCTACCTTGCCTACGCCCCCTCTCGCCGAGATTTACGACGTCGCCGTCATTGGTGGCGGTATCAACGGCGTGGGGATTGCCGCGGACGCTGCCGGTCGCGGTCTTTCGGTGTTCCTTTGCGAAAAGGACGACCTGGCCAGCCACACATCGTCGGCCAGCAGCAAGCTGATCCACGGTGGCCTGCGCTACCTCGAACATTATGAGTTTCGCCTGGTGCGCGAAGCGCTGGCCGAGCGCGAAGTGCTGCTGACCAAGGCCCCGCACATCGTCAAGCAAATGCGCTTCGTGCTGCCTCACCGCCCGCATCTGCGCCCGGCCTGGATGATCCGCGCCGGCCTGTTCCTCTACGATCACCTGGGCAAGCGTGAACAGCTCGCCGGCTCCAAAAGCCTGAAGTTCGGTGCCGACAGCGCATTGAAAAGCGAGATCACCAAAGGTTTCGAATATTCCGACTGCTGGGTCGACGATGCGCGGCTGGTGGTACTCAACGCCATGGCCGCCCGGGAAAAAGGCGCGCATATTCACACCCGCACGCGTTGCGTGAACGCCCGTCGCAGCAAAGGCCTGTGGCACTTGCACCTGGAACGTGCCGACGGCAGCCTGTTCTCGATCCGTGCCAAGGCATTGGTCAACGCCGCCGGCCCGTGGGTCGCCAAGTTCATTCGCGATGACCTGAAGCTGGAATCGCCCTATGGCATCCGCCTGATCCAGGGCAGTCACCTGATCGTGCCGAAACTCTACGAAGGCGAGCATGCACACATTCTTCAAAACGAAGACCAGCGCATCGTGTTCACCATTCCGTACCTGAACCAGTTCACCCTGATCGGTACCACTGACCGCGAATACACCGGTGACCCAGCCAAAGTGGCGATCACCGAGGGCGAAACCGATTACCTGTTGAAGGTGGTCAATGCCCACTTCAAGAAGCAGATCAGCCGCGACGATATCCTGCACAGCTATTCCGGCGTGCGTCCGCTGTGCAATGACGAATCCGACAACCCGTCGGCCGTGACCCGCGACTACACCCTGGCGCTGTCGGGCGGCAGTGAAGAAGCCCCCTTGCTGTCGGTGTTCGGCGGCAAGCTGACCACCTATCGCAAACTGGCCGAATCGGCGATGGCGCAACTGGCCCCGTATTTCATGCAAATGCGTGCGAGCTGGACCGCCGTAGAGGCCCTCCCCGGCGGCGAAAACATGACCACCCCGCAGGCGCTTTGCTCGGCGATCCGCGACAAGTTCGACTGGCTGCCAACCGACATTGCCCGCCGCTGGGCCACCACCTACGGCAGCCGTACCTGGCGCATGCTCGAAGGCGTGCACAACCTGAGCGACCTGGGCGAGCACATCGGTGCCGGCCTCTATACCCGTGAAGTCGATTATCTGTGCAGCGACGAGTGGGCCGTCGATGCCCAGGACATCTTGTGGCGCCGCAGCAAGCTGGGCTTGTTCACCACCCCGGTCGAGCAGGAGAAACTGCAGCAGTACCTGGACAAGGTCGAGCACAACCGCCGCAAGATCGAAGCGGCCTGAACGATCGCCCGCTGAACCCAAGGCCCCTGAATCCTGCGATTCAGGGGCTTTTTGCTATCTGAAATCCGCCACAGAACCCTGTGGGAGCGGGCTTGCTCGCGAAGAGGCCGGCACATTCAACATCAATGTGGCTGACACACCGCTTTCGCGAGCAAGCCCGCCCCCACAAGGATTAATGAAGCTCCAAGCCATTCGGTTTTCCGAACACGACCCGCCAGTCAGTTCGGCTAACCGGATAAAACAGCCCGCATAAAACCTGAAACAAAACATTAATTACCATCTAAAACAACAAGTTAACCAGATAACCCTGGCCTGGCACGACTCATGCTCTACACTCCTGGAGACGAATGCCTGTAAGCCAACACACCAGGAGCTGCCAGGCACTTCGAAGTACTCAGGGCCGACAAACCGGTCGAAATAAAAAAAACAATGTCGAGGAAACATCGATGCGTATCGTTCCCCATCTCCTGGGCGCAGCCATTGCTGCCGCTCTGATCAGCACTCCGGTTTTCGCAGCCGAACTGACCGGCACATTGAAAAAGATCAAAGAGTCCGGCGTTGTCACGCTGGGCCATCGCGATGCTTCCATTCCGTTTTCCTACATCGCGGACGCTTCCGGCAAGCCGGTCGGCTACTCCCACGATATCCAGATGAAAGTCGTCGAAGCACTGAAAAAAGACCTGGACTTGCCCAACCTGCAGGTCAAATACAACCTGGTCACCTCGCAAACCCGTATCCCGCTGGTGCAGAACGGCACCGTGGACCTGGAGTGCGGCTCCACCACCAACAACGTCGAGCGTCAGCAGCAGGTTGACTTCTCCGTTGGCATCTTCGAGATCGGCACCAAGCTGCTGTCCAAGAAAGATTCCAAGTACAAGGATTTCGACGACCTCAAGGGCAAGAACGTCGTGACCACCGCCGGCACTACGTCCGAGCGCATCCTCAAGGCGATGAACGCCGACAAGCAGATGGGCATGAACGTCATCTCCGCCAAGGACCACGGCGAATCCTTCCAGATGCTGGAATCGGGTCGTGCCGTTGCGTTCATGATGGACGACGCCCTGCTGGCCGGCGAAGCCGCCAAGGCCAAGAAAGCCGATGACTGGGCCGTGACCGGTACCCCACAGTCCTACGAAATCTACGGCTGCATGATGCGCAAAGGCGACGAGCCGTTCAAAAAGGCTGTCGATGACGCCATCAAGGCCACCTACGCTTCGGGCGAGATCAACAAGATCTACGAAAAATGGTTCATGCAGCCTATTCCGCCAAAAGGCCTGAACCTGAACTTCCCGATGAGCGAAGAACTCAAGGCACTGATCGCCAAGCCGACCGATAAAGCGGCTGACGACAAGAAATCCTGATTTCTGACTAACCTTATCTCCTGAAGGGGCCCGGCCCTTTCAGGGGATGGTCACTCCCTGCTGGCAACTCTGGAAACACTCGAACCGGTGGCTGTCGAGCCGATCGCGTGTGCCTGGCCTCCAAGCCGGGCGGGAACGGAGTTTCCCCAGGCAGGCATTTGTACATCGAACGATCTGAGGGGAGACCCTAATGAATTACAACTGGGACTGGGGCGTGTTCTTCAAGTCCACCGGCGTGGGCAGCGAGACTTATCTCGACTGGTACGTGGCCGGCCTGGGCTGGACCATCGCCATCGCCGTCGTCGCCTGGATCATTGCCCTGCTGCTGGGCTCGATCCTGGGTGTGATGCGTACCGTGCCGAACCGGCTGGTGTCGGGTATCGCCACGTGCTACGTGGAGCTTTTCCGTAACGTGCCGCTGCTGGTTCAGCTGTTCATCTGGTACTTCCTGGTCCCGGACCTGCTGCCCGCCGATATGCAGGAGTGGTACAAGCAGGACCTGAACCCGACCACCTCGGCCTACCTGAGCGTCGTGGTGTGCCTGGGCCTGTTCACCGCCGCCCGGGTCTGCGAACAGGTGCGTACCGGCATCCAGGCGCTGCCGCGTGGCCAGGAATCCGCCGCGCGCGCCATGGGCTTCAAGCTGCCGCAGATCTACTGGAACGTGCTGCTGCCCCAGGCCTACCGGATCATCATTCCGCCGCTTACTTCGGAATTCCTCAACGTCTTCAAGAACTCTTCCGTGGCCTCGCTGATCGGCCTGATGGAACTGCTCGCGCAGACCAAGCAGACCGCCGAGTTCTCCGCCAACCTGTTCGAAGCCTTTACCCTGGCGACGCTGATCTATTTCACCTTGAACATGAGCCTGATGCTGCTCATGCGCATGGTCGAGAAGAAAGTCGCGGTGCCCGGCCTGATCTCCGTGGGGGGTAAATAATGGAATTCGACTTCACTGGCGTCATCCCGGCCATTCCCGGCTTGTGGAACGGTATGCTGATGACCCTCCAACTGATGGCCCTTGGCGTGGTCGGCGGGATCATCCTGGGGACCATCCTGGCGCTGATGCGCCTGTCCCACAACAAGCTGGTCTCCAATATCGCTGGCGCCTACGTCAACTATTTCCGCTCGATTCCGCTGCTGCTGGTCATCACCTGGTTCTACCTGGCGGTGCCGTTCGTGCTGCGCTGGATCACCGGCGAAGACACGCCGATCGGCGCGTTCGGCTCCTGCGTCGTGGCATTCATGATGTTCGAGGCAGCGTACTTCTGCGAAATCGTGCGGGCCGGCGTACAGGCGATTCCCAAGGGCCAGATGGGCGCCGCCCAGGCACTGGGGATGAATTATGGCCAGGTCATGCGCCTGATCATCCTGCCCCAGGCGTTTCGCAAGATGACCCCGCTGCTGCTGCAACAAAGCATCATCCTGTTTCAGGACACCTCGTTGGTCTACACGGTCGGCCTGGTGGACTTCCTCAATGCTTCGCGGGCCAATGGCGACATCATCGGCCGCTCCAATGAGTTCCTGATCATCGCAGGTCTCGTGTACTTCACAATCAGCTTTGCCGCCTCGCTGCTGGTCAAGCGTCTGCAAAAAAGGTTCGCCGTATGATCTCTATCAAGAACATCAACAAGTGGTATGGGGACTTCCAGGTACTGACCAATTGCAGCACCGAGGTCAGCAAGGGTGAGGTTGTGGTGGTGTGCGGGCCGTCCGGTTCGGGAAAATCCACGCTGATCAAGTGCGTGAACGCCCTGGAACCGTTCCAGAAAGGCGACATCGTGGTCGATGGTACGTCCATCGCCGACCCGAAGACCAACCTGCCGAAGCTGCGTTCGCGCGTGGGCATGGTGTTCCAGCATTTCGAACTGTTCCCGCACCTGACCATCACCGAGAACCTGACCATCGCGCAGATCAAGGTGCTGGGCCGCAGCAAGGAAGAAGCCACCAAGAAAGGCCTGCAACTGCTTGAGCGCGTGGGTCTCTCGGCCCACGCCCACAAGCACCCGGGCCAGCTCTCCGGCGGCCAGCAGCAGCGCGTGGCGATTGCCCGTGCACTGGCGATGGACCCGGTGGTGATGCTGTTCGACGAACCGACCTCGGCCCTTGACCCGGAAATGGTCAACGAAGTGCTCGACGTGATGGTGCAACTGGCCCACGAAGGCATGACCATGATGTGCGTGACCCACGAAATGGGCTTCGCCCGCAAAGTGGCGAACCGGGTGATCTTCATGGACCAGGGCCAGATCATCGAAGACTGCCCGAAAGAAGAGTTCTTCGGCGACATCAGCGCCCGCTCCGAACGCGCGCAGCATTTCCTTGAGAAAATCCTGCAGCACTAAAAACACATTTGCGAAAGCCCCCACACCCCCTGTGGGAGCGAGCCTGCTCGCGATGAGGCCATCACAGTCAACATCAATGTTGAATGTAAGTCCGCCATCGCGAGCAGGCTCGCTCCCACAAGGGACCGTGGTGACTCTGAGTAAGTGTTGTGGTTGACCCAAGGCTTCTGTGATGAAATGCGACCCCACCCTTTATCGCGCCGCGCCGCCATCACTCGCCGTGAAACCCCGCCTGATCCGCCATCTGTTCCTGCCGCCACTGGTCATCGCCCTGATGATCGGCCTGGGTTACCTCGGCTTCTGGATCAGCGAGCACTATGGCGTACGTGGCCTCGCCGAGAATGGCGAACGCCAGTTGGAGCTGCACGCCCGTGCGGTCGAAAGCGAGATCAGCAAGTACACCTACCTGCCCAGCCTGCTGGAACTTGAATCGAGTGTCTCGCAACTGCTCGACGACCCGACGCCCGAGCACCGCAGGACCGTCAATGAATACCTCGAAGGCCTGAACCGCCGCAGCCGCAGCCGGGCCATCTACGTGATGGACACCACCGGCCGGGTGATGGCCACCAGCAACTGGCGCGATGTCGACAGTTACCTGGGCGAAGACCTGTCCTTCCGCGCCTATTTCCAGAACGCCGTGCGCGGCCAGCCGGGGCGTTTCTACGGCATCGGCAGCACCAACGGCGAACCCGGCTACTACCTGGCCCATGGCTTGGAGCAACAAGGCAAGATCATTGGCGTGGCCGTGGTCAAGGTGCGCCTCGAAGCCCTGGAAGAGCGCTGGCAACGAGCGCGGCTGGAGGCGTTTGTCAGTGATGAGAACGGCATCATCATCCTGTCCAGCGACCCGGCGCGGCGGCTCAAGTCGGTTCGCCCCCTGAGCGACGACACCAAGGAGCGCCTGGCCCGCAGCCTGCAGTACTACTGGTTCCCGCTCAATGAACTGGTGCCACTGGCCCGGGAACGCCTGGCCGAAGGCATGGAGAAACTGACGTTCCCGGCCAACAGCGAACTGGTGCCCGACGAGCGCGCCATCAGCTACTTGTCGCAGACCCGGCCCTTGAGCGATACACCGTGGAATTTCACCCTGCTGACCCCACTTGAAGACCTGCGTCGCCAGGCGATCAACCAAGGCATCCTGGTGGCCGTGGCCTTCGCCCTGGTGGCGTTCCTGCTGATTGCCTGGAACGAACGACGCAAGGTCATCGCCACCCGTCTCGCGGCCCGGGAAGCCTTGCAGCAAGCCAACAACCAGCTCGAGCGTCGGATTACCGAACGCACCACCGACCTGCGCGCCAGCAACGAACGACTCAAGGGCCAGATCCGCGAGCGGCGCCAGGCCGAAGAGACCTTGCGCCGGGCCCAGGACGAATTGGTCCAGGCCGGTAAACTGGCGGCCATCGGCCAGATGTCCACCAGCATCGCCCATGAACTCAACCAACCGCTGGCGGCGCTGCGCACCTTGTCCGGCAATACCGTGCGCTTCCTGGAACGCGGTCAACTGGACATCGCCAGCACCAACCTCAAGACCATCAACGAATTGATCGACCGCATGGGCCGGATCACCGCCAGCCTGCGCTCCTTTGCCCGGCGTGGGGACGACCAGGGCCAGGCCAGCCTCGGCAAAGGTATCGAGGCCGCGCTGCAACTGCTGGGCGCTCGTCTTGAAAGCTTGAACATCCAGATTCATTCCAGTTTCGACGACGTCCAGGTGCAAATTGACCAGACGCGCCTGGAGCAGATCCTGGTGAACCTGATCGGCAATGCCCTGGACGCCATGCAGACGCAACCCGAACCGCAACTGTGGCTCGAAGGCCAGGCCGGCGATGGCAAATATCGCCTGCGTGTGCGAGATAACGGCCACGGTATTGACCCAGAAGCACGCAAGCATCTGTTCGAACCCTTCTTCACCACCAAACCCGGCGAACAAGGCCTGGGCCTGGGCCTGACGCTTTCCGCCAGCCTGGCCGCCGCCACGGGCGGATACCTGGGCGTCGAGCACCCGGTCGAGGGCAGTGGAACCACCTTTGTCCTCAGTTTACCGTTGGTAAGCCTTTCACCTGTCGAGCCGCTATGAACCACGACCTGAGCGTACTGATCGTCGAAGACGACCCCCACGTCCTGCTGGGCTGCCAGCAGGCCTTGAGCCTGGAAGACATTCCCTGCATCGGCGTGGGCAGCGCCGAAGAGGCCCTGGAGCGTGTCGACGATAACTTTGCCGGCATCGTCATCAGTGACATTCGCCTGCCGGGCATCGACGGCCTGGAGCTGCTGACCCGCCTCAAGGCACGGGACCGCAGCCTGCCGGTGGTGCTGATCACCGGCCACGGCGACATCTCCATGGCCGTCGGTGCCATGCAAAAAGGCGCCTATGACTTCATGGAGAAACCCTTCTCTCCTGAACGCCTGGTGGACGTCGCCCGCCGTGCCCTGGAGCAGCGCAGCCTCGCCCGGGAAGTGTCATCGCTGCGTCGGCAATTGGCCGAACGCGATTCCCTGGAAGGCCGGATCATTGGCCGCTCGCCCGCCATGCAGCACCTGCGCGCGCTGATCGCCAACGTCGCCGACACCTCGGCCAACGTGCTGATCGAAGGCGAAACCGGCACCGGCAAGGAACTGGTCGCCCGTTGCCTGCACGACTTCAGCCGACGCCACGACAAGCAGTTCGTCGCATTGAACTGCGGCGGCCTGCCGGAGAACCTGTTCGAAAGCGAGATTTTCGGCCACGAAGCCAATGCCTTTACCGGTGCCGGCAAACGCCGGATCGGCAAGATCGAACACGCCGACGGTGGCACGCTGTTTCTCGACGAAGTGGAAAGCATGCCCCTGCCCTTGCAGATCAAGTTGCTGCGCGTGTTGCAGGAACGCACCCTTGAGCGCCTGGGTTCGAACCAGAGCGTGGCCGTGGATTGCCGGGTGATCGCCGCCACCAAGTCCGACCTGGACGAAATGGGCCGGACCGGGCAGTTCCGCAGCGACTTGTATTACCGCCTCAACGTGGTGACCCTGGAACTGCCGCCACTGCGCGAGCGGCGCGAAGACATCCTGCAACTGTTCAAGCACTTTCTCCAGCAGTCGTCCCTGCGCTTCGACCGCACGGTGCCGGAGCTGGACAACCAGACCCTGTCGAACCTGATGAGCCACGACTGGCCGGGCAATGTGCGCGAACTGCGCAACGTCGCCGAGCGTTACGCCCTGGGCCTGCCGGCGTTCAAGCGCGCCGGTGCCAGCGGCGGTAACCAGGGCCTGGCCTTCGCCGAAGCCGTCGAAGCCTTCGAGCGCAACCTGCTGGTGGACGCCCTGCAACGCAGCGGTGGCAACCTGACCCAGGCCAGCCTGGAGTTGGGCATGGCCAAGACCACGCTGTTCGACAAAGTCAAAAAATATGGCCTGAGCCATTAACTGGGCGGGAAACCTGTGGATCTGATTTTCAAGGCGGCGCTCGGTGCAGCCGTGGTGGTCATCCTGGCGATGCTGGCCAAGACCAGAAACTATTACATCGCCGGGCTGGTGCCGCTGTTCCCGACCTTCGCCCTGATCGCCCATTACATCGTCGGCAAGGGCCGCTCGGTGGACGACCTGAAGACCACCATCGTGTTTGGGATGTGGTCGATCATTCCGTACTTCGTCTATCTGGCAACGCTGTACGTGATGGTCGACCGCATGCGCCTCGAAGCCTCATTGGCCGTGGCAGCCGTCGCCTGGCTGATGGCGGCGACGGTGCTGGTCAGCACTTGGGTACGGCTTCACGGCTGATCTCTGTGATCAATAACCGACGGTAAATCGCGTGCGCGAAAACTGCGGCGTTTCCACTTCATCGATCATCGCGATAGCGTAGTCGGCAAAGCTGATCCAGCTACGCCCGGCATCGTCGAACAGCAGGTGATTCTTGCCGAGGCGAAACTGCTCCGTGCGCTCGGTTTCGACGAACTCTGCCGAAGGCGAAAGGAAGGTCCAGTCCAGGTCTTGCTCCTGGCGCAGCACATCGAGGAACAATGCTCCGGCGCTGGCTTCGGCCAGGTATTCCTCCGGGAAGCCATCGCTGTCGATCACACGAGATCCGTCCGGGAGCAGCAACGAACCGGCCCCGCCGACCACCAGCAAACGCTTGACCCCAGCGGCTTTCACCGGTGCGATGAGCTTGTCGGCCGGCACGCTGGCGAAGTGGGCCGCGCTGATCACCACATCGTGATCGGTCACCGCCGCCGTCAATGCCTCGCTGTCCAATACATCCAGTTGCTTGCTGACCACCCCGGCCCTTTCACCGATTTTCGCGGTGTTGCGGGCAATGGCCGTCACGCTGTGACCACGGCGCAGGGCTTCTTCCAGCAATTGGCTGCCGGCGCGACCGGTGGCGCCGATGATTGCGATTTTGCTCATGGTGTTCTCCATTGGTTAGCGATGTTCGAAATGTATGCTCTTGTGGTGAGGGGATTTATCCCCGCTGGACTGCGAAGCAGTCCCAATGCGCCATTGGTGATAAACCTGATGTAACCCGTTCAGCCTTTTTAGGGCCGCTTCGCAGCCCAGCGGGGATGAATCCCCTCGCCACAAAGGAGTACCGCCCCCAAGATTTGTGTCTCACCACTTCATCTCGCCCTTCGCCACCTTGGCACTCAGTTCCAGGGAACTGTCTTCACCCAGGTTCGGGTAGCGTTGCTTCATGGCGGCGATCAGCGCGGCGGAATCCTTGGCCTTGGCGGTTTCTTCATCGAAGGCCTTGATATAGCCGGCGGTGAATGTCACCGGGGCCAGGGACCGGGCGCTTTCACCCAGGTAGTGGCCCGGGATCACGGTGTTCGGCTGCAGCTTTTCAATACCGGCAAGGGTCGCCAACCAGTCCTTGTGGGATTGCGGCGTCTGGGTGTCAGCCATCCAGACATGAATGTTCTCGGCCACCACCACACCGCCTACCACGGCCTTGATCGACGGAATCCACACGAAACTGCGGTCCGGCTGCGGGCCATCGAGGCCGACGATCTGCAAGCGCTGGCCTTCCAGGGTCAGGCTGTCGCCCTTGAGCACCTGGGGCACGATGGCTTTGGCCGGGGCATCGGTCTTCAGGATCGGCCCCCAATATTTCAGCTTGCCGTCCATGGTGTGCTTGATGTGCTCGACAGTCGGTGCGGACGCCAGCACCTTGGCCTCAGGGAACGCGGCGGTGAGGGTTTCCAAACCAAAATAGTAGTCTGGATCGCCGTGGCTGATGTAGATCGTGGTCAATCGCTTGCCGCTGGCGCGGATTTTTTCCACCACCTGGGCGGCCTGGGTCTTGCCGAACTGGGCGTCCACCAGGATTGCCTCTTTTTCACCGCTGACTAAAACCGAAGTCACCGGGAAAACCGCCGCCGCGCCGGGGTTGTAGACGTCCAGCGTCAGGTCGGCGGCCCAGGTCTGGGCGGTGAAGGCCAGGGCGGCGGTTGCCAGCAGCAGGCGCTTGAGTGGGATAAGTCCGGTCATGGTGTGCTCCGTTGTCCAAAAACCCGTCAGGGGAATGGGGATTGAGCTTAGTTACCTTACTCGTTACAAAAAATGCGATGCTGGAACATAGTTTGTTTCTGAAATCGGGCAAATCATGGATCGTCTACAAGCAATGCGGGTGTTCGTCACGGTGGTGGACCTGGGCAGCCAGTCGGCGGCGGCCGAGCATCTGGACCTGTCGCGGCCGGTGGTGTCGCGCTACTTGGCGGAGCTGGAGGACTGGGTCGGTGCCCGGCTGATGCACCGCACCACTCGCAAGCTGAGCCTGACGGCCGCAGGCACGGAGATCCTGCCGCGCTGCCGGCAGATGCTCGAGCTGTCCGGCGACATGCAAGCCGCCGTCAGCACCCCGGACGACGCGCCGCGGGGCATGTTGCGCATCAGCGCCAGCACCTCGTTCGGCCAGGCCCAACTGGCGAGCGCCATGGCCGAATACGTCAAGCGCTACCCCGGGGTGAGCGTCGACCTGCAAATGCTCGACCGCACCGTGAACCTGGTGGATGAGCGCATCGACCTGGCGATCCGCATGAGCAACGACCTGGACCCGAACCTGATTGCCCGTCGCCTCACGGTCTGCCGCTCGGTGATCTGCGCTTCGCCACAGTATCTGCGCGAGCACTCGACACCGCTGCGCGTGGAAGACCTGAGCCGGCACAACTGCCTGACCCACTCCTACGTCGGCAAGAGCCTGTGGCATTTCGAGCAGGACGGCGAGCAGGTCTCGGTGCCGGTGCAAGGTAATATCAGCGCCAACGAAGCCAGCACATTGCTTCAAGCAACGATAGCCGGCGCTGGCGTGGCCATGCTGCCCAGCTACCAGGCCGGCGCCCACATCAAGAACGGCGAACTGATCCGCCTGCTGCCCCACGCCGAACCCCGCCGGATGAACATGTACGCGGTGTATGCCTCACGCAAACACATGCCGTCGGCACTGCGCAGCCTGCTGGATTTTTTGGTGCTCAAGTTTCCCGAGATGCCCGAGTGGGATGTGGGGCTATAAGCGATAGCCGCCTCACCGCCGACCGCCACTGTGGGAGCGGGCTTGCTCGCGAAGGCGGAGTGCCAGCCAATCAAATGTCGACTGGTACACCGCTTTCGCGAGCAAGCCCGCTCCCACAGTGGAGGTCGGTGTATTCCTTGTCTCTTCGCCAGGATTTCACCAACAGCCCGCCCCAAGGCATACTGGCCACCCTCCGCACTCCAGAACCCAAAACCGCCCCATGCGTATCCACGTCAGTTTCATCGACCGCGTCGGCATCACCCAGGAAGTCCTGGCCTTGCTCGGTGGGCGCAATCTCAATCTGGATGCGGTGGAAATGGTGCCGCCCAACGTCTACATCGACGCCCCGACCCTCAGTCCGCAAGTGCTCGACGAGTTGCGCGAGGCGCTGTTCAGCGTGCGCGGCGTGCAGGCGGTCACCGTGGTGGACATCCTGCCGGGCCAGCGTCGGCACTTGCAGCTCGATGCCTTGCTCGCCGCCATGACCGACCCGGTGCTGGCCCTGGACAGCGCCGGCAAGGTGTTGCTGGCCAATCCGGCGCTGATTGCCCTGTACGGGCGTGAACCGGCCGGGGAAAGCGTGGCCGAGCTGTTCGGTGACGAGGCCTTGCTGGACGCCTTGCTGGAGAACGGTTTCCGCTTGCCGCTGCGGGAAATCACCGTCAACGGCCAGACGTTGCTGCTGGACGCCACGCCCATCACCGACGCCGGCGCGCTGCTGACGCTGTATCAGCCGAACCGCATCGGCGAGCGCCTGTCGGCACTGCATCACGATCACGCCGAAGGTTTCGACGCGCTACTGGGCGAATCCCCGGCGATCCGCACCCTCAAGGCCCGGGCCCAGCGGGTCGCGGCGCTGGATGCACCGCTGCTGATCCAGGGCGAAACCGGCACCGGCAAGGAACTGGTGGCCCGGGCGTGTCATGCCATCAGCGCCCGTCATGGCGCACCGTTCCTGGCCCTGAACTGCGCAGCATTGCCGGAGAACCTGGCGGAAAGCGAACTGTTCGGCTATGCCCCCGGCGCCTTCACCGGAGCGCAACGAGGCGGCAAGCCGGGACTGATGGAGCTGGCGAACCAGGGCACGGTATTCCTCGATGAAATCGGCGAGATGTCGCCGTACCTGCAAGCCAAGCTGCTGCGCTTCCTGAACGATGGCAGCTTCCGCCGAGTGGGCGGCGACCGGGAAATCAAGGTCAACGTGCGGATCCTCAGCGCCACCCACCGCAACCTGGAAAAAATGGTCAGCGAGGGCTCGTTCCGCGAAGACCTGTTCTATCGCCTGAACGTGCTCAATGTCGAAGTCCCGCCGCTGCGGGAACGCGGCCAGGACATCCTGCTGCTGGCGCGTTATTTCATGCAGCAGGCCTGCGCGCAGATCCAGCGCCCGGTCTGCCGCCTGGCCCCCGGCACTTACCCGGCCCTGCTGGGCAACCGCTGGCCAGGCAATGTGCGGCAATTGCAGAACGTGATCTTCCGCGCCGCGGCCATCTGCGAAAGCAGCCTGGTGGACATCGGCGACCTGGACATCGCCGGCACCTCCGTGGCGCGCCAGGGCGATGTGGAAGTCGAAAGCCTGGAACAGGCCGTGGAAAGCTTCGAGAAGCACCTGCTCGAAAGCCTCTACGTCAACTACCCCTCCACCCGCCAGCTCGCCAGCCGCCTGCAAACTTCCCACACCGCGATTGCCCATCGGTTGCGCAAGTACGGGATCTCCAACAAGCCCTAGTTTTACTCGGTCCATGTGGGAGCGGGCTTGCTCGCGAAAGCGGTGTGCCAGTCGACATCCAATTAGCTGACACACCGTCTTCGCGAGCAAGCCCGCTCCCACAGGGATTCTTGTGTTGCATTCGAAAGTAGCGTCAAAAACGACCTCCACCTGTACTGAAAGCGCTACAGCGGAACGATATCGCTACACTCATCGCTAAGCAGCGCTGCGCAAGGCTTTGATCCCACAACGATTTTTTCCAGCCTCCCATCTGTAGCGATTTCGCTACAGCAAAGTCGATCCAAGCTTCGACAAAACCAGTCAAACCATTGATATGTAAGCACTTATTAACATTGGCCGCATTCTTGCTATGGGTATTAGCATTCGGCCGGGCCAAGCCCCGTGCCTTTCTTCGCGTCCACCAGACGATTCTGGCCCCAGGAGTTTCCATGAGCGAGTTGCGTTTCACTGAAGATCACGAATGGCTGCGCACCGAAGCCGACGGCAGCGTCACCGTAGGCATTACCGCTTTCGCGCAGAACGCATTGGGTGACGTGGTTTTTGTGCAACTGCCTGAACTGCAGGCCTATGAAAAAGGCGCCGAAGCCTCCACCGTGGAGTCGGTCAAGGCCGCCAGCGGTGTGTACATGCCCCTGGACGGTGAAGTGCTCGAAGTGAACAACAAACTCGACGGCAGCCCGGAACTGGTCAACGAAGATCCGATGGGCGAAGGCTGGTTCTTCCGCTTTAAACCGACCGACGTCGACGCAGTGGCTAAGCTGTTGGATCAAGACGCCTACGATCGCCTGATCAAAGCCAACGCCCAAGCCTGAGGAGCGCCATATGACCGTTAATCTCGGCACCGCCAACGAATTCATCGCCCGCCACATCGGCCCGCGTGCCAGCGACGAGCAAGCCATGCTCGAGCGCCTGGGCTACGACTCCCTGCAAGCCCTGAGCGCCAGCGTCATCCCGGAAAGCATCAAGGGCACCAGCGTGCTGGACATGGGCGACGGCCAGAGCGAAGCCGACGCACTGGCCTCGATCAAGGCCATCGCCGCCAAGAACCAACTGTTCAAGACCTACATCGGCCAGGGCTACTACAACTGCCATACGCCGGCACCGATCCTGCGCAACCTGCTGGAAAACCCGGCCTGGTACACCGCCTACACCCCGTACCAGCCAGAAATTTCCCAGGGCCGTCTCGAAGCGCTGCTGAACTTCCAGACCTTGATCAGCGACCTTACCGGCCTGCCGATCGCCAACGCGTCCTTGCTCGACGAAGCCACCGCCGCCGCCGAAGCCATGACCTTCTGCAAGCGCCTGAGCAAGAACAAAGGCAGCAACGCGTTCTTCGCCTCCGTGCACAGCCACCCGCAAACCCTCGACGTGCTGCGCACCCGTGCCGAGCCCCTGGGCATCGACGTGGTGGTGGGCGATGAGCGCGAACTGAGCGACGTCAGCGGCTTCTTCGGCGCGCTGCTGCAGTACCCAGCCAGCAACGGTGACCTGTTCGACTACCGCGAACTGACCGAACGCTTCCACACGGCCAACGCCCTGGTGGCCGTGGCTGCTGATCTGCTGGCCCTGACCCTGTTGACCCCGCCAGGTGAATTCGGCGCCGACGTGGCCATCGGCAGCGCCCAGCGCTTCGGTGTGCCGCTGGGCTTCGGTGGCCCGCACGCGGCGTATTTCTCCACCAAGGATGCGTTCAAGCGCGACATGCCGGGCCGCCTGGTCGGCGTTTCCGTGGACCGTTTCGGCAAGCCGGCCCTGCGCCTGGCGATGCAGACCCGCGAGCAACACATCCGCCGCGAGAAAGCCACGAGCAACATCTGCACCGCCCAGGTGCTGCTGGCCAACATCGCCAGCATGTACGCCGTGTACCACGGTCCCAAGGGCCTGGTGCAAATTGCCAATCGCATCCATCACCTGACCGCGATCCTCGCCAAGGGCCTGGGCGCGCTGGGCCTGAGCGTCGAGCAAGAGTACTTCTTCGACACCCTGACCCTGCGCACCGACGCGCAAACCGCGGCCCTGCACGACAAGGCCCGCGCACAGCGCATCAACCTGCGTGTGGTGGACGCCGAACGCCTGGGCCTGTCCCTCGACGAGACCACCAGCCAGACTGACGTCGAAGCCCTGTGGAACGTGTTGGCCGACGGCAAGGCGCTGCCGGACTTCGCGGCACTGGCCGCCAGCGTGCAAAGCCGCATTCCGGCCGAGCTGGTGCGTCAATCGGCGATCCTCAGCCACCCAGTGTTCAACCGCTACCACTCCGAAACCGAGCTGATGCGCTACCTGCGCAAGCTCGCCGACAAGGACCTGGCCCTGGATCGCACCATGATCCCGCTGGGTTCCTGCACCATGAAGCTCAACGCCGCCAGCGAAATGATTCCGGTGACCTGGGCCGAGTTCGGCGCCCTGCACCCGTTCGCCCCGGCCGAACAGAGCGCTGGCTACCAGCAACTGACCGACGAGCTCGAAGCCATGCTCTGCGCCGCCACCGGCTATGACGCGGTGTCGCTGCAACCCAACGCCGGTTCCCAGGGCGAATACGCCGGCCTGCTGGCGATCCGCGCCTATCACCAGAGCCGTGGCGAAGACCGTCGCGACATCTGCCTGATCCCGTCCTCGGCCCACGGTACCAACCCGGCCACCGCCAACATGGCCGGCATGCGCGTGGTCGTGACCGCCTGCGATGCCCGCGGCAACGTCGACATCGAAGACCTGCGGGCCAAGGCCATCGAGCACCGCGAACACCTCGCCGCGCTGATGATCACCTACCCGTCCACCCACGGCGTGTTCGAAGAAGGCATCCGCGAAATCTGCGGCATCATTCATGACAACGGCGGCCAGGTGTACATCGACGGCGCCAACATGAACGCCATGGTCGGCCTCTGCGCCCCAGGCAAGTTCGGCGGCGACGTGTCGCACCTGAACCTGCACAAGACCTTCTGCATTCCCCACGGCGGTGGCGGCCCGGGCGTCGGCCCGATTGGCGTCAAGTCGCACCTGGCACCGTTCCTGCCGGGCCACGCCAACATGGAACGCAAGGAAGGCGCGGTGTGCGCGGCGCCGTTCGGCAGCGCGAGCATCTTGCCGATCACCTGGATGTACATCCGCATGATGGGCGGCGCCGGTCTCAAGCGCGCTTCGCAACTGGCGATCCTCAACGCCAACTACATCGCCCGTCGCCTGGAAGAGCACTATCCAGTGCTCTACTCCGGCAGCAACGGCCTGGTGGCCCACGAATGCATCCTCGACCTGCGTCCACTCAAGGACAGCAGCGGCATCAGCGTCGATGACGTGGCCAAGCGCCTGATCGACTTCGGTTTCCACGCGCCGACCATGTCGTTCCCGGTGGCCGGCACGCTGATGATCGAGCCGACCGAAAGCGAATCCAAGGAAGAACTGGACCGTTTCTGCGACGCCATGATCTGCATCCGCGAAGAAATTCGCGCGGTGGAAAACGGCAGTCTGGACAAGGACGACAACCCGCTGAAGAACGCCCCGCACACTGCGGCGGAAATCGTCGGCGAGTGGACCCACCCTTACAGCCGCGAACAGGCGGTGTACCCGGTAGCGTCGTTGATCGAAGGCAAATACTGGCCGCCTGTGGGCCGGGTCGACAACGTGTTCGGCGACCGCAACCTGGTCTGCGCCTGCCCGTCGATCGAAAGCTACGCTTGACCTGAACGGAGGGCGATCTTCCAGCCCTCCGAATCCCCTGTGGGAGCGAGCCTGCTCGCGATAGCGGCGTAACAGCCAATAGAGACGTTGCCTGACACTCCGCTATCGCGAGCAGGCTCGCTCCCACAAGGATCCATGTCAGACCTTAAATCGTCGATCCTCATAAAAAGAAACCGGAGAAACACCATGTCGTTAAGCGTGTTCGACCTGTTCAAGATCGGTATCGGCCCTTCCAGCTCCCATACCGTCGGCCCGATGCGTGCCGCTGCCCGTTTTGCCGAAGGGCTGCGTCGCGATGACTTGCTCAATTGCACCACCAGCGTCAAGGTCGAGCTCTACGGCTCGCTCGGCGCCACCGGCAAGGGCCACGGCAGCGACAAGGCCGTGCTGCTGGGCCTGGAAGGCGAGCATCCCGACACCGTGGACACCGAAACCGTCGACGCCCGCCTGCAAGCGATCCGCAGCAGCGGTCGCCTGAACCTGCTCGGCGAACACTCCATCGAATTCAATGAAAAGCTGCACTTGGCGATGATCCGCAAGCCGTTGGCCTTTCACCCCAACGGCATGATCTTCCGCGCCTTCGATGCCGCAGGACTGCAAGTGCGCAGCCGCGAGTACTACTCGGTCGGCGGCGGCTTTGTCGTCGATGAAGACGCGGCTGGCGCCGACCGCATCGTCGAAGATGCCACGCCCCTGACCTTCCCGTTCAAGAGTGCCAAGGACCTGCTGGGCCATTGCAGCACCTATGGCCTGTCCATCAGCCAGGTGATGCTGACCAACGAAAGCGCCTGGCGCCCCGAAGCCGAGACCCGTGCCGGCCTGCTGAAAATCTGGCAGGTGATGCAGGATTGCGTGGCGGCGGGCTGTCGCAACGAAGGGATTCTGCCAGGCGGGCTGAAGGTCAAGCGCCGGGCCGCGGCGTTGCACCGCCAACTGTGCAAGAACCCCGAAGCAGCACTGCGCGACCCGCTGTCGGTGCTGGACTGGGTCAACCTGTACGCCTTGGCGGTCAACGAAGAAAACGCCTATGGCGGGCGCGTCGTCACCGCACCTACCAACGGGGCGGCGGGTATCGTCCCGGCCGTGCTGCATTACTACATGCGCTTTATCCCCGGGGCCAGCGAGGATGGCGTGGTGCGGTTCCTGCTGACCGCCGCCGCCATCGGCATCCTGTACAAGGAAAACGCCTCCATCTCCGGCGCCGAAGTCGGTTGCCAGGGTGAAGTGGGCGTGGCCTGTTCCATGGCCGCCGGCGCCCTCTGCGAAGTGCTCGGTGGCAGCGTGCAGCAAGTGGAAAACGCTGCCGAGATCGGCATGGAACACAACCTCGGCCTGACCTGCGACCCGATTGGCGGCCTGGTGCAGGTGCCATGCATCGAACGCAACGCCATGGGTTCGGTGAAGGCCATCAACGCGGTACGCATGGCCATGCGCGGCGACGGGCATCACTTCGTCTCCCTCGACAAAGTCATCCGCACCATGCGCCAGACCGGCGCCGACATGAAAAGCAAATACAAGGAGACCGCCCGCGGCGGTCTGGCGGTCAACATCATCGAATGCTGATGCGCTTGCCTCACTTCTACATTTTTTCCAGGAGCTGATATGTCCACCGAACAACTGCTGAAGACCCCGCTGCACGCGCTGCACCTCGAACTCGGCGCCCGCATGGTGCCGTTCGCCGGCTACGACATGCCGGTGCAGTACCCTCTGGGCGTGATGAAGGAACACCAGCACACCCGTGATCAGGCCGGGCTGTTCGACGTGTCCCACATGGGCCAGATCCGCCTGACCGGCGCAGGCGTCGCCAAGGCCCTGGAAACCCTGGTGCCGGTGGACATCATCGACCTGCCGGTGGGCATGCAGCGCTACGCCATGTTCACCCACGAGAACGGCGGCATCCTCGACGACCTGATGGTCGCCAACCTGGGCAATGACGAACTGTTCCTGGTGGTCAACGCGGCCTGCAAGGACCAGGACCTGGCCCACCTGCGGGCCCACATTGGCGCGCAGTGCAGCATCGAGCCACTGTTCGAAGCCCGTGCCCTGCTCGCCCTGCAAGGCCCGGCCGCCGTCACCGTGCTCGCACGCCTGGCGCCGGACGTGGCGAAGATGACCTTCATGCAGTTCCAGCGCGTCACGCTGTTGGGCATGGACTGCTTTGTCAGCCGTTCGGGCTACACCGGTGAAGACGGTTTCGAAATCTCGGTACCCGCCGCCGATGCGGAAAAACTGGCCCGCGCCCTGCTGGCCGAGCCGGAAGTCGCGGCCATCGGCCTCGGTGCCCGTGACTCCCTGCGCCTGGAAGCCGGCCTGTGCCTCTACGGCCACGACATGAACACCGAGACCACGCCAATCGAAGCCAGCCTGTTGTGGGCGATTTCCAAAGTACGTCGTGCCGACGGCGCCCGCGCTGGCGGTTTCCCCGGCGCTGAAAGCGTGTTCGCCCAACAACAGGGCGGCGTGAAGCGCAAACGCGTCGGCCTGCTGCCCCAGGAACGCACACCGGTGCGCGAAGGCGCAGAGATCGTCAACGAAGCGGGCGAGATTATCGGGACGGTGTGCAGCGGCGGTTTCGGCCCGACCCTGGGCGGTCCGTTGGCGATGGGTTACCTGGACAGCGCCTATGTCGCACTGGATACGCCAGTCTGGGCCATCGTGCGTGGGAAAAAGGTGCCTTTACTTGTAAGCAAAATGCCATTCGTCCCACAGCGCTACTACCGCGGTTGATTGACTGTTTCTATAAGTAACGCGATTGCGTTATACGTGCACTAATGTGTAACGCAACCGCCATAAAAAGGTGCATATCTTTAGACATTGAACAACGCTTATAACGGTCGCTAACAATTGAACTAGCCTATCGAATAAGCTCCGCCCGGTGGTGTATGTAAATGCTTGCAAGCTGAGCAAATACGGGGCTTCCCCGGGGGGTTGTTTTTTCATTCGTAGTTGGCGTAGAGTTTGGTCACTGTGTTTGCATGGGTCGCTTGGAATCGTGACCTGGGCAGTAGCTTATGAAGTTCGCTACATCCCGTTCGACGTCTCTTACTTTCCTGCAACCCAGCCCCAGTACTCTTTCATGCGAAAGAGGCTGTCATCAATTTTAGCGTCAAAGGAAATAAGAAAATGTCTCAACGTCAGAGCGGTACCGTCAAGTGGTTCAACGACGAGAAGGGTTTTGGTTTTATCACGCCTGAAAGCGGTCCGGACCTGTTCGTGCATTTCCGCGCCATCCAGGGCAACGGCTTCAAGAGCCTGAAAGAAGGCCAGAAAGTCACTTTCGTTGCTGTGCAAGGCCAGAAAGGCATGCAGGCTGACGAGGTTCAAGCAGAAGCCTAAGGCTTTCGCACACTAAAAAGCCCCTGATTGATATCAGGGGCTTTTTTATGGGCGTAAATCCGTAAAATGGCTTCTTTTTTCGTCCGAGGCCGTCATGCCGAAACACCTGCTCACCCCCCAGGGCGACTTTCCTCCCGCCGGCCTGGGCCGTCGCCTGGCCGCGATGTTCTATGACTTCTTGCTGTGCACGGCGCTGCTGATCGTCACCAGTGGCGCCTACAAGATGATCCAGATGGCGATCATCGGCGAAGAAAAAATGCGTGCCCTGACCGAAGCTGGCGCACTGGACGGTGACCCGCTGCTGTCCACCGTGCTGCTGTTCGTGCTGTTCGGCTTCTTCGCCAAGTTCTGGACCCACAACGGCCAGACCCTGGGCATGCAGGTGTGGTGCATCCGCGTACAGAACGCCGATGGCACGGCCATCAGCCTGTGGCAGGCGCTGTTGCGGTTCGTGGTATCGATTGCGTCACTGCTGCTGGTGGGGCTGGGCTTCATCTGGGCGCTGTTCGACAAGCGCAAGCGCAGCTGGCATGACATCTACTCGGATACGCAGTTGGTGCGGATTCCCAAGAAGACCAAGTAAGAACACCACGTCAGTGGGTTTGATCGTTCCCACGCTCTGCGTGGGAATGTAGCCCGGGACGCTCTGCGTCCCAAAAAGCCGAACGCGGAGCGTCCGCAGAGGCGTTCCCACGCAGAGCGTGGGAACGATCAAGCTCACGCCTCCAATCAGGCATTGCCCGCCAGCTTCATCCGCGCCGCCTGGGTGAAGTCCAGCATGCGCTTGAGCGGGCGAATCGCCTGGGGGATCAGCGCCGGGTCGACGAAGATCTCGTTGGCGCCCTCCTGCAAGCTCTTGAGCGTGCGCTCCAGGGTATTCATCGCCATCCATGGGCAGTGTGCGCAACTGCGGCACGCCGCGCCGTTGCCGGCGGTAGGGGCTTCGATGAAGACCTTGTCCGGGCACAGCTGCTGCATCTTGTAGAAAATGCCCCGGTCGGTGGCGACGATCAGCGTCTTGTTCGGCAGGGTCTGGGCCGCGGCGATCAACTGGCTGGTGGAGCCCACGGCATCCGCCAGTTCGATCACCGACGTCGGCGACTCCGGGTGCACCAGGATCGCGGCGTCCGGGTACAGCGCCTTCATGTCCTCCAACTGCTTGGACTTGAACTCTTCGTGGACGATGCAGGCACCGTCCCAGAGCAGCATGTCGGCGCCGGTCTTGCGCTGGATGTAAGTGCCCAGGTGCTTGTCCGGGCCCCAGATGATCGTCTCGCCGTTGTCCATCAGGCTCTCGACGATTTCCAGCGCGCAACTGGACGTCACCACCCAGTCGGCCCGGGCCTTCACTGCCGCCGAGGTGTTGGCATACACCACCACGGTGCGCTCCGGATGCTGGTCGCAGAACGCCGAGAATTCGTCCACCGGGCAGCCCAGGTCCAGGGAGCAGGTGGCTTCCAGGGTGGGCATCAGCACACGTTTTTCGGGGTTGAGGATCTTGGCGGTCTCGCCCATGAACTTGACCCCCGCCACCACCACGGTCTTGGCCGGGTGGGCATTGCCGAAGCGGGCCATTTCCAGGGAGTCGGACACGCAACCACCGGTCTCTTCGGCCAGGGCCTGGATGATCGGGTCGCAGTAGAAGTGCGCGACCAGCACCGCGTCCTGAGCCTTGAGCTCGGCGGCGATGGCGGCGCGGTACCAGGCCTCTTGCTCGGCGGTCAGCGGCTTGGGCTGCTTGGCGTCGAGGTGGGCCTGGACCAGAAGGCGTTCGGAAATTTGCGTCATGTTCGCAAGACCTGCAAGCGCGTTTAGCGCGAAAGTCGAGTATACACCCGGCTCCGGACCACTCGGGTACCGCCGGGAAAGTGGGTATCAATCAGGCACGGGACAGCGTGAAGCCGGCAAGGCTACAGAATATCCCGTCGATGCAAAAGATCATTCTGACCTGTGCCCGACCAACCTGTCACAGGCAGTTGAGTCGAACACAAACCTTGTGGCGAGGGGATTTATCCCCGCTGGGCTGCGCAGCAGCCCTAAACCCTGACACCGTGGTGTATCAGGCATGTTGCATTCACCTTCTTTGGGGCTGCTTCGCAGCCCAGCGGGGATAAATCCCCTCGCCACAGGTTTTGCGTTAGCCAAGGCAATAGTGGCTTCTGCCTCCGGCAAGCTGACCGAAATGTAATCACCTGCCCGGCCGGCTTATGTCATCTTCTTTTCAAAGCGACGCCGGGGGATTGCCCCCGTGTTCGCTGCGAATCGACTGACGGACTTCCATCGTATGCAAACAAAAACTTCCCGGCGAACCTTCGTAAAGGGCCTGACTGCCGGTGGCATCCTCGGCGGCCTGGGCTTGTGGCGCGCGCCTGTCTGGGCGGTCACCGGCCCGGGCCAGCCCAACGTCCTGAGCGGCACCGAGTTCGACCTGTTCATCGGCGAAAGCCCGGTCAACTTCACCGGCAACCCACGTACCGCCCAGACCATCAACGGCGGCATTCCCGGCCCGCTGCTGCGCTGGCGTGAAGGCGACACCGTGACCCTGCGGGTGCGCAATCGCTTGAAGGACACCACGTCCATCCACTGGCACGGCATCCTGCTGCCAGCCAACATGGACGGCGTTCCGGGGTTGAGTTTCAAAGGCATCGAACCCGACGGCATGTACGTGTATCAGTTCAAGGTCCGGCAAAACGGCACCTACTGGTACCACAGCCATTCCGGCTTCCAGGAACAATCCGGGGTCTACGGCCCGCTGGTGATCGACGCCAGGGAGCCGGAGCCCTTCCAGTACGAACGGGACTATGTGGTGATGCTCACCGACTGGACCGATGAAGACCCCGCCGACATCCTTCGCAAGCTCAAGAAACAGTCGGACTACTACAACTACAACAAACGCACCGTCGGCGACTTCATTGACGATGTGGGCAAGAACGGCTGGGCCAGCACCGTGGCCGATCGCAAGATGTGGGCCGAGATGAAGATGAATCCCACTGACCAGGCCGACGTCAGTGGCGCCACCTACACCTACCTCATGAACGGCCAGGCGCCGGATATGAACTGGACTGGCCTGTTCAAGCCTGGCGAACGTCTTCGCCTGCGCTTTATCAACGGCTCGGCCATGAGCTATTTCGACGTGCGCATTCCTGGCTTGAAGATGACGGTGGTGGCGTCCGACGGCCAATACGTCAAACCGGTGAGCGTCGACGAGTTCCGGATCGCCGTGGCCGAAACCTATGACGTCATCGTCGAACCGACCCAGGAGGTCTACACCCTGTTCGCCCAGTCCATGGACCGCACCGGCTATGCCCGCGGCACCCTCGCGGCCAGGGCCGGGTTGTCGGCACCGGTGCCGGCCCTGGACCCGCGGCCATTGGTGACCATGGACGACATGGGCATGGGTGGCATGGACCATGGCTCGATGCAGGGCATGGCGGGAATGGACGACAGCTCGATGCAAGGTATGGATCACAGCCAGATGCAGGGCATGGGCGACATGGCCGGTATGGATCACGGTGCCATGCAAGGCATGGACGGCATGCAGTCGCATCCCGACACCGAGAACGACAACCCCCTGGTGGACATGCAGGCCATGAGCGTCAAGCCCAGGCTCGACGACCCGGGCATGGGGCTGCGCGACAACGGCCGCAAAGTGCTGACCTACTCAGACCTGCGCAGCACCTTCCCCGACCCCGACGGCCGCGAGCCGGGCCGTACGATCGAGCTGCACCTGACCGGGCACATGGAGAAATTCGCCTGGTCGTTCAACGGCGTGAAATTTTCCGACGCCGCGCCGCTGCTGCTCAAGTACGGCGAACGACTGCGCATCGTGCTGATCAACGACACCATGATGACCCACCCCATCCACCTGCACGGCATGTGGAGCGACCTGGAGGATGAGAACGGCCAGTTCATGGTGCGCAAGCACACCATCGACGTGCCGCCGGGCACCAAGCGCAGCTACCGCGTCACCGCCGATGCCCTCGGGCGCTGGGCGTACCACTGTCATCTGCTGTTTCACATGGAGATGGGGATGTTCCGTGAAGTTCGGGTGCAGGAATGAGGAGCCGACCATGACCACTGTTTTTCACTACCCCATGGCACTCATTGCCAGCCTGACCCTCGGCGCCACCTCGGCCTGGGCGGCGGGCAACGACATGCAAGGCATGGATCACAGCCAGATGCCCGGGATGGACCATAGCCAGATGCAAGGCATGGACTCGATGCAGGGCATGGAACCCATGCAATCAGCGCCGACCAGCAGCCGCACACCGATCCCGGAACTGACCGCCGCCGACCGCGCCGCCGTCTACGAGGATCATGGCGGACACGCGGTGCATGACAGCGCCATCCATTCGTTTTTCCTCATCGACCAGCTGGAGTGGCAAGACGCCGATGACGGCAGCGCCCTGAGCTGGGACGCCTCCGGCTGGATCGGTGGCGACATCGATCGCTTGTGGCTGCGCTCCGAAGGTGAACGCCTCAACGGCAAGACCGAAGAGGCAGAGCTTCAAGCCCTATGGGGCCACGCCATCAGTCCTTGGTGGGACGTGGTGGCCGGCGTACGCCAGGACTTCAAGCCAGGCGATCCGCAAACCTGGGCCGCCTTCGGTGTGCAAGGCATGGCGCTGTATAACTTCGAAGCCGAAGCCACCGCATTCATCGGTGAAGGCGGCCAGAGCGCGGCGCGACTGGAAGGCGACTACGACATCTTGCTGACCAATCGGTTGATCCTGCAGCCCACCGCCGAGGTCAACTTCTATGGCAAGAACGACCCCGCCCGCGGTGTCGGCTCAGGGCTGTCGGACACCGAACTCGGCGTACGGCTGCGTTATGAAATACTCCGCGAATTCGCACCCTACATTGGCGTCACCTGGAATCGGGTCTACGGCAACACCGCCGACTACGCCCGGGAAGAAGGCGAAGACCGCAGCGAAGCGCGCCTGGTGCTGGGCGTGCGCATGTGGTTCTGAGCCGCTGACCTGCTTCACTCAAAACTAAAAACCAAGCTGTAGGAGTCCTTGCATGTCATTCATCAAAACCGCTGTTGTCGCCGTTGCCTTATCCACCGGCCTGTTGGTCAGTGGCCTGGCCCAGGCCCACCCGAAACTGCTGTCCTCTACCCCTGCCGAAGGTGCAGACGGGGCGGCACCGGCAAAAATCGAGCTGCATTTTTCCGAAAACCTGCTGACCAAGTTTTCCGGCGCCAAGCTGATGATGACCGCCATGCCCGGCATGGCGGCGCATTCGCCCATGCCCATGCCAGCCAAGGTTTCCGGCAGCGATGACCCGAAAACCATGGTCATTGTCCCGAATGGTCCCCTCACCGCCGGCACCTATCAGGTCCAGTGGCGCGCGGTGTCGTCCGACACTCACCCGATCACCGGTAACGTCACGTTCAAGGTGAAGTGAGTTGATGAGCGACTCGATCAACATCGCACTGCGCTTTGCCCTGTACCTGGATTTGATGCTGTTGTTCGGCCTGGCCGCGTTCGGGCTCTATAGCCTGCGAGGCCAGGAGCGGGTGTCGGGCGCGCAGTTGCCTTTCACGCCGCTGCTGCTGACCACGGCGGTGCTGGGCGGGTTGCTCTCCTTCGCCGCCATGGCGTGCATGGCCTGGGCCATGAGCGGCGTTGCGGACTGGGCCGAGCTGTGGCCGCACGTTGAAATGATGGTGATGGAGACCGATTTCGGCTTGAGTTGGACGCTGCGGATAGCGGCGCTGCTGCTGGCCGGCTTCGCCGTGACGCTCAATACACGTTGGCCGACCGCCAGCCTGGGCCTGGCGATGCTGGGCGGGGCGGTGGCCTTGGCGACGCTGGCCTGGGCAGGGCATGGCGCCATGGACGAAGGCACACGCCGCAACTGGCACTTCATCACCGACTTCCTGCACCTGTGGGCGGCGGGAGGCTGGGTCGGCGCCTTGGCTGCGTTCGCCCTGCTGCTTCGCCAGACCGAACCGCAGTTGGCGGTACTGGCCCGGACGTTGACCGGGTTTGAAACCGCCGGGGCGGTGATCGTGGTGGTCATCAGCGTGACGGGGGTGGTGAATTATCTGTTTATCGTCGGCCCAAACGTCGCAGGCTTGTTCGACAGTACCTATGGACAGTTGCTGGCGCTCAAACTCATCTTGTTCGCGGCCATGCTGGTGTTCGCCGCGCTGAACCGTTTTCACCTGAGCCCACTGCTGGAGCAGGCCCGAAAGACCGGTGAGCACGGGGTCGCGGTGAATGCCCTGCGGCGCAGCATGGTCCTGGAGTTCACTGTCGCGGTGATCATCCTGGGGTTGGTGGCGTGGCTGGGGACGCTGAGCCCGGGGATGGAATAAACGACTAACGCCCCACTGAATCCGTGGCGAGGGAGCTTGCTCCCGCTGGGGTGCGTGTAGGAGCTGTCGAGTGCAACGAGGCTGCGATCTTGTCCCAGACACTTGAGTCGTGAGCGAACGAGCAAAAAAACAAAGGATCGCAGGCTTCGCCAGCTCCTACAGAGTCAAGCGGGAGCAATCTCCCTCGCCACAAAAGCGAGCAACATTTAATTATTAAATAAGCCTCACCAGTTTTCAGTTTGCCCATCGCAAGGTGCCCTGGCCTAAATGGGGCTTTATCCAGCCAAGGCCCTGTTATGGAAAACATTCGAACCTCAACCACCCACGCCGTCTGGCTGATGGTCAGCATCGTCTTGGTCGCGCTGAACCTGCGGCCCTCGATGGCGGCGGTCGGGCCGTTGTTGTCGGCTATTCGCGGCGAGGTGCCCTTGAGTTTCAGTACCGCCTCGCTGTTGACCATGTTGCCCGTCATGGCGATGGGCCTCGCGATGTTCCTGGGCATGCGCATCGCCCTGCGCATCGGTGAACACCGCACCATCGTGCTGTCGCTGTTGATCATTGGTCTCGCCACGGCCTCGCGCTTGTACCTGGACAGCGCCGCCGGGTTGATCGCCAGTGCGATCGTGGCCGGGCTCGGGATCGCCTTGATCCAGGCGGTGATGCCGGCACTGATCAAATCGCGCTTCGCCGACAACGTCTCGCTGTTCATGGGTTTGTACGTCACCTCCATCATGGGCGGGGCGGCGCTTGCCGCATCGCTTTCACCCTTTGTCCTGACGCAGACCGGCAGTTGGCGCGTCGGCCTGGCGATCTGGGCATTGTTGGCACTGGTCGCCCTGGGCTGCTGGTACGCCCAGCGCTCGAACATCACGCCCTTGCCCGAAGCAGCGTCCCGGCATCACGAAGCGTTTTCCAGCAACGCCCGGGCCTGGCTCCTGGCGATTTTCTTTGGCCTGGGCACCGCCTCCTACACCTGCGTGCTGGCCTGGCTGGCGCCGTACTACGTGGAAAAGGGCTGGAGCGAACAGCACGCTGGCCTGCTGCTGGGGTTCCTCACGGCAATGGAAGTGTTGTCCGGCCTGATCACTCCGGCGATTGCCAACCGCAGCCGGGATAAACGCCTGGTGCTCACCGTCCTGCTAGCCCTGATCATCGGCGGCTTCTGCGGCCTGATCCTCAGTCCGGAACGCTTCAGCCTGCTCTGGGCCTGCCTGCTGGGGCTGGGTATCGGCGGCCTGTTCCCCATGAGCCTGATCGTATCCCTCGACCACCTGGATAACCCACGTCGGGCCGGTGGCCTTACCGCGTTCGTGCAGGGTGTCGGCTATCTCATCGCAGGGCTCTCGCCATTGATTGCCGGGATGATCCGCGACCAATTGGGGAGTTTTGAGTGGGCCTGGTGGTCGCTCACGGCGGTCATGGCGTTGATGATGGTGATGGTATCGCGCCTGGACCCAAAACGTTACGGACAGCACATCCGCTGAATTTCCAGTAGGAGGACTTGATAGGTTGAAGATTTAGCGGGTGCGACTTGGCGTTACTATACCTGCCAGGATTTTTACCTCGTAAGGGAGCTACGCCTTGTCCGTCATTCCTGACAGAACCTTCGCTGAAGTGCTAAAGCGAACCGTCAAACGCATTCTTTCCTATTGGACCCAAATCACCGTCACGTTAGGCCTGCTCGCGACAGGGCTTGGGTTCATCACGCTGTATCTCTATACCCGCACGATTGGACGTATCGACCTTTTCATGCCGTCGATCGATGTGAAGTCTGCGCTGTTGGTCTGGGTCGTGCTGGTCCTGCTGCTGATGCTTTCGTATTTGTTCATCCTGGGGGCAACAACGTGGATGTTCGGCTGCTCGGTTTCGCTTTTTTCAAACATGAAGGACCACCAACCGAAGATTGTTTTCTATCTGGTGTTCCCCACGGTTGTGGGATTTAGCGCGTTCATCTGGGCCACCTTCTTCTTGCCCACTTTATTGAACCACTGGGCGACAATGGCGGCGTTACTCCTGATCGTCTTCGTTGCGTGCTTTCTCATGTACGCATTCACGCCGTTCAAAAGAATCATCAGGAAAAGCACACTTGTCCAAGCCAGGCTGGATCGAGCCCGCTTGAAGCGCCTGGCAGCCCATCAACAAATAAAGCGGAAAAAATTGCAGCACAAGGCAGCCCCCGCCCAGAAGACCTGGTCGCAAGAATGGCTCACCTATTGGCAGGCACTCAAGAACAAGACGACGCCAGCGTGGCTCTGGCTAAAAGAAAAATGGCAGCGGCTACAGTCGTGGGTATGGGCTCGCAAAGAGTTCTGGCTCGTCACCCTGCTCTCGATCTCCATATTCGTCACCGTGATCTTCGCCGCCTTTCCAATCCTGCTGACGATACGTTCATATATGGAGAGGGAAACGCCTGACACCGTCCCCTACGTGGCGGGCCTGTCCTGGCTGACACTCATCTTCACCCTGCTACCGGTCGTCATATTTTATTGTTTCAAGGGGGATATCTACAGGCGGACCTTCAATGGCCTGGTCGCAATGATCTTCGCCTTTTGCGTCTTCACATTGCTCTCGCCGGGCAGTTTGAGCCAGATCACCTACATCGCAGCAGGCGGCTTATCGGTTCGCCAACAAACGGCGGAGCGATACACCTTGCCAGAGGATATAAAGCTGCAGGACCTGAGCGCCACCCTGTGGAAAACACGTCAGGTTGCTGCGCAAAAAATAGAAGTCGAGGCGTTCCAGTTATATTCCTTTGGGGACGTACTGTTACTGTGCCCAAAAGACATGCTGTCACTTGAACTCAAAGAACTGAAAAACTACTCGAAGTTCTGTGTGAGCACGCTCAATAGCAAGGTTGTGCGCAAACCTCGGCTACCGGTATTCGCCAGGAAACCACAGAACGAATGGTCCTGTCGGGTGCCCTCATGGCAGATCCAGGCAGGACGTTGGCTCGCGTGGGAAGCGCTGGTTCCTGGCGTTCATCGCTACGCGTCGGGCGAGAAAAAGGGCTGAAGGCCCTGGCAGTCGTGAGCATGGCGACGGCTCTACAACAGGACTGCTGACTCCCTGCCCTTGGGCGGGGGGACACTTAATTTCAGGCAAAAAAAAATCCGGAAATCCTCACTTTCGTGGGCCTTCCAGACTTTTAAAACTGCAAAAAATGGTGGGTCGTGTGGGATTCGAACCTACGACCAATTGGTTAAAAGCCAACTGCTCTACCAACTGAGCTAACGACCCGCTGTGTGGTGGCGCGTATAATACTGATTTTTAAGGACTATTCAACACCTAATTTGAAATAAATCAAAAATAACGGGTTGGATCGCTCACACCCGCCGCGGCAAAGCCTTCTGCGCGCAGGCGGCAGCTGTCGCACTTGCCGCAAGCACGGCCCTGATCGTCGGCCTGATAGCAGGAAACAGTGAGCCCGTAGTCCACGCCAAGCTTCACACCGGCCTTGACGATGTCGGCCTTGCTGAGATTCTGCAACGGCGCCTGGATGCGGAAACCCTGCCCTTCTACGCCGGCCTTGGTCGCCAGGTTCGCCATGCGCTCGAAGGCTTCGACGAACTCCGGGCGACAATCCGGGTAACCGGAATAATCCACGGCATTGACGCCGATGAAAATGTCACGGGCGCCCAGCACTTCGGCCCAGCCCAATGCCAAGGACAGGAATACGGTGTTACGCGCCGGCACATACGTCACCGGGATGCCTTCGCTAGGCGCCTCCGGCACGTCGATGGAACTGTCAGTCAAGGCCGAGCCACCGATGCCGTTGAGGTTCAGGCCGATCACTTTGTGTTCCACCACGCCCTGGTCCCGGGCCACTCGCTCGGCGGCGTGCAGTTCTGCGCGGTGGCGCTGACCATAATCGAAACTCATGGTGTAGCAGCGGTAACCCTCGGCATGGGCCATGGCCACGACGGTGGCCGAATCCAGGCCGCCGGACAACAGGATGACCGCACGTTTTTCTGCAATGTTCGAATGTTCTGTCATATCAGCGCCCCGGCTCGTCGTTCCAAAGATATTTATGCAGCTGCAGTTGCAGGCGCACCGGCAGGTTATCCGCCACCACCCAGTCCGCCAGGTCCCGGGCGCTCAAATCGTGATGGCTCGGCGACAACAATACTTCGCCGGCCCGCTGGTCGAGTCCGTACTGGATCAGCTTGGACACGGCCCAGTCGTAATCTTCCCGGGAACAGATCACGAACTTGACCTGATCGTTGGGCGTCAGCAGTTCGATATTCTCGTAACGGTTGCGGTGCGCTTCCTTGGAACCTGGAGTCTTCAGGTCCACAACGCGACTGACACGCGGGTCGACGGCCGAGATATCCAAGGCGCCGCTGGTTTCCAGGGAAACCTGATATCCGGCATCACACAACTGCTTGAGCAAGGGGATGGCGTTGGGTTGCGCCAATGGCTCGCCGCCCGTGACGCAGACATAACGCGGACGATAACTGGCCACTTGCTCCAGGATATCGTCGAGGGTTCGCAAGGTGCCGCCGCTGAACGCGTAGGCACTGTCGCAGTATTGGCAACGCAACGGGCAACCGGTGAGGCGCACAAATACTGTGGGCAGCCCAGCCGTCCGCGTTTCACCCTGCAACGAGTAAAAAACTTCGGTGATTCTCAATGTGTCTTGCATAGTCGCCACGGGCGTAACAGCTAAACAGGCTGTCCGCCTCCGTCAGGCACTTCAAGGAACCCCGCCAACGCGCAGATCCCAAAAAGCGTGTTTCATAAAAAGGGCGTGAATTCTAACGAAAAAACCCGCGGCAGGCGCGGGTTTCTTCAAAACAGGTCAAGCCAGCTTACATGCGTTGCAGATCACGCTGGGCCAACTGGGCGGCGGATGTACCCGGATATTGGGCCACCACCTGCTGCAGAATGCCTTTTACCTTGTCGGTGTGACCGAGGCGGCGCTCTACGTCAGCCAGCTTGTACAGCGAATCCGGCACTTTGGCGTGCTTGGGATACAGTTGCGAAACCTTGGCGAACGCCTGGCCAGCGCCTTGCAGGTCACCCTTGGCCAGGTTCACTTCGCCCAACCAGTATTGGGCATTGCCCGAGTACTGGCTGTTTGGGTATTTGCGCAGGAAAGCGCCAAAGGCCTGGCTGGCCTTGTCGAAATCCTTGGCCTTGATCAGGTCGAAGGCAGCATCGTAATAGAGCTTTTCCTTCGCCGGATCAGCCGGCTCGCCACCGGCGGCAGGTGCTGCGGGAGCGGCTGCCCCCGCGCCTGCGGCTGCACCGGGGGCGTTCAAGTCGCCACCGGCTGGAGAATTCTCGGGAGTCGCGGCAGGTGCAACGCCGGATCCTATGCGCCGATCAAGATCCTGGTATCGCTCCAGGTTTTCCTGCTTCATGCGCGAAATATCATTCTGCAGAACTTCGATCACGCCTTGCTGGCGCGAAAGCTGATCCTGCATTTGCTGGAGCTGGTTGAACAGCTCGCCCTGTGCCGAGACAGGGGCCGAAACCCCTCCCCCGGCATAGGCGCCGTTCGTACCGTAACCTGCAGGCGGATAGCTGCTCCCGCTATTGTTATAGCCGGCATCGTTATCGACCACAGGAACCGCAGCCCACGCCGCAAGCGGCGCGAGGCTGAGAGCCAGAACAGTTACAGCACGACGGCACGTTCGCATGACGAATTACTTACGCAGTTCGACGCGACGGTTTTGAGCCCAGGACTGCTCGTCGTTGCCGGTAGCAACTGGACGCTCTTCGCCGTAGGAAACCAGTTCCAGCTGAGCTGGGGAAACACCTTGCAGTACCAGGTAGCGTTGAACGGCTTTCGCACGACGCTCGCCCAGTGCCATGTTGTACTCACGAGTACCACGTTCGTCGGTGTTGCCTTCCAGAACAACGCGAGCGCCGTTCGACTTCAGGTCTTTGGCGTGAACGTCCAGAGCGCGCATGGCTTCTGGCTTCAGGTCCGAGCTGTCGTATTCGAAGTAGAAGGTGGTGATTGCGCGCAGAGCAGCTTCTTCGCTCAGGGAGCCGTCAACTGCACCGGTGTTAGCGCCGTAACCAGCGTTTGGATCAACAGCGCCTTCACCGGCATTGTCGCCGCCTTTGGACGAGCAACCTACAGCTACAGCCATGGCCAGAGCCAGCGCAGCAAATTTACCAAACTTCAGCATTTCCATCGTGAAACTCCTAATGAACCCCAGTGTGTTAAGTAAAACGTATAGCGCCGCGTCAGTTCAGGTAAGGGGACCAGGACGGTTCTCTGACTTCGCCTTGAGCGGTAGGAAGCGGGAGCCTCACGCGTCCGTTAATGGACACGAGCATCAAGACTCCCCGGCCCTGCTGGCGGGTGGCGTAGATTACCATGGTGCCGTTGGGCGCAACAGTGGGTGACTCGTCCAGAGTGCTATCAGTGAGGATTTTTACGCTACCGCGCTGCAAATCCTGGGCCGCCACCTTGAAATTAGTGAAACCATCCTGGCGATGGATCATCACCAGGGTCTTTTCATCTGCCGACAGTTTAGGGTTGGCGTTGTAGTTACCGACGAACGTCACGCGTTCGGCACCGCCACCACCGGCACCGGTCTTGTAGATCTGTGGCTTGCCGCCACGGTCGGAGGTGAAGTAGATGGTCGAGCCATCCTTGCCCCAGAACGGTTCGGTGTTGATGCCCGGGCCATTGGTGACGCGGGAGATCGAACGCGAAGCCAGGTTCATCACGTAGATGTCCGGGTTACCGTCCTTGGACAGTACGAACGCCAGACGCGAACCGTCCGGCGACCAGGCTGGCGCGCCGTTCAGGCCTTCGAAGTTGGTGATCTGCTCACGACGACCAGTGTCGATGTGCTGCACGAAAATGCGCGGACGCTTCTGCTCGAACGAGACATAGGCGATGCGCTTGCCATCGGGGGCGAAGCGCGGCGACAGGATCGGCTCGCGCGATTGCAGCAAGGTCACCGCACGCGCGCCGTCATAGTCGGAACGCTGCAGGGTGTAGCGGGTGTTGTTCTCGGAGAAACGCTCGGCCGTCACGTAGAGCATGCGGGTAGAGAACGCGCCCTTGATGCCGGTAAGTTTCTCGAACGACTGGTCGGCGATGTAGTGCGACATGTCGCGCAGCTGATCGACACTGCCCGACACGCTGCCGGTCAGCACTTGCTGCTCGGTGGCGACGTTGAACAGGGCGTACTGCACCTGCAGGCGACCGCCAGCCGGAACGATGCTGCCGACCATGATGTACTGGGCGCCCAGGGCCTTCCAGTCACGGTAGATGACTTCGCTGGCCTGGGTCGGCAGGCTGATCATGTTCTGTTTCGGAATCGGCGCGTAGTAACCCGAGTTGCGCAGGTCGTTGCCGATGATTTCCGCCATGTCGTCCGGCAGGACGTTACCGCCCTGCCAGCCGAACGGTACGACGGCGATCGGGGTCGCCCGGTCGCTGCCGCTGGTGACCAGAATGTTCTTTTCCTCTGCTACCGCTATCCCTGCCAGGCAGCAGATAACGACCAGCATTGATCGAAGAAGGTTTCTCACAAGGCTAGATCCTCAGGTGTGAATGTCATCTTGAATGAACGATAGGGAGCAAAGTCGCTCGGTTTCATTCCTTGCATTTCCGTCAATCGCCCAATGTTCTTGACCGCTGCGACCGCCGAAGCGTCGAACGGGCCGTCACCACTGGACTTGGCGACGCTGACCGAGGTAACCGTACCGTCGGGCAACATGCCGATTTGCAATACTACCGTCATGCCTTTACGCGCCGAAGGTGGACGAGCCCAGCCTTCTGCCGCTCGGGCACGAATCAGATCATCGTAGCTGCCGGCGACTTCATCGCCCTGCTCATCGGCCAAGGCCTGCTGGCGCTCCGGCGTGTCGGAAAGCAAATCTGCCAAGGCCTGGGCCTTTTTGTCTTCGGCGGATTTACGCGCTGCGTCCTGGGCCTTTTTCTTGGCGGCGTCGGCGGCGGCTTTCTTCTTCGCGTCTTCGGCGACTTTCTTTTTCGCCTCGTCAGCTTCAGCTTTCTTCTTGGCGTCTTCGGCTGCTTTTTTCTTCGCGTCCTCGACGATCTTTTTCTTCGCTTCTTCAGCGGCCGCTTTCTTGGCCTCTTCTTCAGCGGCTTTCTTGGCTTCTTCTTCGGCTTTCTTCTTGGCTATATCAGCCAATTGTTTCTCTTCTGCCTTTTTGGCCTCGGCGGTTTTCTTCGCTTCGTCGGCTTTCTTGGCTTCGTCAGCCTTTTTCGCCTCGTCCGCTTTCTTCGCCTCATCGGCCTTCTTGGCTTCCTCGGCCTTTTGAGCCGATTCCTCTTTCTTTTGTTCCGCGGCCTTTATCGCTTCCTGCTCGACCTTCTTCTGTTCCATCTGCTCGACTTCGGTCTGGCGCGCGGCGGATTTCTTCGCCTCACCGGCAAGCTTCTGGTTGGTCTGCGTGGTGGCCTGGCTTTTCGACTTGAGCTGGTACAAGGTCGCCTGCACGATCGGCTTGGCCGGCGGCAGCTCCGGGGTCATGGCAAAACTGACGAACAGCATGCCGAACACCAGCACATGCAAGCCGATGGCCAGGACACTGGGCCAGAAGTAGCTTTCCGAGGCGGACGGCTCTCGCTGTTGCTGCATCAGGGGGCCTCGGTGATCAAGCCAACATTACCGACCCCGGCTTTCTGCAGGCCGCCCATGGCGCCCATCACGGCACCGTAGTCGACGGTCTTGTCGCCGCGAATGAAGACCTGCGTGCGCTTGCCGGCATCGTTGCCGACACGAATGATCTTGGTCACCGCATCGGTCATCTGCGGCAAGGTCATGGCCCGGTCCTGCTGCTTCTCGGTGTCCACTTCACTGCCAAGGTTCCAGTAGTAGGTCTTGTCAGCCTTGATCGAAATGGTCAGTACCTGGGTGTTGTTGTCCTGCGGCAAGGCTTCGCTGGAAACCTTGGGCAGATCGACCTTCACGCCCTGATTGAGCATCGGCGCGGTCACCATGAAGATGACCAGCAGCACCAACATCACGTCGATGTAGGGCACCACGTTCATCTCGGCAACCGGCTTGCGCTTTTTTCGGGCTCGAGCGATTAAAGCCATTGGGAAATACCTGCTTATTCTTCGCTGGTGTGCACTTTGCGGTGCAGGATCGCCTGGAATTCATCGGCGAAGGTGTAGTAACGGCCGGTCAGCATTTCGCTGCGGGCGGCAAAGCGGTTGTAGGCGATAACGGCCGGGATGGCCGCGAACAGACCGATGGCGGTGGCGATCAGTGCCTCGGCGATGCCCGGGGCCACGGTGGCCAGGGTTGCTTGCTGGGCAGAAGCCAGGCCACGGAAGGAGTTCATGATCCCCCACACGGTACCGAACAGACCGATGTACGGGCTGACCGAACCGACGGTGGCCAGGAACGACAGGCCTTGTTCGAGCTTTTCTTCCTCGCGGGAAATGGCCACGCGCATGGCACGGGCCACACCTTCCATCACCGCTTCAGGGTCGACGCCCGGCTGCTGGCGCAGGCGAGAGAACTCCTTGAAACCGGCGCGGAAGATCTGCTCGACGCCCGAATCCGGGTCCGGATTGCTGCCAGCCTGGCGATAGAGCTTGGACAGGTCGATACCGGACCAGAAGCGCTCCTCGAAGCTCTCCAGGGCACGACGACCGGCGCGCAGCATATTGCTGCGCTGAAAAATCATGATCCATGAGGTCACCGATGCGGCTACCAGGGTCAGCATTACCAGTTGCACCACGACGCTGGCATTGCTGACCAGGCTCCACATGGAGGAATGGTCGACGACGTTAGCTTCCACGCTTTATCTCCTGCTCTGAGTGTGTACCCGCGCCGCTCACGCCGGCAAAGGCCGCACGTAGAGCTTCGGGAATGGCCCGGGGTTTCAAACTATGGGTGCGCACACAGGCCACCAAAAACTGCCCTTCACAGAGCAGCACGTTATCCGTAGCCCGCCTGACCTGCTGCTTGAAGCGCAGGCTGACACGGTTCAATTCGATGACATCGGCACTTACCACCAGTTCGTCGTCCAGTCGCGCCGGCGCGTGGTAGCGCGCTTCGCTGGAATGCACGACGAATAACAGGTCCTCCCCTGCCAGCGCGGATTGGGCAAAACCCAGTTCCCGCAGCCGTTCGGTTCGAGCCCGTTCCATAAACTTGAGGTAATTGACGTAGTAGACGATGCCGCCAGCATCGGTGTCCTCGTAATAAACGCGACAGCGATGTGCGAACGACTCCAGCCCGTTTTGCGCGCGCATACTCTAGTGCTTACTCCTCAGGTTGCCAATCGGCCAGGCAACTGTTTTTTCATTCTCGAACGCATTGACGCTCCAGGCGTCGTCTGGGACAGCACGAACTGGAAAAAAGTCGGCGTACCGAGCGCGTTCAATCGTCCACGGCATCGAGGAATTCGTCTACCACTGGCATCTCACCCATTCGTGTCGGGATGTTTAAGCCAAAGTGCAGATAAGCATGGCGGGTCACCACGCGCCCGCGAGGGGTACGCATGATGTAGCCCTGCTGGATCAGGTACGGTTCCAGTACATCTTCAATGGTGTGGCGCTCTTCGCTGATGGCCGCGGCCAGGCTGTCCACGCCCACCGGGCCACCGTCGAACTTCTCGATCATGGTCAGCAGCAGGCGCCGGTCCTGGTGGTCGAAGCCACGCTCGTCGATGTCCAGCAGGTTCAACGCCAGGTCGGCAATCGGCTTGGTGATGTGGCCCTTGGCCCGGACTTCGGCAAAATCCCGGACCCGGCGCAGCAGGCGGTTGGCGATCCGCGGCGTGCCCCGGGCACGCCGGGCGATCTCATACGCACCGTCCGGGTCCAGCGGCAACCCGAGGATGCCCGCCGAGCGGCTGACAATCGTCGCCAGGTCGGCGTTGTTGTAGAACTCCAGGCGCTGGACGATACCGAAACGGTCCCGCAACGGGTTGGTCAGCATGCCAGCGCGGGTGGTGGCGCCCACCAGGGTGAAGGGCGGCAGGTCGAGCTTGATGGAGCGTGCCGCCGGCCCTTCGCCGATCATGATGTCGAGCTGGAAATCTTCCATGGCCGGGTACAGCACTTCCTCGACGATCGGCGACAGCCGATGGATTTCGTCGATGAACAGCACATCATGAGGCTCAAGGTTGGTCAGCAGCGCCGCCAGGTCGCCCGGTCGCTCGAGGACTGGCCCCGACGTGCTCTTGATCGAGACGCCCATTTCCTGGGCAATGATGTTGGCCAGGGTGGTCTTGCCCAGGCCCGGCGGGCCGAAGATCAAGGTATGGTCCAACGACTCGCTGCGCCCACGGGCGGCCTGGATGAACAGCTCCATCTGCTCACGCACGGTCGGTTGACCGATGTAGTCGGCCAGGCTGACAGGACGAATCGCGCGGTCCTGGATTTCCTCGCGGTCACGGGGCGCGCCCGTGGCGGCGATCAGGCGGTCAGCTTCAATCACTTAAATCATTCCCTTCAGGGCACGACGAATCATATCTTCAGTGCTCAGGCCTTTTTCCTTGATAGCGGAAATCGCCTTGCTGGCTTCCTGCGGTTTGTAGCCCAGGGAGATCAGCGCGGTGACCGCATCGTTTTCGGCGCTGACCGCAGGCACCGGCGCGTCCGGCTGGTTCGGCACCAGGGCGAACATCGCCGGTGCCGCCTCCCAGGCCTTGAAACGGTCCTTGAGCTCGACCAGCAGGCGCTCGGCGGTTTTCTTGCCCACACCCGGCACCTTGGTCAGGGCCGAGGTGTCCTGGGATTGCACACAACGCACCAACTCATCGACCTCCAGGCTCGACATCAAGGCCAGGGCCAGTTTCGGGCCGACGCCATTGAGACGGATCAGTTCGCGGAAGAAGTCCCGCTCGCGCTTGCCGACGAAGCCATAGAGTAACTGCGCATCCTCGCGCACGACCAAATGGGTGTGCAGGGTCAGCGGCTCGCCGACCGACGGCAAGCGATACAGCGTGGTCATGGGCACTTCCAGCTCATAGCCCAGGCCGTTTACATCCAGAATCAGGTGCGGCGGCTGTTTTTCAGCCAGGGTGCCGCGCAAGCGTCCAATCACGTTTCAGATCCTTGGGTGTTGGCCAGCCGCTGGCTGGCGAATATCAACACGAGCATAAAGGCCGACGACACAGGCGCAATTGACTCGGGTTCGTGAATGAAGCGCTGATGCTATCAGAGACGCAGGCGCCCGCCACGACTGCGTGCGGTCCCCAGGCCATGAGGCAACAGGCTGGAACGGGTGTGGGCATGGCAAATGGCGATGGCCAGGGCGTCGGAGGCATCGATCTGCGGCTTGCTGACCAGTTTCAACAGGTGCATCACCATCATTTGCACCTGCTCCTTGTTCGCCGCCCCGGTTCCGACGACCGCCTGCTTGACTTGCGTCGCGGTGTATTCGGCGATCTCCAGGTTTTCCTCGGCACCCGCCACGATTGCCGCGCCCCGGGCCTGCCCCAGCTTCAGGGCCGAATCGGCGTTGCGCGCCATGAAGACTCTTTCGATACCCATGGTCACCGGCCCGTAGGTCTGGATGACTTCGCGAACGCCGCGATAAACGATCTGCAAGCGCTCAGGCAGCTCACCCGCGCCAGTGCGGATGCAACCAGACGCGACGTACACGCAGCCGCGCCCGGTATCGCGAACCACACCGTAGCCGGTGATGCGCGAACCAGGGTCGATACCAAGGATTAAAGTCATAGCGCCTGCGGTTTGAAGGGGGTTACCTGAACTTGTGGGAGCGGGCTTGCTCGCGAAGAGGTCGTCACATTCGACATCGATGTCGACTGATGCACTGCATTCGCGAGCAAGCCCGCTCCCACCCTGATAATCATGCGCCTCAATAGAAGATCATTAACCCAGCTGTTCAGCCACCGACTCCGGAATGTCGGCGTTGGAGTAGACGTTCTGCACATCGTCCAGGTCTTCAAGCATGTCGATCAGCTTGAGCACCTTCTCGGCACCTTCCAGGTCCAGTTCGGCACTGGTGGTCGGCTGCATGACGATCTCTGCGTCGGCGGGTTTGAAACCGGCCGCCTCCAGGGCGTTACGCACGGCATAGAAGCTGGCGAACGAAGTGAACACGTCGAACGAGCCGTCTTCGTGGCTGACCACGTCATCGGCGTCGGCCTCCAGGGCGGCTTCCGTCAGGGCATCTTCATCGAGGCCCGGCGCGAAGCTGATCTGCCCCTTGCGCTCGAACAGATAGGCCACGGAGCCGTCGGTGCCCAGGTTGCCACCGCATTTGCTGAACGCGTGACGCACGGCTGCCGCAGTGCGGTTGCGGTTGTCGGTCATGCATTCGACCATCACCGCCACACCGCCCGGGCCGTAACCTTCGTAGGTCAGCTCTTCAACGTTGTCAGCCTCGGTCGCACCGGCGCCACGGGCGATGGCCCGGTCGATGATGTCACGGCTCATGTTGGCACCCAGCGCCTTGTCCAGGGCCAGGCGCAAGCGCGGGTTGGAACCCGGATCGCCGCCGCCCTGGCGGGCCGCGACCGTCAGCTCACGGATCCACTTGGTGAAGATCTTGCCTCTCTTGGCATCCTGACGTTCTTTGCGGTGCTTGATGTTCGCCCACTTGGAATGACCTGCCATAACTCGCTCCGTTTCTCTTTGGAACATTGCCCGCCCTGCGCGTACGCAGTGGCCGGCAATCAGAAATATCGACCCCAATGAAAAGGCGCATCCGAAGATGCGCCCTCTCAGGTGCCAGCCTTACTCAGCCTTTGGCTGTTCACGCAGACGAATGTGCAACTCGCGCAATGCCTTGGCATCCACCACACCCGGCGCCTGGGTCATGACATCGGCCGCGCTCTGGGTTTTCGGGAACGCGATCACTTCACGGATCGACTGGGCGCCGGTCATCAGCATCACCAGGCGGTCCAGGCCGAAGGCCAGGCCACCGTGGGGCGGCGCACCATACTTCAGGGCGTCGAGCAGGAAGCCGAACTTCTCTTCCTGCTCGGCTTCGTTGATGCCCAGCAGGCGGAACACGGCCTGTTGCATTTCCTTGCGATGGATACGGATCGAACCGCCACCCAATTCGGTGCCGTTCAGGACCATGTCGTAAGCGCGCGACAGAGCGGTGGCCGGGTTGGCCTCCAACTCTTGCGGCGAGCACTTCGGCGCAGTGAACGGGTGGTGCAGCGCGGAGAAGCTGCCGTCGTCGTTTTCTTCGAACATCGGGAAGTCAACGACCCACATTGGCGCCCATTCGCAAGTCAGCAGCTTCAGGTCGTGACCCAGCTTGATGCGCAGCGCGCCCAGGGCTTCGCTGACGATCTTGGCCTTGTCGGCACCGAAGAACACGATGTCGCCGTCAACCGCGCCCACGCGATCGAGGATCACATTGAGGTTGGCTTCAGGGATGTTTTTCACGATCGGCGATTGCAGGCCATCAACACCCGCGGCGCGCTCGTTGACCTTGATGTAGGCCAGGCCCTTGGCACCGTAGATGCCGACGAACTTGGTGTAGTCGTCGATCTGCTTGCGCGGCATGCTGGCTCCGCCAGGAACGCGCAGGGCCGCGATACGGCATTTCGGGTCGTTGGCCGGGCCGCTGAACACCTTGAAATCCACTTCCTTGAGCTGGTCGGCCACGTCCACCAGCTCCAGCGGGTTACGCAGGTCTGGTTTGTCGGAACCGTAGCGGCGCATGGCCTCTTCGAAGGTCATGTGCGGGAACTCGCCGAATTCCAGACCCAGCACTTCCTTGAACAGGTTGCGGATCATGCCTTCGGTCAGGCCCATGATGTCTTTTTCGTCGAGGAAACTGGTCTCGATGTCGATCTGAGTGAACTCAGGCTGACGGTCGGCACGCAGGTCTTCGTCACGGAAGCACTTGGCGATCTGGTAGTAGCGATCGAACCCGGCGACCATCAGCAGTTGCTTGAACAGCTGTGGCGATTGCGGCAAGGCGAAGAAGCTGCCGGGGTGGGTACGGCTCGGCACCAGGTAGTCGCGAGCGCCTTCCGGCGTGGCGCGGGTCAGGATCGGCGTCTCGACGTCGAGGAAGCCGTTCTCGTCCAGGTAACGACGGATGCTGGTGGTCATGCGCGAACGCAGGCGCAGCTTCTCGGCCATTTCCGGGCGACGCAGGTCGATGAAGCGGTAGCGCAGGCGGGTTTCTTCGCCCACGTCGGAGTATTCGTTGAGTGGGAACGGCGGGGTTTCCGATTCGTTGAGCACTTCCAGCTCGTAGCCCAGCACTTCGATCATGCCAGACGCCATGTTGGCGTTGCCGGCGCCAGCCGGGCGCAGACGCACCTTGCCGGTGACCTTGACCACATATTCGCTGCGCACGCGGTCGGCGGCGGCGAAGGTTTCAGCGCGGTCCGGATCGAACACCACCTGGGCCAGGCCTTCACGATCACGGATATCGAGGAAAATCACCCCGCCATGGTCACGGCGACGATGGACCCATCCGCAAAGAGTAACTTCCTGACCTTCCAGGCTTTCGTTCAGTTGGCCGCAATAATGGCTGCGCATCATGGTAGTGGTTTCACTTCTCGTAATTCGAAATTCGGTTGGAGGACCTGCCCGTGCAAGCACTCGCGCGTGTTCAACTCAATCAGCTTTGTCGCCACCGGCCAGATTCTTCTTGGCGCCGGTCTTGAAGTCGGTTTCATACCAGCCTGTGCCGCCGAGGCGGAAACCAGGCATGGACAGCATCTTTTTCAGTTCCGGCGCCTGGCAGGCAGGGCAGTCGACCAGCGGTGCCGCGCTGATCTTTTGAATGGCTTCCATCTGATGACCACAGGAAGCACATTGATAGTCGTACATCGGCATGGGGTTGTCTCGGCGATCAGGTTACTCGCGCAAAGGCTGGGCTTTGCGGCAAAGAGCGAGATTATATCCATTAAATGCGGCCTGTGCAGCCGTAAGACCGCGCGTAGGAGCTGACGAGTGCAACGAGGCTGCGATCTTGCCCCAGAGACTTGAGTCGCAAGCGAGAAATCAAGATCAAGATCAAAAGATCGCAGCCTTCGGCAGCTCCTACGCCCCACCATGATCCATCCCGGCTTCCTTCAAACTGTGCACCACGCAAACCACACGCACCAGTGCGCTGAAATTGCGCACCCCGCCATGGCGCAGGTGCACCTCCCTGTCCACATGGGACAGCAACGTACTGATGGAGCAGCTGTTGAGCTGGGCCATGTCACCGAGGATATCCCAATAGACCTGCTCCAGCCGCAGGCAGGTGGCGAACCCGTTCAGACGAATGGATCGGGCCAGGGGACGCGCCAGCTGCATGTCGAACCCCCTGACGAACGGATCGACGCGGATGGACTGAAAGCGCCCATGCACACCCTCCCCCGGTTCTTTTCCTTGAATCATACCGTTGACACTCCTTTGCCATACGAACCTCTCAGTTGGAACACTCCATCTGTGGCTCTATGGAAGCTCAACGGCATCGCCAGTTCCAGACGACTTTATGACCGTGGACGTAGGACAAGCCAACAGTAGGCAGGCGACGAATTACGCCGTCCTACACGCCGCACGCTGGGAATGTGGCCCACGCCACGTCATCACTTGCCGGATCATGTCTTCGGCACCCGGCACACCTTCCTCTTCTTTAATAGAAGACAGGCGCGCATACACCGAGTAAGCACCGGCGGGGCTTTTCTGGCCGACGAACAGCGCGGTACGCGCCCGTAACGCGTTTGAGAAGGCCGGGGCTTTGCTGTTAAATAGGCAGTGTGTCGCTACGCCTATTTTTCCGGGCGTAACGCATAGGCTGATTCGGGTACGTGTCCAACGCCTCTCATTGTTTCGAAGCGAACCGTCCCCGACCCGCTCTTCCTTGTGATCTGTCTTAACCGTGAGCCAATCAAAATGTTGAAAATCGTCCACTTGCTAATGGGCGCAGCTGCCCTGCTGCTGTCCTTCATCCCTAGCCTGGGTTCCGAAGCCACACCTTACCTGCAACACCCCGATGCACTGTACCTGGCCTTTTTCGGCCTGCTCAACCTGACCCTTGCACCCGTCATCCCTTACTGGAACAAAGGTCCACGTCACCAACTGCAAAACCTGGTCAGCGCCCTGCTGGTGCTGGCCGTTGCCCTGCAAACCCTGGCCCTGCTGGCGCCTATGCCGGAAATCGGCGGTCAACCGGCCATTCTGTTCAGCCTGGGCGCAGCACTGCTCGCCGTGGCACTGCACCTGGCCGTCAGCTTCTACAAGAAGTCGTCGCCGGCCGCCGCTGCGCAGAACTACGACATGTCCAACCGCGATACCGGCACGGTGAAGTGGTTCAACACGTCCAAAGGGTTCGGCTTCATCTCCCGCGACTCCGGCGATGATATTTTCGTGCATTTCCGGGCCATTCGTGGCGAAGGCCATCGCGTCCTGGTGGAAGGCCAGCGTGTGGAGTTCTCCGTGATGAACCGCGACAAGGGCCTGCAGGCCGAAGATGTGATCGCCGCGCTGCCGCGCCGCTGATCCAAGCGTAAAAAACCGCGATGCAGCCTGGCTGCTCGCGGTTTTTTATTGCCCATCAATCGGGAATCGGGCAAGTCAGTAGTGAGGCGGCGGCGCCTCTTCTTCGAACGACTCGAACTGCCCGACCATCTCTTCCTGGCGCTTGAGCAACGCCGCCATCTGCAGCTGCAGACGCTCGACGACCCGCTGCTGCTCGACCAGCACATCGTTCAACGCCTGGATGGTGTCATCCTGAAACGCCAAGCGGCTTTCCAGATCGGTTACACGGTCTTCAAGGTTCATGGTTCAGCCCTCCAGAAACTTGAAATCATCGGTCAAGGCCACTCGCAACCGTTCACGAATAGCCGTGACCTGCCCTGCATTATAAGGCTGGGCCGGGTGCTTGCCCCAGACAGGCGCAGGCCAGGCGGCGTCATCCCGTTTGCGCACGATGACGTGCATGTGCAATTGACTGACAACGTTACCTAAGGTTGCAACGTTCATCTTGTCGGCATCGAACGAATCCTTGAGGGTTTCGGCCAGCGCCGTGGTTTCTTTCCACAGTTGCTGTTGATCAGCGTCATCCAATTGAAATAATTCGCTGATATCTTCCCGCCGCGGCACGAGGATGAACCACGGATAATTCGAATCGTTGGACAAGAGCAACCGGCACAGCGGGAAATCGCCGATGGGCAATGTGTCTTGTTGCAGTCGTGGATCTAAAGCAAACACCGCGCGTACTCCTCGCTCGTTATCGGTTCTGCCCGGTTTGGCGGCCCGCAGGCCTGCATCGGACTCAGGTGCGCAGCATACCCGCGAACGCCGAATCGATCACGGCGTACCGTCCTGATGCTCGTCCTGCGAAGTTTTTTCAACACACAGCATCAACCTGTGCAAGCTGACGCACCAACACAGCGCAGGCGGCACCACACCGTCCTGACAGGACCGTGCCAGGGGCCCAGGCAAGGCTTCGACGTTGTAAGATTTTCGTACAACCGGAAAATTTTCTGCACCAAAACAGCACAGTGCGTCTACGCTCAGTGCACAGAGCATCCGTGATTTACTCACTGGGTAGGGTGAACCGGTAACGTTTTTGGTGGTCTCGCCACGTTTATGGGCGTCAATCACGAGAGCCGCACACGAGTCAACCCTATTTAAAACAAGGCCTTTGGAGCCCGGTTTCATGAGGTTTCACCGCGTCAACCGGTCAAATGTGAAAAAAATGTAAACAAAATTCGGGTTTGAGCATGCTTGTTGCAAGCATACTCGCACTGTCCAAAGGTCTCGCCGGAAGCGAGAACCTGCCGACATACAAATTAAAGTGGCAAGGCTGCCCACAGGAGCTTCAAGCGCGGTAATGACGGACTCTTTACACCGATGCCGGAAAGAAAAAACAACATTAAAGTTGTGAATACGGTTGCGTCGGATCAGCTGAAATGCGACATGGATCGAGCCATTGGCGACACGGTCGTAAAGAAGCTGAAAGGTTGAATGGGCAAGTATCGCCAAAGAATGTCGACGTGATATAAGTTTGCGCCGACACAAAAAGAAAGAGCCGCCCAGATAAAAAAACAGGTGGGACGGCAGTACTCTTCTAAAAACCAAAGGAGCAAATCACGATGCGCGTGATGAAGTGGAGCATGATCGCACTGGCTGTATCGGCCAGTACCTCGCAGTTCGCAATGGCCTCTTCCCAGGAAGAATCCAAGGGCTTTTTTGAAGATCAGAGCTTGAATGTTCTGAGCCGCATGCTGTACATGAACCGCGACTTCAAGAACGAAGTAAGCACTCGTCAAAGTTATCGTGAAGAAGCCGGCCTTGGCGTACGTGCCACGTACGAATCGGGCTTCACCCAAGGTACCGTTGGTGTAGGCGCCGATGCCTTCGCATTCGGCTCCGCCCGTTTCGACGGCAGTGCTGGTCGTGCCGGTAACGGTCTGTTCGCCCAGCAAGACGATGGCGACCTGGAACACACCCAATCGAAGGCTGGCGGCGCGGTTAAGTTCCGTCTGTCCGACACTGTCTTGAAATACGGTAATCAAGTGGTTGCCAGCCCGGTTTTCTCTACTGACGACAGCCGTCTGCTGCCAGAAGTTGCTACCGGTACGCTGATCACCAGTAAAGAAATCAAAGGCTTGGAGCTGAGCGCAGGTCATTTCAACGCCATCAGTTCGCAAACTGGCATGGGTGATGACGGCCTTGACCTGACATCCGCTGATATCGTCGGCGCAACCTACCAGTTCACCGACAATTTCGTAGCCGGTGTAGCGGCTTCCGATGTTGAAGATCACTACAAAAAGAAATACATCAACCTGAACTACACCCTGCCGATCAACGAAGATCAGTCCCTGAACTTCGACTTCAACGGCTATGACAGCCAGGACCAAGGCCAGAAGCTCAGCGGCGACGTTGACAACCGCATCTGGTCCCTCGCAGCAGCCTATGCCATCGGCGCCCACAAATTCACCCTGGCTCACCAGCGCTCCACCGGTGACACCGGCTACGTCTACGGCACTGACGGCAACGGCACTATCTTCCTCGCCAACTCCATCCAGTACTCCGACTTCAACGGTCAGGACGAGCGTTCCTGGCAGGCGCGCTACGACCTGAACATGAAAACTTACGGCGTTCCTGGCCTGAGCTTCATGACCCGTTATGTCACCGGTGACAACATCTCCACCGCTGACGGCGAAGCAAAAGAGCACGAGTGGGACTTCGAAACCAAGTACGTTATGCAAAGCGGTCCAGCCAAAGACCTGTCGTTCCGTGTTCGTAGCGCGTTCTACCGCGCTAACAGCTCTTATTCCGACAGTACCGGTAACCGCGACAACAACGACTTCCGCTTCATCGTCGAATACCCACTGAGCATCTTGTAATTCAGTGCTAGTTCGATAGCTGCACCCGCAACAAACAAAAACCGCTCACCTGATCCAGGTGAGCGGTTTTTTTGTATCTATTGCAACGCCCGCTTTAACACAACTTGTTAAATAGCAAGCTAACTAAACATAACCTGACCCCAGTGCCAAGTTATCGTCGAATCGTTATTGCGCTGGCCCTTCCTGAACGACCCGAATCACGCGCTGTGGAAACGGAATATCAATGCCCGCGTCCTTCAAGCGATCCCGCGCCTGTTCATTGAGCATGAACATCACGCTCCAATAGTCCGCCGTCTTGACCCAGATACGCAGCGACACCGTGATGGAGCTGTCGCCGAGCATGGAAATCACCGCTTCAGGTGCCGGATCCGCCAGCACGCGCTCATCCTTGGCCAGCGCCAGCAACACTTCCCGGGCCTTTTGCAGGTCGGCCTGGTAATCCACGCCGACATCAAACACCACCTTGCGGGTCGGCTGGCGGTTGGTGTTGGTGATGATGCCGTTCGACAGATTGCCGTTTGGCACGATCACGGTCTTGTTGTCACCGGTGCGAATCACGGTGTGGAAGATCTGGATGCTGTCGACCGTACCGGCCACACCCTGGGCTTCGATCCAGTCACCAATGCGGAATGGGCGGAACAGCAGGATCAGTACGCCACCGGCGAAATTCGCCAGGCTGCCTTGCAAGGCCAGGCCAATGGCCAGGCCGGCGGCACCGATGGCGGCGACGAACGAAGTGGTTTCCACACCGATCATCGAAGCGACGCTGACGATCAGCAAAATCTTCAGGATGATGTTGGCCAGGGTACTGATAAACCCTTGCAGTGCCAGGTCGGCGTTACGCAAGGCCAGCAACGCACCCAGTTTCTGCGTCACTTTGTTGATCAACCACCAGCCGATGGCCAGGGTGATGACCGCCAGCAGCACGCGGCTGCCGTATTCCATGATCATGGGGATCCAGGTCTGGGAAGCCTTGACCAGGTTGTCCACTTCAGCATTCAAATCCATCTTTCTCTCCTATTCCTGTTGCACGCGGCATTTTGTGGCGAGGGGATTTATCCCCGCTGGGCTGCGCAGCAGCCCTAAATCAACTCAATCTTCCTGGCACACCGAGTTGTCTGGTTTGGGGGCTGCTGCACAGCCCAGCGGGGATAAATCCCCTCGCCACAATGTTTAATACAATCCAGTATCAGTCGCGGAAGTTGTTGAATTGCAGCGGCATGCCGAATTCCTTGCCGCGCAGTGCGGCAATGGCTTCCTGCAAGTCGTCACGCTTCTTGCCGGTGACCCGCACTTGCTCGCCCTGGATGGCGGCTTGCACCTTGAGTTTGGCGTCCTTGATATGAGCGACGATCTTCTTCGCCAGTTCCTTGTCGATGCCTTCCTTGAGCACGGCTTCCTGTTTCATCAGCTTGCCGGAGGCATAGGCGTCCTTGACCTCAAGGCACTGCACGTCGATCTTGCGCTTGACCAGCGCCAGCTTGAGGATCTCGATCATCGCCTCGAGCTGGAAATCGGCCTCGGCAGTCAGGTTCACGGTCAGGTCTTTTTCCTTGAACTCGAAACTGCCCTTGCCCTTGAGGTCATAACGACGGTCGAGTTCCTTGACGGCGTTTTCAACCGCGTTGGTGACTTCGTGTTTGTCCAGTTCGGATACCACGTCGAATGACGGCATGTAGTGTTCTCCAAATAAAAAGGCGCGCCAGTATCAACGGCGCGCACTTGGCTTGTGGTTAAAATCGGGCTCATTATAACGGCTCTTTTCCTGCCGACACTGCGAGCCCTCAGATGCCTGCGCCAATCCGAGTAAAAAACTGATGTCCACTACCTGGCATGTCCTCGGGGCCGGCAGTCTCGGCACGTTGTGGGCCACGCGCCTGGCCCGGGCCGGGTTGCCGGTGCGGCTGGTGCTGCGCAACGAAGCCCGCTTGCAGGCCTACCGCAGCGCCGGCGGCCTGACGCTGGTGGAACAGGGACAGGCGCAGAGCTACCCGATACCTGGCGAAACGGCGGACAGCCCGGAACCGATCAGGCGCCTGCTATTGGCCTGCAAAGCCTACGACGCGGAAGCGGCCGTGGCCTCGGTGGCCCATCGCCTGGACGCCGAATCGGAACTGATCCTGTTGCAGAACGGCCTCGGCAGCCAGGACGCAGTAGCCAACTGTGTGCCCCAGGCCCGTTGCATCAGCGCTTCCAGCACCGAAGGCGCGTTCCGCGACGGTGATTGGCGCGTGGTGTTCGCCGGCCACGGCTACACCTGGTTGGGCGACCCCGCGCACCCGGTGGCACCGTTCTGGCTGGACGACCTGAGCGCCGCCGGCATTCCCCACGAATGGAGCGCCGACATCCTCACCCGGCTCTGGCGCAAACTGGCGCTCAACTGTGCAATCAATCCGCTGACCGTACTGCACCACTGCAAGAATGGCGGCTTGCAGGAACACCGTTGCGAAGTGGCGACCCTGTGCGTGGAACTCACCGACCTGCTCGAACGTTGCGGCCAGCCTGCGGCTGCCGAAGACTTGCAGCCGGAAGTCGAACGGGTGATCCAGGCCACGGCCGCCAATTACTCCTCGATGTACCAGGATGTCGCCAATCGGCGCCGCACCGAAATCAGCTACTTGCTCGGTTACGCCTGCAAGGTCGCCCAACGCCACGAGCTGACCGTGCCGCACCTGGAGCAACTGCGCCAGCGACTGATTGCCCACTTGCACAACCTCGCATTGCCCAGCGACTGAGCAGCGGCTACGCTGGCCCTCGTGTTCCTTTTTAGCGACGAGTCTGATGCCATTGCGCCAGCGCCTTGAAAACCTCCCGGTCGGCCAGAAACTGCTGGCTGCCCTGTTGGTGTTGTTGACCACTGTCCTGCTGGTGGCCAACCTGACCTTTATCAGCGCCGCCTACTACATCTCCCAGGAAAGCATGGCGCCCCAGGCCCTGCAGACCATTGGCCGACTGGTGGCCAATCCGAGCCTGATCTCCGACGCCCTGCAATCGCCACAAAATGCCCAGCGCTTGCTCGATGAGCTCAACAGCTATGCACCGCTGCGGGCGGCGGCGCTGTATGACGGCCAGGGCGAACGCCTGGCACAACTGCAACAGGGCGAAAAGCTCAAGCTGCCGGACCATTACCGCAACATGCAGGCCTGGCAGGCCGGTGAGTTTCGCAGCAACCAGGTCATTACCCTGCCCCGTCCCGGCACGGCGCCTGGCCATCTGTTGCTGGTGGCCAGCAGTGAATTGCCGACCGCGTTCTACACCGGCACCCTGACCGCCAGCCTCGGCATCCTGATTTTCAGCGTGTTGCTGTGGTTGATCATTGCCCAGCAGATCAAGCGCCTGATCACCCAGCCGATTCATCAGCTTGAAGAACTGTCACGCCAGGTCACCCGCGAAGAAAACTATGCCCTGCGTGCCGCACGCGGCAACCACGATGAGATCGGTAGCCTGGCCGAGGCGTTCAACACCATGTTGTCGCGGATCGAAGCCCGGGAACAGCAACTCAAGCGCGCGCGGGACGACTCCCAGGCCGCCTACGACCAGGCCCAGGGCCTGGCGGAAGAAACCCGCCATACCAATCGCAAGCTGGAGCTGGAAGTCCAGGTGCGCAGCAAGATCGAGAAAAAGCTCACCGGCTTTCAGAATTACCTCAACAGCATCATCGACTCCATGCCCTCGGCGCTGATCGCCCTCGACGAGCAACTCTACGTCACCCAATGGAACCAGGAAGCCAGCGCCCTCTCCGGCACACGGCTGGACGAGGCGCTGAACCAGCCGATCTTCCTCGCTTTCGAACCGCTCAAGCCGTACCTGCCCCAGCTCAAGCAGACCGTCGAGCAACATACGGTCGCCAAGATCGAACGCGTCACCTGGACCAAGGACGACGAAGCCCGCCACTACGCCCTCACGTTCTACCCACTGATGGGCGGTGCCGGACGTGGCGTGGTCATCCGGATCGATGACATCACCCAGCGCCTGTCGCTGGAAGAAATGATGGTGCAATCGGAGAAAATGCTCTCGGTCGGCGGCCTCGCGGCGGGCATGGCCCATGAGATCAACAACCCCCTGGGCGCCATCCTGCACAACGTGCAGAACATCCGCCGACGCCTGTCGCCGGAATTGCCGAAGAACCTCGAACAGGCCGAACAATTGGGTATCCCGTTGGAGGAGGTCAATCGCTACCTCCAGGGTCGGGAGATCCCGCAGTTGCTCGACGGCATCCAGCAAGCCGGCGCCCGAGCGGCAAAAATCGTCACCCATATGCTCAGCTTCAGCCGGCTCAGCACGCGGCAGATGGCACCCTGCGACCTACCGGCGCTGATCGACCAGGCGGTAGAAATCGCCGGTAACGACTTCGACCTGGCGATCGGTTTCGACTTCAAGGGCCAAGCGATCATCCGCCAGTTCGATCCGAACCTGGGCCCGGTGCCCGGCACGGCCAACGAACTGGAACAGGTGCTGCTCAACCTGCTGAAAAACGCCGCCCAGGCGATCCATCAACGCCAGGACGACAGCGAACCGGGACGCATCGTCCTGCGCACGCGGTTGAACCCGCCATGGGCGGAAATCCAGGTCGAGGACAACGGCATCGGCATGAGCGAGAACGTGCGCAAACGCACCTTCGAGCCATTTTTTACCACCAAGGAGATCGGCCAAGGCACAGGCCTTGGGTTGTCGGTCTCGTACTTCATCATCACCAATAACCACAAGGGCCAGATGGAAGTGCAGTCGGCGCCGGGCCAAGGCACCTGCTTCACCTTGCGCCTGCCGCTGGCCGGCACGTCGATGGTGCCGCAGGAACACAAACAATTGGAGCGCTGAGCATGGGTTTTCGCCTGTCGAAGATTTACACCCGCACCGGCGACAAGGGTGAAACCGGGTTGGGCGATGGTCGCCGCGTGGCAAAGGACCACCCACGGGTCGAGGCCATCGGCGAAGTGGATACGCTGAACAGCCAGCTGGGCTTATTGCTGGCCGGGCTCGCCGCTGAAACGGCCCGATACCCGGCGCTAAAGGAAGTCAGTGAAGTGCTGGGGCCTTGTCAGCATCGCTTGTTCGACCTCGGTGGTGAACTGGCGATGCCGGCCTACCAGGCCTTGAACGTGGCGGAAATCGAGCGGCTGGAAGCGGCGATCGACGTGTGGAACGAGGAATTGGGGCCCCTGGAAAACTTCATCCTGCCCGGTGGTTCGACGCTGATCGCCCAGGCCCATGTCTGCCGCAGCCTGGCCCGCAGCGCCGAGCGCCGTTGCCAGCAACTGAACGCGGTGGAACCGCTGGCCGGGCCGGGGCTGGCCTATATCAATCGATTGTCGGATCTGCTGTTCGTGGCCGCACGGGTCATTGCCCGGCGGCAAGGGGTGGCGGAAGTGCTTTGGGTGGCGGCGGCCAAGCCTGGGAATTGATCAGAGAGGTGTATTGCCTGTCAGGCCGCCTTCGCGAGCAAGCCCGCTCCCACAGGGGATCTGCGGCAGGCACACATTCTGTGCCTGGCAGAAATCTACTGTGGGAGCGGGCTTGCTCGCGAAGAGGCCAGCAGTCACACCACACCATCAAGCCTCAGGCCAAAACGCCCGAATCCCCGCCACACCCTGCGCCCCGGTCTCCCAGGCTTTTTGCCGCTCGCCGGGCCCGACCCCACCCAACAGATAGACCGGCCTGTTGAAGCCCTCGATCAACCGCGCCGCCTCTGCCCACCCCAACGGCTGTGCGTCAGGATGGGTCTGGGTCGGTTGCACCGGCGAGAGCGTCACGAAGTCCACGTCCATCTGCTGTGCCAGGGAGAGTTCTTCGGCGTTATGGCAGGAGGCCGCCAGCCAGCGGTCCTTGCCGAACGGGCGACCGGCCGCGGCATGCTTGCGCAGTTGCGCGGCGGTAATGTGCCAACCGGCGGAGGGAAAATCCCCCAGCCATTCGAACGGCCCCTTGAGCATCAGTTGGGCCTTGCCGGCACACAACCCCACCGCATCCACCGCCAGATCGCGGTATTTCGGGTCGTAGCCACCGGGGGCACGCAGTTGGACCAACTTGATCCCGCCGGCAATCGCCTTCTGCATACCCCGCAGCAAGGCCGGCGTCTCCAGGCCTTCAGGGGTAATCAGGTACTCACCCGGCAAACGGGCCGCCGCGACGATCGGCTGATTGGCCGCCGGAAACGCATAGTTCGTCAGGTCGCGGGCCGTCACCCAAGCCAACGGCTGCCCTTCGGCACCGTGAGGCTCGCCAGTGAAGGCCGAGACTTCCCAGACATCCAGCAACACCTGTTTGTCCGGGTAGTCGTGACGCACCTTGATCAACGGCCGGGCGGCACCGACAACGATACCCAGTTCCTCATGAAGCTCGCGGGCCAGGGCGGTTTCGACGGACTCGTCGGCCTCGACCTTGCCACCGGGGAATTCCCACAGGCCGCCCTGGTGCTGGGTGTCGGCCCGTCGGGCGATCAGGATTTTACCGGCGGCATCGCGGATGACCGCTGCCGCCACATGGACTCGTTTCACCGCGCAGTGTCCTCCAGGCCAGCCTGTTGCCACGCCTTGAACGCTGGCCATTGATATAGGGTTTCGACGTAGGCCTCATCGACCTCCGACAGTTTCACCTGATAAGTGCGCAAGCGCACGGCAACAGGGGCAAAAAACACGTCGGCCAGGCTGATGCGGCCAAACAGGTAGGGACCGGCTTCGGTCGCCGCGGCACGGCATTCGGCCCACAGCGCCAGCATCCGCTGGATTTCCGCCTGCACATCAGATGGCATCGGCGACAACGGCGCATCGTGCAGCAGGTCCATGGGCATGTGGCTGCGCAGGGCGAAAAAACCGCTGTGCATCTGTGCACAGGCCGAGCGTGCCTGGGCCCGGGCGGCCACATCCTTGGGCCAGAGATTAGCCTCGGGAAACTGTTCAGCCAGGTATTCGGCAATCGCCAGGGAATCGGCGATCACGCCGAACTCGGTCTTGAGTAACGGGACCTTGGCCGTGGCCGAATACTTGAGCAGCTTCTCGCGGGTGTCGGGCTGGTCGAGCCTGACCAGCTCTTCGGTGTATTTCGCGCCGGTCAGCGCCAGGGCCAGCGCGCCGCGCAGGGACCAGGAAGAAATGCGTTGGTCGCCGATGATCAGGTGCAGGCTCATGTGGATTCCTTTCTTGTGGTTTTGTAGAGGCCGTACTGGCGCCTTCGCGAGCAAGCCCGCTCCCACAGGGGATTGGTGGTGTGAGGACTTTCTCAGTCACCCAACAGATCCCTGTGGGAGCGAGCCTGCTCGCGATAGGAGCGACTCGGTCCCGAGCGGATTAAGTCCGGTACTCAGCGTTGATCTTGACGTACTCGTGGGACAGATCGGTGGTCCAGATGGTTTCGCTGCAATCACCCCGTCCCAGCTCGATACGGATGGTGATTTCTTCCTGTTGCATGACCGCCGCGCCCTGGGCTTCGGTGTAGGTCGCAGCACGAGCACCTTGGCTGGCGATGCAAACTTCGCCGAGGAACACGTCGATCTTGCTCACGTCCAGCTCAGGCACGCCGGCACGGCCCACGGCGGCGAGGATGCGGCCCCAGTTCGGGTCGGAGGCGAACAGCGCGGTCTTGATCAGCGGCGAGTGGGCCACGGTGTAGCCGACATCCAGGCATTCCTGGTGATTGCCACCGCCATTGACCTGCACGGTCACGAACTTGGTCGCGCCTTCGCCGTCACGCACGATAGCCTGGGCCACTTCCATGCACACTTCGAACACCGCCTGCTTGAGGGCGGCGAACAGCGCGCCGCTGGCCTCGGTAATCTCCGGCAGGTTGGCCTGGCCAGTGGCGATCAGCATGCAGCAATCGTTGGTGGAGGTATCACCGTCGATGGTGATGCGGTTGAACGACTTGTTGGCACCGTCGAGCATCAGGTCTTGCAGCACCTGGCGCGAGACTTTGGCGTCGGTGGCGATGTAGCCGAGCATGGTCGCCATGTTCGGACGGATCATGCCGGCGCCTTTGCTGATACCGGTGACGGTGATGGTCACGCCATCGTGCTCGAACTGGCGGCTCGCGCCCTTGGGCAAAGTGTCAGTGGTCATGATGCCGGTGGCGGCCGCAGCCCAGTTGTTCTCCGACAGGTCATCAAGGGCGGCTTGCAGCGCGCCTTCGATCTTCTCGACCGGCAGCGGTTCGCCGATCACGCCGGTGGAATACGGCAGCACCTGGCTGGCGTCAACGCCGGTCAGTTCCGCCAGCTTGGCGCAGGTGCGCTCGGCGGCGGCCAAACCTGGCGCACCGGTGCCGGCGTTGGCGTTACCGGTGTTGGTCAACAGGTAACGCACCGGCCCCTGCACGCGTTGCTTGGCCAGGATGACTGGAGCGGCACAGAAGGCGTTGAGGGTGAACACGCCAGCCACCGTCGAGCCTTCGGCGCAACGCATGACCACGACATCCTTGCGCCCGGGGCGCTTGATGCCCGCCGAAGCAATACCGAGTTCAAAACCGGCAACCGGGTGCAACGTTGGCAACGGACCAAGACCAACAGCCATGAATGCGCTCCTAAATGAGATGTCTATCGACGCCGTCCTCATCGGGACGGCGATTGAAAATGGCAAAACGCCGCGACGGATAGAATCCGGTCGCGGCGCGGGTGGTTCAGCGTTGGAACGGGTTTATTGGATCTGCCCGTGGCAATGCTTGTATTTCTTGCCCGAACCGCAATAGCACAGTTCGTTACGGCCCAGCTTCTGCTCGTTGCGCACCGGTGCGGTCGCCAGGGCGACATCCACATCGACGCCCTCTTCGGCGACCACTTCCAGGCCCGGGGCCTCGGCGTGTTCGAACTGCATGCGGGCAGCCAGGGCTTCGGCTTCCTGACGCAGGCGAGCTTCTTCTTCGGCCGGGTCTTCGCGGCGAACCTGAACGTGGGACAGCACACGGATCGAGTCGCGCTTGATCGAATCGAGCAATTCGGAGAACAGCGTGAAGGACTCGCGCTTGTACTCCTGCTTCGGGTTCTTCTGGGCGTAACCACGCAAATGGATACCGTGACGCAGGTGGTCCATGGTCGACAGGTGGTCTTTCCACAGGTCGTCCAGTACTCGCAACACAATCTGCTTCTCGAAGGAGCGCAGCGCCTCGGCGCCCGCCTGGTCTTCCTTCTCGTTGTAGGCAGCGATCAGTTCGGCCAGCAGTTTCTCGCGCAGGGTTTCTTCGTACAGGTGATCGTCTTCGTCGAGCCATTGCTGGATCGGCAATGCCACGCCGAAGTCGCTCTGCAAGGCGGCTTCCAGGCCGGCGACGTCCCACTGTTCCGGCAGCGACTGCGGCGGGATATGGGCGCTGACAGTGGCGTTGAGCACGTCCTGGCGGAAATCGGCGATGGTTTCGCCAATGTTGTCGGCGGCCAACAAACTGTTACGCATGTGATAGATCACTTTACGCTGTTCGTTGTTGACGTCGTCGAACTCCAGCAGTTGCTTGCGGATATCGAAGTTGCGGCCTTCGACCTTGCGCTGGGCTTTCTCGATGGCGTTGGTCACCATGCGGTGCTCGATCGCCTCGCCTGGCTGCATGCCCAGGGCCTTCATGAAGTTCTTCACCCGGTCAGAGGCGAAGATGCGCATCAGGCTGTCTTCCAGGGACAGGTAGAAACGGCTGGAACCGGCGTCGCCCTGGCGACCGGCACGACCACGCAACTGGTTGTCGATACGACGCGATTCGTGACGCTCGGAAGCGATCACCTGCAAACCGCCGGACTCGAGTACCTGCTGGTGACGCTTCTGCCAGTCGGCCTTGATCTGCGCGATCTGCTCAGGCGTAGGGTTTTCCAGGCTGGCGACTTCCACTTCCCAGTTGCCGCCCAACAGGATGTCGGTACCACGACCGGCCATGTTGGTGGCGATGGTCAGCGCACCCGGGCGACCGGCCTGGGCGATGATCTCGGCTTCCTTCTCGTGGAACTTGGCGTTGAGGACCTTGTGCTCGATGCCTTCCTTGTTGAGCAGGGCGGACATGTGCTCGGAGGTCTCGATGGTGGCGGTACCCACCAGGATCGGACGGCCCTGGGCCATGCATTCCTTGATGTCGTTGATGATCGCCGCGTATTTCTCATCGGCGGTCAGGAACACCAGGTCGTTATAGTCTTTACGGGCCAGCGGCTTGTTCGGTGGAATCACCATCACTTGCAGGCCGTAGATCTGGTGGAATTCGAACGCTTCGGTGTCCGCGGTACCGGTCATGCCGGACAGCTTGTTGTACAGGCGGAAGTAGTTCTGGAAGGTGGTGGAGGCCAGGGTCTGGCTCTCGGCCTGGATGTTCAGGCCTTCCTTGGCTTCGATGGCCTGGTGCAGGCCTTCGGACAGGCGACGGCCCGGCATGGTACGACCGGTGTGTTCGTCCACCAGCACGACCTGGCCGTCCTGCACGATGTATTCAACGTTGCGATGGAACAGCTTGTGGGCACGCAGGCCGGCATAGACGTGGGTCAAAAGGCCCAGGTTATGGGCCGAGTACAGGCTCTCGCCTTCGGCCAGCAAACCGATACGGGTGAGCATTTCCTCGACAAACTGGTGACCCGCTTCGTTGAGCTCGACCTGACGGGTCTTCTCGTCAACGGTGTAGTGCCCGGCCTGGGTCACTTCGCCTTCGACTTCCTCGACGTGCAACTTGAGCTGCGGGATCAGCTTGTTGATCTCGATGTACAGCTTGGAGCTGTCCTCGGCCTGACCGGAAATGATCAGCGGGGTACGGGCTTCGTCGATGAGGATGGAGTCGACTTCGTCGATCACGGCAAAGTTGAGTTCACGCTGGAATTTTTCTTCCATGCTGAACGCCATGTTGTCGCGCAGGTAGTCGAAACCGAATTCGTTGTTGGTGCCGTAGGTGATGTCGGCGGCGTAGGCGGCGCGCTTCTCTTCCGGCGGCTGGAACGGCGTGACGACGCCGACGCTCAGGCCGAGGAATTCGTAGAGCGGGCGCATCCAGTTGGCGTCGCGGCGGGCCAGGTAGTCGTTGACCGTCACCACATGCACGCCCTTGCCGGACAGCGCGTTGAGGTAGACACCCAGGGTCGCCACGAGGGTCTTGCCCTCACCGGTACGCATTTCGGCGATCTTGCCTTCGTGCAAGGTCATGCCGCCGATCAACTGGACGTCGAAGTGGCGCATGCCCATGACCCGCTTGCCGGCTTCACGGGCGACCGCAAAGGCTTCGGGCAGGAGTTGGTCAAGGGTTTCCCCCTTGGCGATGCGGTCCTTGAATTCGGCAGTCTTGGCGCGTAACTGATCGTCCGAAAGGGCCACCATTTGCTCTTCGAAGGCATTGACAGTCTGTACCGTCTTGAGCATGCGTTTGACTTCACGCTCGTTCTTGCTTCCAAAAAGTTTCTTTAACAAAGGCGCAAACATATCGGCAGGATCTTCCACACTAAAGGGATGGAGGGCGGCCCCGTGAGTCGCCCGTGCAGCCCTCATGGCCGCATGCGAACGAGCATTCTACCCGGAAACGATGGAGAGGAAAGTGGCGTTATTCCACGATGCTGGCACAGCGCTGTGACGGGGCTTGCTTAAAATAAGGGCTTTTGCGCGAACTTCAACCCACAAAGCGCAGAAGTTACTTATTGATTGTGCAGCTAAAAGCCACTGGGCGAGAGGGTCGAGGCGCATCCGGTGCTTTCTGCTACCATGGTGCCTCTGTCACTTGCGGTATTCATTCATGGCCTTTCGCCCTCTTCCAGCCAAGGCGCCCGCCGTTCTGCTGCGCGAAGCCAAGCCGCTGAAAGCCATCTTCGGCCACGCCAAACGCCTGGGTCACTTGCAACGCCTGCTCGACAGCCAATTGCAACCGGCCGCGCGCGAACATTGCCACGTGGCGTCCTGGCGCGAAGGCAGCCTGCTGCTGATCGTCACCGACGGCCACTGGGCCACACGCCTGCGCTACCAGCAAAAACGCCTGCTGCGCCAACTCCAGGCGTTCGAAGAATTCGCCAACCTGACGCGGATCCTGTTCAAGGTACAACCGCCCACCGTCCAGGTCGGCGCCAAGGGGCACACGCTGGATTTGTCCACCGACGCCGCCGCGACCATTCAAGCCACGGCGGATGGCATCAGCGATCCCAACCTGCGGGCGGCGCTGGAGCGGTTGGCGGCGCATGCGCGGCCCAAGGATTGAGATTTTCGGCGCCTGTTGAATCGCTTTCGCGAGCAAGCCCGCTCCCACAGTGGATCTAGGCGAACACAAATTTTGTGTCTGGCAGAAACCCACTGTGGGAGCGAGCCTGCTCGCGATGGCGGCAGATCAGCCAGCCTATTTTTCGCCTGCTAAACCGTCTTCGCGAGCAAGCCCGCTCCCACAGTGGATCTGCAGCGGGCACACATTCTGTGTCTGGCAAAAATCTACTGTGGGAGCGGGCTTGCTCGCGAAAGGGGCGACTCGGTCCTGACTACCGGCGCTTGCTGCCCCCCAGCAACGACCCCATCAACCCACGCACCAATTGCCGGCCCAACTGATTGGCCGCCTGGCGCATCGCCGATTTAAGCGCCTGGCCGGCCGCGGTGCCGAGGAACTCGCCGGCCTTTTCGGTGAAGCTCGGTTCTTCCGCCGTCGGCTTGCCCGGCGCCTCTTCGGCCTGCGGTTCCAGCCCTTTGCGGCCCATCAGCACTTCATAGGCTGATTCACGATCAATGGGTTTGTCATAGCGTCCTTGCAACGGCGAACTAGCGATCAACCCGGCGCGTTCGGCCTCGCTCAGCGGCCCGATGCGCGATTGCGGTGGCGCCACCAGCACGCGCTGGACCACTTCCGGCGTGCCTTTTTCCTGCAAGGTGCCCACCAGGGCTTCACCGATGCCCAGTTCGGTCAGCACCGCCAGGGCATCGAATTGCGGGTTGGGCCGGAAACCGTCAGCCACCGCCCGCAGGGATTTCTGCTCCTTGGCCGTAAAGGCCCGCAACCCGTGCTGGATGCGCAAGCCCAACTGCGCCAGCACGTCGTCCGGCAAGTCGCCCGGCGACTGGGTCACGAAATACACCCCGACGCCCTTGGAACGGATCAGCCGCACCACTTGCTCCAGGCGCTCCTGCAAGGCCTTGGGCGTCCCGGCAAAGAGCAGGTGCGCCTCATCGAAGAACAGCGCCAGCAACGGCTTGTCCGCATCACCGCGCTCAGGCAACTGCTCGAACAGCTCGGCCAGCAGCCACAACAGGAATGTCGCGTAGACCTTCGGCGCTTCGTGGACCAGGCGGCTGGCGTCGAGCAAGTGGATGCGGCCACGGCCATCGCTGGCCGGTTGCAGGATGTCTTCGAGCTGCAAGGCCGGCTCGCCGAACAACGCATCCGCACCCTGCTGTTCCAAAGTGGACAAGCGTCGCAACAACGCCTGGCTGGAGCCCGTGGTCATCAGCGCCGCGTCGTCCCCCAGCAACTCAGGGTTGTCCTTGAGATGGTTGAGCAGCGCTTTCAGGTCCTTGAGGTCCAGCAGTAACAAGCCTTCGCGGTCGGCCACCTTGAACGCGGCGTAGAGCGCCGACTGCTGGCTGTCCGTCAGTTCCAGCAGGCTGCCGATCAACAACGGACCCATTTCACTCAAGGTGGTGCGCAGTGGATGACCGGACTGGCCGTGGATATCCCACAAGGTCACCGGATAAGCCTGGGGCTTGTGGTTGAGCCAAGGCATGCCGGCGATACGCTCGGCGATCTTGCCTTGGGGGTTGCCGGCCGCGCCGAGGCCGCACAGGTCACCCTTGATGTCCGCCGCGAACACCGCCACGCCGGCATCGCTGAACATTTCGGCCAGGCGCTGCAAGGTGACGGTCTTGCCGGTACCGGTGGCGCCCGCCACCAGACCATGACGATTCGCCAGGCGCATGGCCTGGGCGATGGGCTGGCCGCTAAGGTCGGCGCCGATAATGAGTTGCGATGAGTCAGGCATGTGGTCACCCGTGGTGTTTGCGATATGACGCCATTTTGCACGCTTATATAAAAGCATGTCTGGCGCATTAAGGCTTGAATGCACAGTCAACACTGTATTTGGCCGGACCTATGTGGCGAGGGGATTTATCCCCGCTGGGCTGCGCAGCAGCCCTAAAGCAGCGTACTCCATCATCCTGGCACACCGAGTTGCATGGTTTGGGGCCGCTTCGCGGCCCAGCGGGGATAAATCCCCTCGCCACAGGAATCTGCATGACCGCTACGTCACCACAACCCCAACCGAACATCTATTCTTACTAAAGGTCAACACAGGAGAACACTGACCGGAGGGACGTTCATCGTGCATATAGCGGACATAACCATGTTCTACGCCCCCGCCAGCGGAGGCGTGCGCACTTATCTGGATGCCAAGCACCGGCGCCTGGGCGATCGGCCCGGTATTCGCCACAGCCTGCTGATTCCCGGCGCGCATTTGAGCGTGCATGACGGAGTCTACAAGGTTCCAGCCCCAGCACTGCCATTCGGCAAGGGCTACCGCTTCCCCCTTCGCCTGGCCCCCTGGCGCAATGTCCTGCGCGATCTACAGCCCGATCTGATTGAAGTCGGCGATCCCTACCTCACGGCCTGGGCCGCGCTGGATGCCCGTCGCCAGCTCGACGTCCCCGTCATCGGTTTCTATCACTCCGACCTGCCACTGCTGGTCAGCAACCGCATGGGCAACTGGTTCACCCCCAACATCGAAGCTTATGTCAGCAAGTTGTACGGCAATTTCGACCGGGTCCTGGCGCCGAGCCAGGTCATGGCCGACAAACTGACCGGGTTGGGGGTCAAGAACGTCTTCGTGCAACCGTTGGGCGTCGACCTGCAAACCTTCAACCCGGCCGCCCGCGACCCGGAGCTGCGCGCCGAGCTGGGCATCGCCGAAGACACGCGCCTGCTGATTTTCGCCGGGCGCGGCTCCAAGGAAAAAAACCTGCCGGTGCTGCTCAAGTGCATGAAGCGCCTGGGCGAGCGCTACCACTTATTGTTGGTGGGCTCGTCGATGCCCGCCGTGGTGCCGGACAACGTCACGGTGGTCGATGAATTCTGCCCGGCGCCACAAGTCGCCCGGCTCATGGCCAGCGCCGATGCCCTGCTGCACGCTGGCGACCAGGAGACCTTCGGCCTGGTGATTCTCGAAGCCATGGCCAGCGGTATTCCGGTCGTGGCAGTGGCGGCCGGGGCTTTCACTGAAATCGTCGATGAAAACTGCGGCCTGCTGTGCACACCCAACAATCCACAGGCCATGGCCAATGCCGTGCGGCAACTGTTTGCCGAAGGCTGCCAGCGCCGTGGTGTGCTGGCGCGCCAGCATGTGGAGCAGCATTACGCCTGGGATACCGTGGTCAACAGCTTGCTGGGGCACTACTACGCCGTGCTCGGCGGGCAGATGCCACTGCTGGCCAATGGTTGAGGCGAGGTCCGTGTCGATGAATCATTCGCCCAGTGTCCTGTTTCGCAAATACGTTTCTTTCTTGGCGAGTGGCTGTTGTCGTCAGGCAAGGCGCCGCGACGAGTCATAGCCCGCTATGGCGAGGAGCGGCAACGCAGCATGACGACAACAGACACCGTCAAAAAGGAACAGTATTTGTGATACAGGACACTAGCGTGCTCCTGGTGCTGCATGACGTGGCACCGCAAACCTGGCCCGACTACCAGCCCTTCGTCGAAGCCGTTGACGCCCTCGGCCAGGTGCCGATGACCTGGTTGGTGGTGCCGGACTTTCACCGCAACAATGCCTTGGAGGCTGACCCCGGCTTTCGACGCCTGCTCGACAGCCGGGTCGAGCGCGGCGACGAACTGGTGTTGCATGGCTACTACCATTGCGACGACGGCCCTGCCGCCCGCCACCCCAAGGAGTGGTTCATGCGCCGGGTCTATACCCATGAGGGGGAGTTCTACAACCTGTCCGAGGCCGCCGCCCTCGCCCGCCTGCGCGCCGGTATCGAAACCTTTGAACGCTACCACTGGCCACTGGAGGGTTTCGTCGCCCCGGCCTGGCTGATGAGCGAAGGCACGCGCCAGGCCTTGCGCCAGTTGCCGCTGAGCTACACCAGTGACACCCAACACCTTTATCGCCTGCCTGACTTCACCGCCATCGATGCGCCGGGGCTGGTCTGGAGTGCCCGCAGCGCCTGGCGCCGTGGCCTGTCGAAAGTCATCAGCGACCAACGCGAACAGCGCTGGCGCCAGGCCCCGGTGATTCGCCTGGGCCTGCACCCGGTGGACATGCGCCATGCCTTTTCCCGGGACTATTGGCTGCGCACCCTCGAACGCCTGCTCAACGACGGTCGCATACCCATGACCAAAGTCGACTGGCTGGCGACCCAGGGGCTGCGGGTCAGCAGCGCCGCATGAAACGGCTGATCTGGCTGGGTGCCGCCCTGCTCACGGCGCTACTGGTGCCGCTGCTGGTCGGCGGCGGGGAAATGTGGTCGCGGGTGCAGCGCTTTCCGTTGTCGCTACTGCTGGCCATGCTCGGCATGATCGTGCTGTGCTGGGGCTTGAACTCCGTGCGCTTGCGCCTGCTGCTGGGGGAGCACCGTGGGCGCATCGGCGGGCTGAAAAGCATCGGCGTGGTGATGTCCACCGAGTTCGCCATGTGCGCGACGCCCGGTGGCAGTGGCGGCCCGCTGACGCTGATGGCCCTGCTGGCGCGCAACGGCGTGCGCCCGGCCCATGGCAGCGCGGTGTTTGCCATGGATCAGTTGAGCGACTTGCTGTTCTTCCTCTGCGCCTTGGTGGGTATTCTGTTTTACGCGCTGTTCCAGAACCTCAGCCAGCGCATGGAATGGATGCTGGCGTTAAGCGCGATTTCATTGTTTGGCGGGTTGTTCGGCTGCGTGCTGGTGGCCCGGTATCACCGCAGATTGATTCTGCTGGGTGCTCGACTGCTGCGCCACCTGCGCGTAAAAACCGTCACCCGTCGACGCTGGGCGCGCAAGATCCTGAGCTTTCTGGCGGCGTTCACCGACACCTTGAAGTTGCCGCGACAGACGCTGTTCCAGGTCTTCGGCCTGACCTGCCTGCATTGGGCGCTGCGCTACAGCGTGTTGTACCTGGCATTGAGGGGACTGGGGGCGGATTTGCAGTGGGCCTGGAGTTTCCTGATCCAGATGCTGTCCCTGAGTGCGGGACAGTTCAGCCTGCTGCCGGGCGGCGCCGGGGCGGCCGAATTGACGTCGGCGGCGCTGCTGGCACCCATGGTGGGCAAATCCACCGCAGCGGCGGCGATCCTGATCTGGCGGGCGGTGACCTATTACTTTTATCTGGTGGCCGGCGGGCCGGTATTCTTCCTGATGGTCGGGCGACCGTTGCTCAAGAAACTGATCAGGCTCAGGCAGGCCTGACGTATCACGGCTTCTGTTCGGGCTCGTCCTGGGGATGCAGTTGCTCCCACAATTGGGCGGCATCGGGAAACTCAGTGCCGTCCTCCGGGCCCAACGCATCTGGGTCATAGCGGCTGAGGCAGCCCTCGCCCAGGGTCGCCGGCGCCTTGGAGGTGGCTTTGTCCAATGGATCGGTCATGGCGCGAGCGTCTCCCTTGAACTGTATGAGTTCCTGTGGCGAGGGGATTTATCCCCGTTGGGTTGCGGAGCAACCCTAAAGCGGCGAGCTCAATCTGGCATACCGGGTTGCCTGGATTGGGGCCGCTTCGCAGCCCAACGGGGATAAATCCCCTCGCCACAGGGACATCATTGCTCTTCAGAAAAAAGGCCTGGCGATCGCTCGTCCAGGCCCTTTGCAGTGCAGTCAGAACACCACGGTCTTGTTGCCGTGCACCAGCACCCGGTCTTCCAGGTGATAACGCAGGCCCCGGGCCAACACCATCTTCTCTACGTCACGGCCGAAACGCACCATGTCTTCGATGCTGTCGCTGTGGCTGACGCGCACCACGTCCTGCTCGATGATCGGGCCGGCATCCAGCTCTTCGGTCACGTAGTGACAGGTGGCGCCAATCAGCTTCACACCACGCATCGACGCCTGGTGGTACGGCTTGGCACCGACGAACGACGGCAGGAAACTGTGGTGGATGTTGATGACTTTATGGGCGTATTCGCGGCACAAGGCCGGCGGCAGGATCTGCATGTAGCGGGCCAGCACCACCACCTCGGCATCGTGCTGCTTGACCAGCCGCGAGACTTCGGCGAACGCCGGCTGCTTGTCTTGCGCGTTGACGGGTACGTGGTAGTACGGGATGCCGTGCCATTCCACCATGCTGCGCAAGTCGTCATGGTTGGAAATCACACAGGCGATGTCGCAATCGAGCTCATCGCTGTGCCAGCGGTGCAACAGGTCGGCCAGGCAGTGGGACTCACGACTGGCCATCAGCACCACGCGTTTTTTCTGCGCGGTGTCGGTGATTCGCCAGTCCATCGAGAACTCTTCGGCAATGGGGGCGAATGCTTCACGGAAGGCTTCGATACCGAAGGGCAGCGAGTCGGCACGAATCTCGTGACGCATGAAAAACCAACCACTTTGATTGTCCGAGTGATGGCTTGCTTCGGTGATCCAGCCGTTATGGGACGCCAGAAAGTTACTGACTTTAGCAACGATGCCGACGCGGTCCGGGCAAGCAATCACCAGACGAAAAGTGCGCATTAGGGAAACTCCAGAACTTCGCAAAGGCGGCCATTCTAGCCATTGCGCGGCAAAACTGCAGTATCGATGACACGCCAAACCCTCCGCGACGGCCTATCGCTGCGATCTGCGTGGCCTGGGGAAGCAGGCTATATGTGTGAAAAGATGTGAAGACTCTGTCGCGGCATTTAACTGCAACAGGCGTTTTTGTGGCACAGCACTAATTAATTAAATAAAACACCGGTTAAATGTTTACTTGATGAAACTGTCTGATTACTATTGCCGCACTGTGTCCTTGTCACCCGCGTCCTACATAAGGTAGTCCACATGTCCTTGATCAATGAATACCGCGCCACAGAAGAAGCCATCAAAGAACTGCAAGCTCGCCTGAAAAACCTGTCCCAAGACGACAAACTGCAAACCGAGCTTGAATTCGAAGGCAAACTGCGCACTCTGATGGGCGAATACTCCAAGTCGCTGCGCGACATCATTGCCCTGCTGGATCCAGAAGCCAAGTCGAGCAAAGCACCACGTGGCGCCGTGAAAACTACCGGCACCAAACGCGCTCGCAAAGTTAAGCAATACAAGAACCCGCACAACGGCGAAGTCATCGAAACCAAAGGTGGCAACCACAAGACTCTGAAAGAGTGGAAAGCCAAGTGGGGCGGTGACGTGGTTGAAGGCTGGGCAACCCTGCTGGGCTAAGCCTCACCGGTTCGCACCGTTCTTAGCGAACAAAAAAACGCCAGCGATTGCTGGCGTTTTTTATGCCTGTCATCTTTTTACTTCATCACGGCTCAAGGCTTAAACGTTTGCGCAATTGCTGGCTGTAGCCCTGCCACTCCCTGAGTACTTCTTGCTGCACGGGTGTAGACAGAGCCATCCACTCTCCCATCGCCGCATCAAAACTTTCCAAGGTATTAGGCGCCCCCCACTCCGGGGATGACAGCCGTTGTTGACAGAAAAGTCTCCAACGCGCCTGCTCTTCAGGACTCAACGTGTCTGGAAAGTTGCGCGCGCGATATCGGAACAATAGTTCTGGCAAACGCTCATCATCGAAAGGCCAGCGCTCTTGAGCCAATTGCGCGGGGTCAGCCATGCGCACTTGTTCACATAAACGTCGATCGCGATCCCCCAGGAAGCCCGCGTATAACTGTTGTTCGGGATCCTCGCTGGCGGTGAAATCCTCGCGCCCATAAATAGCCTGAAGTTTATCTTGCCAAACTTTCTGTGCGTCAGTTAGCCGCAATGCCCGCTGCTGATAGCCCTCCATGTCCAGTTCCAGTCGCTGCTGGTCCTCGGCACGCAGCACCGACAATGGCGCGATCACCGGGCATTTGTTGATATGGATAAGCTTGAGCGGCACCGGCAACTCACCTTCGAGCAATTCTTCACGGCGGGTATACAAACGCTGGCGCAGGCTTTCGGCATCGTCGTCCAGCAGGCCCTGGGGGTCCAGATGCAGGTCGCAGACGATCAGGGCGTTGCGGTTTTTCGGGTGCCAGGCCAGCGGCAAGACCACACCGATGTAGTTGCGCGCCGCCGAGAAGCGACCGGAAATATGCACCATGGGCTGCAACAGACGGATCTGGTCCATCACCTTCTGTTTGCTGCGCAACTGGAACAGCCAGTCGTAGAGCCGGGGCTGCTGCTGACGGATCAACCGGGCCAGGGCGATGGTCGCGCGCACGTCCGACAACGCATCGTGGGCCTGGCCATGGTCGATGCCATTGGCGGCGGTCAGGCGCTCGAGCTTGAGGGTCACGCGACCGTCCTCTTGCGGCCAGACAATGCCTTGCGGGCGCAGCGCATAGGCCGCGCGCACCAGGTCGATCAAATCCCAGCGACTGTTGCCGCCCTGCCATTCCCGCGCGTACGGGTCGAAGAAATTCCGATAGAGGCTGTAGCGGGTCATTTCATCGTCGAAGCGCAGGGTGTTGTAGCCGGCGCCACAGGTACCGGGCGCGGCCAGGTGGCCGTGGACGCGGGTCATGAAATCGGCTTCGCTCAAGCCTTTTTCGGCCAGGCATGTCGGCGTGATACCGGTAATCGCACTGGCCGCCGGATGCGGCAGGATGTCATCGCTGGGCTGGCAATACAGGTTCACCGGTTCGTCGATTTCATTGAGTTCGAAATCGGTACGGATACCCGCCACCTGCAAGGGCCGGTCGCAACGCGGGTTGATGCCAGTGGTTTCGTAGTCGTACCAGAAAATGGAAGTCACGGGCTGTTCCTGAACTGAAGACTGGCGAAGTCTAGGCGCTCGAACCCGCCTGCGACCAGCAGTCCTGTAACTTTTGAATGCCGACACGGGGGTGGATATTGGATCTGTAAACACCCGAGAACCCATGTGGGAGCGGGCTTGCTCGCGAAAGCGGTGGGTCAGCGACATCGATGTTGAATGTACCGCCGTCTTCGCGAGCAAGCCCGCTCCCACAAGGATCTGTGAACACTGAGGGGGCGCAGAATGATGCAGACAACGTTCACGCGCTCAATCCTGTTACAAACCATGAAATGACACACACAGCTCTATCGTTTGCCCGCACGAAGACTGCTAGCATCTGGGCCGAGATTGAACGTTCGGTCTGGCCCATCACAGGTTGCCCATGCTCGAGACACCAGCACTGCAAAGGAACGCGACGCTGCCCGCGCCCCTGGACACGCGCTATCAGGTTGAAACGCCCGAAGGCATCGACCTGCCGCTGCGCCCGGCGGGACTGATGCCGCGTGCAATCGCCTTCGCCATCGACCTGGGCATACGCGGGCTGGTCCTGGGGCTTTTCTTCCTGGTCCTGGCGTTTTTCGGCGAACTGGGGATGGGCCTTGGGTCCATCCTGCTGTTTGTCGTCAGTTGGTGGTACATGGTGCTGTTCGAGGTGCTCAACCAGGGGCGCTCTCCCGGCAAGCAGATCATGGGGCTGCGCGTGGTGCAGGACGATGGCCGGCCCATCGGCTGGTCGGCGTCGTTGATCCGCAACCTGCTGCGTTTCGTCGACATGCTGCCCTTCGGCTACACCTTCGGGGCCATCAGTTGCCTGCAGCATCCGGCGTTCAAGCGCTTGGGCGACCTCGCGGCCGGCACGCTGGTGGTGTATCGCGAACAGCCGGTCAAACGCCCCGCCTTGCCGATGGCCCCGCCGATACGCACGCCTTTCACCCTCAGTCTGAATGAGCAACGCGCCGTGCTGGGCTTCGCCGAACGCCAGACAGAACTGTCCCAGGCGCGGGTCAACGAACTGGCTGCCATCCTGGCCGCGCCACTGAACGTCCAGGTGCCAAACGCCGCGGCCGAACTCAATGGCGTCGCCCGCGGCCTGCTGGGGCCAACATGAAGCAAAGCCTGTTCGAAAGCCGTCACCAGGGGGAATGGGAGCACCTGACCCGGCAACTCGACCAACTGGAGCGCAGCCGCAGCGTACCCCAGAGCAGCGACTTCCCTGCCACCTACCGACGGCTTTGCCATCACCTGGCACTGGCCCAGGCCCGGGGCTACAGCAGCTTGCTGGTCGACACCCTGCAACAACTGGCGCTGCGCGGTCACCAGCAACTCTACCGGGACCGCAGCCGGCCATCGGCCAGTCTCTCGGCGTTTATCCTGGCCGGTTTTCCTCGACTGGTGCGTGAACAATGGCGATTCGTGCTGGCCGCCAGCCTGATGTTCCTGGGCAGCCTGGTGGGCATTGGGTTGCTGGTCTATCTGTTCCCGGAACTGGTCTACAGCGTGCTCGGCGCTGACGAAATCAGCCAGATCCGCAGCATGTATGACCCGGCGTCCGGGCACCTGGGGCGCTCGGTCGAGCGGGCCGCCAGCGAGGACTGGGTCATGTTCGGTTACTACATCATGCACAACATCGGCATTGCCTTTCAGACCTTTGCCAGTGGCTTGATGTTTGGCCTGGGGAGCGCGTTTTTCCTGTTTTTCAATGGCCTGACCATCGGCGCGGTGGCCGGGCACCTGACCCAGATCGGCTCTGGGGGAACGTTCTGGTCGTTCGTGATCGGCCACGGTGCCTTCGAACTCACCGCCATCGCCCTGGCCGGGGCCGCAGGCCTGCAACTGGGCTGGGCCTTGATTGCGCCGGGACGCCTGACCCGAGGCGAGGCCTTGCGGCTCGCGGCGGGCAAAAGCGTGCTGATGATCGGCGGCGTGATGCTGTTCCTGCTCATTGCCGCGTTCATCGAGGCCTACTGGTCTTCCAGCGCCGTGACGCCCGCCACCAAATACACGGTAGGCGCCTTGTTGTGGCTGTTGGTGATCAGCTATCTGTCGCTTGCCGGACGGGTCCGCCATGCGCCTGAGTGACGCCACCGTCGTCATCCGCCCACGCACCACCTGGGAAGCCATGGACCTTGGCGTGTTGATGAGTCAGCAGCATCGACGCCTGCTGATGACCAGTTGGGCGATCATCACGTTGCCGGTGTACCTGTTGCTGACCCTGCTGCTGTGGGAGTCACCGTCGCTGGTGGTGATGCTGTTCTGGTGGTTGAAGCCGGCCTTCGACCGGCTGCCGCTGTACATTCTGTCCAAGGCACTGTTTGGCGAAACCCCCACCTTGCGGCAGGCGTTGCGCCAGTGGCCTGCGCTGCTCAAGCCGCAATTGCTGGCCAGCCTGACCTGGCGCCGGTTGAGCCTGAGCCGCAGTTTCCTGATGCCGGTGGTGCAACTCGAGGGGCTTAGCGGTGAGGCCCGGACGCAGCGCTTGCGGGTATTGCAGCAACGCAACCGCGGCGCGGCGCAATGGTTGACCGTCATCGGCGTGCACCTGGAAACCGCCTTGTGGTTCGGCCTGATGGCCCTGTTCTATCTGTTCGTGCCGCAACAAGTCGAACTGCAATGGGATTGGGAGACGCTGGTGTCAGCGGCCGAGCACGACTGGTTGTGGTTCGAACACCTGGTCAACTTCCTCTATCCGCTGCTGCTGATCTTATGGGAGCCGATATATGTCGCCTGTGGCTTCAGCCTCTACCTGAACCGGCGCACGATCCTCGAGGCGTGGGACATCGAGCTGGTGTTCCGACGCCTGCGCCAACGCCTGAGCGGCGTGGCCCCGGTGCTGATGCTGCTGGTGTTCATGCTGCTGCCGCTGGCGCCCCCGGCGTTTGCCGATGAGGACCGCAGCGGCCCCGACAGCCCCCGACTGCTCAACCAGCCCCTCACCAGCGAAGCCTCCCGGGACGGTATCAAGGCAATCCTCGACGCCCCGCCGTTCAAGAACCCCGAGACCGTCATTCGTTATCGTTTCGGCGAAGAAACGGCCGAATCCCCCGAGTCCGAGACCGAAACCGAGGCCAAACCGAGCTGGCTCAAGGACCTGTTCAAATGGCTCGGCAGCCAACGTTTCGACATCGCCGCCGCACTGATCCAGGTGGTGCTGTGGGCCTGCCTGGTGGCGGCGATCGTCTGGCTGGCCTGGCGCTACCGTGAACGACTCAAGGCCCTGGCCAATCGCCGACCGACGCAGCGCCTGCCGGTGGAACGCGCCGTACCGGCGCGCATGTTCGGCCTGGATATTCGCGAAGAGAGCCTGCCCGCCGACGTGGCGGCCAACGTCGAGCAACTGTGGGCCACGCAACCCCGTGAAGCCCTGGGCCTGCTGTACCGGGCGCTGCTCAGCCGGTTGCATCATGACTTCAAGATCCCCTTGAAACCGGCCGACACCGAAGGTCAGGTGCTGGAACGCGTCGAACAGCTCAAGCAGGACAACCTGCTGGGCTTCAGCAAAAACCTCACCCTGCATTGGCAGAACATTGCCTATGGGCATCGCCCCCCACCGACACACCTGCAACAGGAACTGTGTGACGGCTGGCGCGCGCTGTTCGGTCCGGGGGCGTCTCGATGAGCCGGCACGCGGGATGGCTGATCGGCGCCGTGCTGGCCGCGCTGGTGTGCGCATTCGGTCTCTACCTCTACACCAAGGCCGTGCCCTATGAGGAGGTCGTCGAGCACGGCCCCTCCCCTGAAGCCCAGGCCAATCCTTATCTGGCCGCCGAGCTTTTCCTGCGCCAGAAGGGTATCAACATCGAGCACGCCAACAGCCTGGGTGTGCTGCCCACCCTGGAACCTCGCCAGCACAGCCTGCTGTTGCTAGGCGAACGAACCCACATGACGCCACGGGAAGTCGAGCAGTTGATGAACTGGACCCGGGCCGGCGGGCGCTTGCTTTTCGTTGCCGAAGCCTTGTGGGACGACAGTACCGGCAACAGCGGCGACCTGCTGCTCGACCGCGTGCGCCTGCGCCAATCCTTGAGCAAGGACCTCAAGGAACCGGCGCCCAAACTGATCAAGGACCGTTACCCGGAACTGACCAAACTCTATCTGGAAGACGAAGAGGCGCCGGCGTATGTCGGCTTCGACACCGACTTCCACCTCGAGGACCCGCATGACCTGGCCCAGGCCTGGGCCAACAGCGCGCTGGCGACCCACATGATGCAATTGAACCTCGGCCTCGGCTCGATCACCGTGATCACCGACGCCGAGCTGTGGAAGAACGAGAAGATCGACCAGTACGACAACGCCTGGCTGCTCTGGTATTTGAGCGCCGACACGGACGTCACGCTGCTGTTCAACACCGACCACGACAACCTGCTGACCCTGCTGCTGCGCTATTTTCCCCAGGCATTGGTGGCACTGCTGGCCTTGATTGCCCTGTGGTTCTGGCGTTCAGCGGTGCGCCATGGCCCACTGCAACAACCGGCCTCCAAGGCGCGGCGTCAGTTGGAAGAGCATGTGCAGGCCGGCGCCGGTTTCCACCTGCGGCACAACGGCCAGGAGTACCTGTTGCATGCCTTGCAACAAGACGTGCTGCGCCGGGCACGTCATCTCCACCCAGGCTTCGAACAACTGGCCGTCGCCGAACAATGGCAGGTACTCGCCCGCCTGACCCGACAACCGACGCGGGCCATCAGCCAGGCCTTGAGCCCACGGCCGAAACAGCGCCTGTCCCGCGCCGATTTCTGCCGCCAGGTTGCCCATTTGCAAACCCTTAGGAATGCCTTATGACTGAACAGAACGAACCTGTCGACGGCCAGGCCCACGCCGCCCAACAGCGCCAGCGCGCCAGTCAGTTGGCCCAGGCCATCCGCACCGAGCTGCGCAAAGCGGTGGTTGGCCAGAGCGCGGTGATCGACGATGTGCTCACCGCGCTGATCGCCGGCGGGCACGTGCTGCTCGAAGGCGTTCCCGGGCTGGGCAAGACCTTGCTGGTGCGGGCCCTGGCCCGGTGTTTCAACGGCGAGTTCGCGCGTATCCAGTTCACCCCCGACCTGATGCCCAGCGACGTCACCGGGCACGCGGTGTACGACTTGCAGACCGAGCAGTTCAAGCTGCGCAAGGGCCCGGTGTTCACCAACCTGCTGCTGGCCGACGAGATCAACCGCGCACCGGCCAAGACCCAGGCCGCGCTGCTCGAAGCCATGCAGGAACGCCAGGTCACCCTCGAAGGCCGCGCCCTGCCCATCAGCCAGCCGTTCATGGTCCTCGCCACCCAGAACCCCATCGAACAGGAAGGCACCTACCCGCTGCCGGAAGCCGAGCTCGACCGCTTCATGCTCAAGGTGCGCATGGACTACCCGGACGCCGACCAGGAGCTGGACATGGTGCGCCAGGTCAGCCGCTCGACCCGCGCCGACATGCTCGACGTGCAGCCGCTGCGCATGGTGTTGCAGGCCAAGGACGTGCAAGCACTGCAACGCATTGCCAGCGACCTGCCGATGGACGACCAGGTGCTCGATTACGCCGTACGCCTGGCCCGCACCACCCGCAGTTGGCCGGGCCTGACCCTCGGCGCCGGCCCGCGCGCGTCGATTGCGCTGGTACGTTGCGCCCGGGCCCGGGCGTTGTTGCGCGGCGGCGAGTTCGTCGTGCCGGATGACATCAAGGGCTGCGCCCTGGCCGTGCTGCGCCATCGCGTGCGCCTGGCGCCGGAACTGGACATCGAAGGGCTGTCGGTGGACCAGGTGCTGGGGCAACTGCTCGATCAAGTGCCGGCGCCGCGGTTGTGAGCATCGGTAGGGTGATGAACATACTCACTGAGGGAAAGGAGACTTCCGTGGCGAGGGGATTTATCTGTGGCGAGGGGATTTATCCCCGTTGGGCTGCGAAGCAGCCCCAAAACCATCAGCTCAATCAGCCTGACACACCGAGTTGCCTGGCTTTAGGGCCGCTTCGCAGCCCAGCGGGGATAAATCCCCTCGCCACAAAAGCCCGCTCTGCATCTCCTCTAAAGGGCACGCACCCATGAAACCCTCGCGCCTGCTGCTGACCTGGCTCGCCGTGCTGCTGGCCGTGAGTATCGTGCTCGGCGCGCTGCGGGCCTTGGGCATGGCGGTGCCATCGACGCTGCTGTCGATCAACTGGGCGCTGCTGTTGGCCTTGCTGGCCCTGGCGCTGCTCGACGCGGTGCGCGTCAGGCGCCTGCCCTCGCCGCGGGTACAACGGCAGATGCCCGGCAGCCTGGCCCTGGGTCGCTGGGGTGAAATCCGCTTGGACATCAGCCATGACTTTGCCCAACCGCTGCACGTGCAGCTCTTCGACCATGTACCCGATGGCCTGGACTTCGAAAACCTGCCGCTGTCGGTCGAGCTGCAACCCGGCCAGCGCAGCCAGGCCGGCTACCGCCTGCGCCCGCTCAAGCGCGGTCACTTCACCTTCGCCCGGTGCGAAACCAGCCTGCCAAGCCCGCTAGGCCTGTGGACCGACAGACGCCTGCTGGACGCTGTCGACCACACCCGCGTCTACCCGGATTTCGCCAGGCTCTACGACGGTCAACTGCTGGCGGTGGACAACTGGCTGAGCCAGCTCGGCATCCGTCAGCGACAACGGCGCGGCCAGGGCCAGGAATTCCATCAACTGCGCGAATTTCGCGAGGGCGACAGCCTGCGCCAGATCGACTGGAAGGCCACGGCCCGCCATCGCACGCCGATTGCCCGGGAATACGAAGACGAGCGCGACCAACAGATCATCTTCATGCTCGACTGCGGCCGGCGCATGCGCAGCCAGGACGGCGAGCTGTCGCACTTCGACCACGCCCTCAACGCCTGCCTGCTGCTCAGCTACACCGCGCTGCGCCAGGGCGATGCCGTGGGCCTGAACACCTTCGCCAGCGATCAGACCCGCTACCTCGCCCCGGTCAAAGGCACCGGCCAGCTCAACGTCCTGCTCAACACCGTGTACGACCTCGACAGCAGCCAACGCCCCGCCGACTACCAGGCCGCCGTCACCCAGCTGTTGGCCCGGCAAAAACGCCGGGCCCTGGTGGTGCTGGTGACCAACCTGCGGGATGAGGACGACGCGGATCTGCTCGCGGCCGTCAAACGGTTGGGCCAGCAGCATCGGGTGCTGGTGGCCAGCCTGCGGGAAGAGGCCCTCGACCGGTTGCGCCAGGCGCCGGTGCAAACCTTGCCCGAGGCCTTGGCCTACTGCGGGACGGTGGATTATTTGAATGCCCGGGCCGAACTGCACAAGCAGTTGGCCGCCCACGGCGTCCCGGCCCTGGATTCGCGTCCTAGTGAATTAGGTGCGGACCTGGTGACCCAATACCTGGCCTGGAAAAAGGCCGGGACCGTCTAGGTCCTACAGCGAGCCAGCAAAACTCCGGCTGACTACAACGCCTTGCGCAACGGACTACAGATCCGCCAGAATCCGCCGGCTTGTGCGCTTTGACGTCGCCCCGTAACTTGATTCGCGTCGCTGATATCCAGCGATCGGGTTTAGTCGCCCGGCGGTAAAAGTGATGTGCACAAGCTTCATCCAGTCGGGTTCCCTATCCCCGTACTTGATGGTGGCTGTGCGCAGGGCGCCCTCGGGCGCGCCGGGCTTCGCTTTTCCACCGGTCGACTAACCTGCGTCCAGCCGCCACCCTTCGTTTAGTCGCGAACCGGGTGGCAGCCCCATCATGGAAAAGTAAATATGATTAAGCCAACTCCAAATCCACCCCACGAAACCCTCGACCCCGAAAAGCTCGACGAAGCCGCTCAAAGAGCCCTCGACTACTACCTCAAGCCCAACCACGGCCAACCCGACAAAAAGCCTTACAAACAACCGGACTACTTCATCGTCGCCCCCGACGCCGACCCCGAAGGCATGCTCGCGCACACCTACGAAACCTTCTGTTCGGTGAGCACGCTGATCCTGGATTTATCGGAAGACCTGGAAGGCGCCCCGCGCAACCTGGCCCTGGCGATTCACCAGATGGGCGAGATGGGGGTGTTGTTGCTGGAGAAGATGCTGGATAACGAGGCGAAGGTTCAGCGCTGAAGCTTTGGACTGTTTCTAAGTAACCTGTGGGAGCAAAGCTTGCTCGCGATGGCGTCCGTGGAATCGCCATCGCGAGCGAGCTTTGCTCCCACAGAGGTATCAACCAGGCTGGTTATTCCATAGCCCGATCTCAGGCCGATTCCGGCAACGGATAAAAACTGAAATATTGCTGCAACGCGCTGATCAGTTGCCCGTACTCCGGCGGCGCCCATTTCAGGCTGAAACCGGCGTCGAAATGCTGCGGCGTCACGTCTTCGCGGCACCACAGGCAATTGGCCCTGAGCACAATGTTCTGCTGCGGTCCCTCATCGGCAGGGATTTTCAGGAGCAGGTCAAAGTCCGCGCCGACCATCAACGGTAAATGGCTGATCAGCATCAGGCCATCTGCAGAAACGTTGCCCAAAAAACCGATGGGCTTGCCGTTGACGCCATTGAACACTCTCAGGAAACACGGCAGCTGATGCCGTTCGATTCGCCGTTTTTTGTACATGTCCTGTATCGCTTTTTGAACGACCCCGAATCGGGGCAACCTAATACTTCGGAACGAGCACACGTCAGCTCGCTCTCCCCGATCCCGGTGCCAGACGCTCGCAAGCGTTCAGGCCCTAGTGCTGCCGGTCACAGGTGCCGCTTGAAGTTAGAGATTTAGCTCTAATGACGATTTGTACAAATATAGCTCAAGGTGGTGTGGCGGCCAGTCCTTGCGCAAACCTTTCATAAACAAAAACACGCCAGGCGCTTGTGGCCGGGGATCGCCCCGGCCAATGGCTTGGTGAGCCTGTCAGGACGCCGACGGGCGGATCGCCGACGCGCTGCGGGTCGGGTAATGGCCCAGGCTCTGCAGGGTCTCGAGCCGAGCGCGGGCGCGGAAGGCGTATTCACTGTTAGGGTATTGCACGATGATGAACTGGTAGGTCTGCGCCGCATCGACAAACAGCTTCTGCCGTTCCAGGCACTGGCCGCGCAGCATCGAGACTTCCGGCTGCATATAGCGGCGGGCACGGCTGGCGCGGTCGACCTGGGACAGTTCGAGCATGACCTGCTCGCAATTGCCGCGTTCATAGGCCTTGTAGGCCAGGTTCATGTGATGGTTCATCGACCAACGGGTGCAGCCCGTGACGCTCAGGGCCAGGGCAACAAAAAGCACGAATCGCATGGGAGGTTCTCCTGTCTTGAGCTCTGTATCGACCTGGCTGGGAAAATCTTCAGCCTGAAAATGGACCGGACGCTGTCCCTCTGGCAAGGGGAATGATGAGCCATGGGAACTGGATGGGAATGATGGCCTGGGGAGCAGAGATGTGAATGAAGACCTGTGGGAGCAAGGCTTGCCCGCGATGGCACACTCGAGATCGCCATCGCGAGCAAGCTATGCTCCCACAGATCATCCACCACACCAGCAAGCCTTGCTCCCACAGATCATTCCAGCTCACCACCAAGCTGTACTTGAAAGCTCATCCAAGGCGCAAAAATTTTCAGGAATGTTCATTTCGAAAAACAAACGAAAAAGTAGTGCATATGAACAATGACTACACCCAAAGAGCATAGTAGCCTTCGCTGGCGCTTGAACTTGAGGAGTCTTGCATGTCCGTCCGTCGCACCAAAATCGTCGCTACCCTTGGCCCGGCCAGTAATTCGCCGGAAGTTCTCGAACAGCTGATTCTGGCTGGCCTGGACGTTGCCCGCCTGAATTTCTCCCACGGTACCCCCGACGAGCACAAGGCTCGTGCCAAGCTGGTGCGCGACCTCGCCGCCAAGCACGGCCGCTTCGTTGCCCTGCTGGGTGACCTGCAAGGCCCGAAGATCCGTATCGCCAAATTCGCCAACAAGCGCATCGAGCTGAAGATCGGTGACGCCTTCACCTTCTCCACCAGCCATCCGCTGACCGAAGGCAACCAGCAAGTGGTCGGCATCGACTACCCGGACCTGGTCAAGGACTGCGGCGTGGGCGACGAGCTGCTGCTCGACGACGGTCGCGTGGTGATGCGCGTCGAAACCGCCACCGCCACTGAACTGCACTGCGTCGTGACCATCGGCGGCCCGCTGTCGGACCACAAAGGCATCAACCGTCGCGGCGGTGGCCTGACCGCACCGGCCCTGACCGAAAAAGACAAGGCCGACATCAAGCTGGCCGCGGAAATGGAAGTCGACTACCTGGCCGTGTCCTTCCCACGTGACGCCGCCGATATGGAATACGCCCGTCAACTGCGCGACGAAGCCGGCGGTACTGCCTGGCTGGTGGCCAAGATCGAACGCGCCGAAGCCGTGGCCGACGACGAAACCCTCGATGGCCTGATCAAGGCGTCCGACGCCGTGATGGTGGCCCGTGGTGACCTGGGCGTGGAAATCGGCGACGCCGAGCTGGTGGGCATCCAGAAGAAGATCATTCTGCACGCACGCCGCCACAACAAAGCGGTGATCGTCGCGACCCAGATGATGGAGTCGATGATCCAGAACCCGATGCCGACCCGCGCCGAAGTGTCCGACGTAGCCAACGCCGTACTCGACTACACCGACGCCGTGATGCTCTCGGCCGAAAGCGCCGCCGGTCTCTACCCGCTCGAAGCGGTGCAGGCCATGGCACGCATCTGCATCGGCGCTGAAAAGCACCCGACCAGCAAGACCTCCAGCCACCGCATCGGCAAGACCTTCGAGCGCTGCGACGAGAGCATCGCCCTGGCGACGATGTACACCGCCAACCACTTCCCGGGCGTGAAGGCGATCATCGCCCTGACCGAAAGTGGCTACACGCCGCTGATCATGTCGCGCATCCGTTCCTCGGTGCCGATCTACGCGTTCTCCCCGCACCGCGAAACCCAGGCGCGCGCGTCGATGTTCCGTGGTGTCTACACCGTGCCGTTCGACCCGGCCGCCCTGCAACCGGGCGAAGTCAGCCAGGCGGCGGTGGATGAACTGGTCAAGCGCGGCGTGGTGCAGACCGGCGACTGGGTCATCCTGACCAAGGGCGACAGCTACCACACCATCGGCGGCACCAACGGGATGAAAATCCTGCATGTTGGCGACCCGATGGTCTGAGTGACCGAGCGCTGAAAAACAAAAGCCCTGCCATGTGAATGGCGGGGCTTTTTGGTTTTTGCCTGCAAGAAATGTGGCACTTGGACTGGCCCCATCGCGAGCAAGCTTTGCTCCCACAGTTCGGCCGGCGTACACATCTCACCTGTGGGAGCGGGCTTGCTCGCGAAGGCGTCGGCCCATTCAAAATGGATGCAAGCTGACCCACCGCTTTCGCGAGCAAGCCCGCTC
>NZ_MUOA01000119.1:0-9228 GCF_002001065.1 Pseudomonas sp. A25(2017) | reverse complement strand
GTGCTGTTTAGCCAAAAAGTTTCAAGCCAAGCACTGTTGTGGCGAGGGGATTTATCCCCGCTGGGCTGCGAAGCAGCCCTAAAACCTGAACACTCGGTGTGTCAGGTAAAAATCATGTCTGAAGCTTTTTTGGGGCTGCTTCGCAGCCCAGCGGGGATAAATCCCCTCGCCACAGGAGGCCTGCGATCACATTCAGTTCTGGTCACTCTCATACCGATCCAAAGTATCGCTGGCAATCTCCCGCCCCAACGCGATCAACTCCGGCGCCTTGTAGAACTCGAAGAACCGGCACACCCGTTTCGGCACGTTGATCAGCACATCCGGCGGGTAACCGGCGATCTTGTACTGGGCCAGCGAGGTCTGCATCACTTCGAAGCTCTGGTTGATCAAGTCCAGCAACGACGCCGGGCCAACGTTGTCGATGATGAACGAGCCGGTGGCGGATTTCGGTGCGCCTTCGTTCTCTGGCGCGGCGGCCGGTTGTTGGCCTTCAGGCTCGGCCGAGTCGATCCACGGGTTGATGTCCGCCGCTTCGGCCTTCAAGGCTTCCTGCTCCAGCAGCAACAGCTGCTCGGCCTGTTTGCGGCGAAACGGCAGGCGCGAACCCAGGGAGCTGACCAGGGTGTCGAAGCGGCGCCGGAACGCGGCGGGGCGCGGGATCACCGGTAATCGATACTGTTTCTGGTTGGTGGCGTTGAGGTTGACCGCGATGATCAGGTCGCAGTGGCTCGACACCACCGGCACGATCGGCAATGGGTTGAGCAGGCCGCCATCCACCAACATGCGGTTGCCTTGCATCACGGGGGTGAACAGGCTGGGAATCGCCGCCGAGGCGCGCATCGCCTGATGCAGGCAACCTTCCTGGAACCAGATTTCCTGCTGGTTGGTCAGGTCGGTCGCGACAGCGGTGTAGGGAATGCGCAGGTCCTCGATATTGATGTCGCCGACGATCTTGTGGATCTGCCCGAAAACTTTCTCACCGCGAATCGCCCCCAGGCGAAAGCTGACGTCCACCAGCCGCAGGACATCCAGGTAGTCGAGGCTTTCGATCCAGTCGCGGTAATCCTTGAGCTTGCCCGCGGCATAGATTCCGCCGACGACAGCGCCCATGGAACAACCGGCGATGCAGGCAATGTCGTAGCCTCGTCGTTCGATTTCTTCGATCACCCCGATATGGGCATAGCCCCGGGCGCCACCGGAGCCCAATACCAATGCGACACGTTTTGTCATGACCCGGCCTCTTGTCGAACAGACTTCAACAATGCACCCATCGACGGCTCGGCTCAATCGTTGTGGCGCAGGCGTCGTTTTTTGACACGCCAGCGTGGCATTTGCGTATTCTCATCCACACTGAATTTACACGGTCGGGGCTTGGCACTTTTTGCCGGCGCGACCGTCTTACCAGCACGACTGTTTTTCTGACTTGAGGTGTAATCGATGAAAGCCCGGATCTGCCTGCCCCTGGTGGCATCCCTGATGGTTCTGGCCCTGGCCGGTTGCGCAGGCAAAACCGCTTACCGTGACAGCTGCGGTAGCCAACTCGACAGCGCCTGGCGTGAGCTGGACCTGGCCAAGGCCGAAGGTTTTGCCGGCACCGTCAGCTACTCCAAGGCCCTGTCCCTGCTGACGGGCGCCAAGACCCAGCAGCAATTCGAAGCGTTCGAAGGCTGCGCCAAGAAAGCCGAGAAGGCGCGTTTCTACATTCGCGAGTCCCGCGCCGGACGATAAAGGCAGCGACAAGCAATCAACTGCAAGCTACAAGGGAAGGACGCAGAATCGTTTTTCACTTGTAGCTTGCGGCTTGACGCTCAACGCTGTGTACGGAGTACGTCCATGATCGATCGGCTGGTGGCCCGGATACTGGGCCTGGAAGTCCGCCTGTTGGCCTGTCAGGCCCGCTTGAATGCCCATACCGACAGCGAAGCGCTGCATGACCTGCGCACCACGGTTCGCCGTTTGCGCAGCCTGCTTCGCCCATTGCGTGGGTTGCCTGGCGTCGAACAGCTGGAGACGGCTGCTTCGGCGGTCGGCACCCTGACCACGCCCTTGCGCGACCGGGAAGTGTTGGCCGCTTACCTGGAGCAGCATGGCCAGGCCGAGGCGGCGCGGCGACGCCAGGTGCAAATGGCTGAGGCTTATCCCGCCGTGGCCGCGAGTGTTGAACTGGCGCAGTTGCTGATGATCCTCGATGCCTTCCCGCGCTTCATTCGTGCCGCCCAGCGTGAGGGGTTGCTGGAGGGCTTGCGCAAACGCATTGAAAAGCGTCTGGACAAACAGTGGAAGAAACTCGGCGAAGCCCTGCGCGATCCAGCCCATGACCGCCATCGACTGCGCCTGCTGATCAAGCGCGTGCGCTACGCCATCGAAGCCTACCCTGAACTCGACCGCCTGCCTGAAGCAGCCATGCCCCGGCTTAAGTCCGCCCAGGCCGCGCTGGGCGATTGGCACGATTGCTGGCAATGGCTGGCCAGGGCCAAGGAAGAAACCGATCTGCACGCTTGTGTGCCCACCTGGCACGCCACGATGGACAAGGCCGAGGCCAAGTCCGACAAGGTGCTCGACAAGCTGATTGCGAGTTGCTTCGAAAAATCCTGACTCCCACCAGTAATCCCTGTGGGAGCGAGCCTGCTCGCGATAGCGGTGGACCGGTTAATAAATCTGCAAGCTGACCCACTGCTATCGCGAGCAGGCTCGCTCCCACATAGGATATTTGTAGGATTCAGGCTCGCGGCTTTTCTGTCAGTCTCTTTGGCCGGAATGAGCCCTGTGCCGCCAGCCCGGGCTGGTTAAGATTCCTTCATCCTTTTCCCTGTTTTCGAGGTCGTCATGCGCTTTTCCGATTTGATCGATGCCGTACGCCGGCAGCCAGGTGCGGTGAGCATCGCGCCTGAATGGGGCCAGGGTCGGGCCAGTTTTGGCGGGTTGGTGGCGGCACTGCAATATGAGGCGATGCGTGCCCAAGTGCCGGCGGATCGCCCGGTGCGTTCGCTGGCGATCACCTTTGTTGGCCCGGTCGAGCCTGACGTGCCTGTCAGTTTTGAAGTCGACGTATTGCGTGAAGGCAAGGCAGTGAGTCAGGTGCTGGGGCGCGCGGTGCAGAACGGCCAGGTGGTGACCGTGGTGCAAGGCAGTTTCGGCGCATCGCGCTCATCCGTGGTGGCGGTGCAGGCCGATCCCGCGCCAGAGTTCAAAAGCGTGGAGCAGTGCCAGGAACTGCCTTACGTCAAGGGCATGACCCCGGAATTCATGCGGCACCTGGCGATGCGCTGGAGCGTTGGCGGCTTGCCGTTCAGCGGCAACAAGTCCCGCAGCATGGGCGGCTGGGTGCGCTTGCGCGGCGATGTGCTGGAGGAGCCGCTGAACGAAAGTCATATCCTGGCCTTGGTGGACGCCTGGCCGCCGGCCTTGTTGCCTCACCTTTCGCAAATGGCCCCGGGCAGCACGCTCACGTGGACCATCGAGTTCGTCCAGCCGCTGCTGGCGCTCACGACACTGGACTGGTGCAAGTACCTGGCCGAGATCGAACATGCCCAGGACGGCTACGGCCATGTCGCCGCGAAGTTCTGGAGCGCCGATGGCCGCTTGATCGCCCTGAGTCGGCAGACGGTCACTATTTTCGGTTAAGGCTCTACGTGACAATGGTGCTGCAGCCCGAGTGCCGCGAGCAGGCCGATGATGCCGATGGCGACATCGCCCAGGCTCATGCTGAACACCCCCGACACAATCAGCAGAAACGCGATGATGAACAGCGGCACGGCAATCAGGTGCAACACCAGGTTGGTGGGGTGCCGATGATTGTCTGGGTAGGTGCGCCATTGCCAGGCCGGAAGATTGGGGTGACGTTTGCCCATGATGCTGTTCCTTGAATGAAACTGAATAATCCAAGGATAGGTCCGGTCGGGCGGGGCGGCGAATGGCGGTTGGCTATCGAAGCGATAGGCGGCCATACAGTTTTGCTGTTGTGGCTAGGGACTTATCTGTGGGAGCAAGGCTTGCCCGCGATGGGCGCGATGCGGTCTTTGGTGAACCGAGGTGCCCCCATCGCGGGCAAGCCTTGCTCCCACAGAGAGAATCTCCTCACCACAGTGGGACTAGGGCAAGCCAGCGTTCTACAGTTTCAACTGCCCAATCGCCTTGCTCAACTCGCCCGCCAACGTCGCCAATTCGTGGCTGGTGGTGGCTGAGTCGACGGTCTGGCGCACGGTGTTCTCGGTCACGTCGCGAATGCTCACCACTGCCCGGTTCATTTCCTCGGCGACGTGGCTTTGCTGTTCGGCCGCGACAGCGATCTGGGTGTTGCTCTCGCGCATTTGCGCCACCGCTGCGGTGATCTGTGCCAACGCATCGCCGGCCTCGCGGGCCTGTTGCACGCAATCGTCGGCCTTGAGCGAGCTCTCCTGCATGAAGTCCACCGCGTCTCGAGTCCCGGCCTGCAGGGCCGAGACCATGGTGGTGATTTCATCGGTGGAGGTCTGTACCCGCTTGGCCAGGTTGCGCACCTCGTCGGCCACCACGGCAAAACCCCGGCCCATTTCTCCAGCCCGTGCTGCTTCGATCGCCGCGTTCAGGGCCAGCAGATTGGTTTGTTCGGCGATGCTGTGGATCACGCTGACCACCCCGTTGATCTTCTGGCTGTCTTCGGCCAGGCGCTGGATCATTTCGGCGGTCTGCTGCACACCCGAAGACAGCCCGGTGATCGACTGCTGCACCCGACCGACCACTTCCTGACCGTTGCCGGCCAGGGTGTCGGCGGTTTTCGACAGGTCGCGGGTGGCGCCGGCATGCTGGGCGATGTGATAAACCGTGGCGGACATTTCGTTGATCGCCGTGGCCGCCTGATCGGTTTCGCTTTGCTGGCCGAGCATGCCGTGGCGCACATCGTTCATGCTCGACGCCAGGCGCGCTGCACCGCTGTCCAACTGCCGGGCGGTGCTGGCAACGGTGTCGACCACCCGTTGATAACCGGCCTGCATGGCGTTGAACGCCGCCGCCATCTGACCCACTTCGTCCTTGCAGGCCAGGGGCACGCGGGCGGACAGGTCACCGGTTTTTTCCACGTGCAGCATCACGTCTTTGAGTGTGTTGAGCTGGCTGAGCAGAAAACGGATCAAGAGTTGCGAGGCGCCCAGCATCGCCAGCATCAACACGAACACGGCCGCGGCGTATTGGCTGAAGCGTTCACCGAATACTTGGCTCAGGCTCACACCTTGGGCCAGCACGGCGATTTGTTGGCCGTCACCTCGACGGATCATTTGGGCGCCCAGCAGCGGGTCGTCGCCAAACAGCAGCGCGGTGTCGAGTTTGACCCAGCCGTTGGCCTGGGCCAGTGAAGGCAATGGTTGTTCGTTGAACACTGGGACTTGGTCGCGCTGGAATACCAGGAGGTCATCGGCCTTGGGCAGGGGTTGGCTGGCCGGCCAGGCAGCGAGCACGTGTGCCTGGGCCTGGGCATTCGCCTGGGCTGCGTGGTTGCGCGCCTGTTGTTCGAGGTGCACCGCGTAGAGCACCAGCAGCAACGTGGTGACAAAGGCGACCGCATTGACCGCCCAGAATTTGTATTTCAACGAGATATTGCTAAGCCAGGCACCCATGGAAGGTCTTCTCTGATAGCGGAAACAGAATTGGCAAGGTGCCATTATTCTGCCGCTACTCAGGTGACGGGATTTTGATGTGGGTCAACAGACAACACCGAGCCCTGGGTTTTGGTGTGGGCCCACAGACAATCAGATCCCCTTGTGGGAGCGGGCTTGCTCGCGAATGCGTTGAGTCAGTCACTATTGTATTTGCTGATCCACCGCATTCGCGAGCAAGCCCGCTCCCACAGGAGATGTGTGTTTATTCGGAAATGACGGGCAAACCAAAAAACGCCCGGGCGCAGGCGGTGCTGTGGGCTGCCAGGTCTTCCTGGGTTTCGCCCCGGTGCAACGCCACTTCGCGCAGGACCTCCGTCAGGTAGGCCGGTTCGTTGCGGCCATTCTTGGGTTTGGGCCGCAGCGTGCGAGGCAGCAGGTACGGCGCGTCGCTTTCGAGCATCAGCCGACCGCGGGGAATTTCGCGCACCAACGGGTGCAGGTGCGTGCCCCGGCGCTCGTCACAGATCCAGCCAGTGATGCCGATGTGCAGGTCCAGGTCGAGGTAGCTGAACAGTGCCTTTTTTTCACCGGTAAAGCAGTGCACCACGGCGGCCGGCAACTGATCGCGAAAATCCCGGAGGATGTCCAGCAAGCGCTGGTCGGCGTCGCGTTCATGCAGGAACACCGGCAGTTGCAACTGGACCGCCAAGGCGAGGTGTTCTTCCAGGACCTTTTCCTGCTGCGGTCGGGGAGAGAAGTCCCGGTTGAAATCCAGTCCGCATTCGCCCACCGCGCGCACGCGGCTGTGCATTAGCAGCTCCTTGAGGTGCCGGGCGCTGTCGGCGGTCCACTCGCTGGCGCTGTGGGGGTGAATGCCGGCGGTGGAAAACAGCCGCTCACCCGTGTCGTCGAGGTGTTGGCACAGTTCCAGAGCCTGTTCGCTGCCCTCGATACTGGTGCCGGTCAAGACCAGTTGGCAGACCCCGGATTCATAGGCGCGCTCGAGCACCGCTTGATGTTTGTCGGCGAAACTGGGATTGGTCAGGTTGACGCCGATATCGATGAGTTGCATGGTGCTACCTCGGCCCAAAGGCTGGAAAGCATATCAGAGCTGTAGATTTATAAGAAAAGCCAAGAACTACAACGAGTTGAGGCTGTCTGTTAAGGCCGCGAGACACATAGGGTTGGTATAAAAGCCATCACTGTGCCAGTCTTCCGCACTTTTTCAGCGCCCCAGGCGCTCTGTTTCTGTCGACTCAGCCTCGTTTTCAAGGGAGGCGGTCCGCAGTATTCCTTCCGGAGAGTGGATGACACGTCCCCAGGTATTGCTACTGTTGTGTTGTTCGCTGTTGTTGCCAATGCCGGCCGAAGCACGGCTGCCCGGGCCGGTGCAGGCGGTGGCGCCGGGCACGGTGCGCGACCTGGCGCAAATCCGCAGCAGCCGTGTGTTGAAGGTGTTGGTCAACCAGAGCCGCAACAGCTCCGGTGAAGTCCAGGGGCAACCCATTGGCGTCGAATACCATCGGCTGCGTGCTTTCGAGCAATACCTCAACGGCCACGCCCGGGATGGCCAGGAAATCACCCTCAAGATCATTCCCAAGGCCAAGGACCAACTGCTCGGCGCCCTGCAGCGCGGGGAGGGCGACCTTGTGGCGCCGGGTGAATTGCTCGAGCCCCAGGCCGGCCAGGCGGTCAGCGCCAGCAATCCGATCCGTACCGACGTGCCGTTGCTGCTGGTGGGTATCAAGGGCGAGAAGCGCTACACCCGCGTGGAACAACTTTCCGGCAAGACCCTGGCCCTGCCCAACGGCAGCGCAGCGGGCGACGCCGTGGGCCAGATCAACCAGAAGCTGGCGCTGCTCAAGCTACCGCCGGTGAAGATCGAATGGGTCGATCCCACCCTGGCGGTGGAGGATGTCCTGGAAATGGTCCAGGGCGGGATTTTTCATTTGACCATCGTCGAGCAGCCCATCGCGGAGCGCTGGGGCAAGATCCTGCCCAAGCTGCGCTTCGACCGCCAGGTGCTGATCGGCGAGCCGGGTGACGAGTATTGGTTCGTTCGCCGTGACGCCGCCATGCTGCGGGCGAGCATCGACCGATTCCTGGTGACCTATAAGGTGCCCTCCAACCAGGACGCTGCATTCCTGCGTATCTACCGGCGTTTGTACCAGGTCCACTATCCGTTGGCCCAGGCCAATCGACAACGCCTGGAAAAACTGCGCCCGGTGCTGCAAAAACATGCCGATGCCCAAGGCATGGACTGGCTCAACCTGGCGGCCCTGGCCTTCAAGGAGTCCGCCCTGCAACCCAACGCCCGCAGCGGTGCAGGCCCCACCGGCCTGATGCAGATCACCCCGTCGGCGGCCCAGCGGGTCGGGGTCGGTAATATCCAGAACCTGGATGCCAATGTGCAGGCCGGCGCCAAGTACCTGGCCCTCATCCGCCGCAAGTTCTTTGCCAGCCCCAAGCTCAACGAGCGCGAGCGCATGGCCTTCGTCCTGGCCGCCTACAACATGGGCCCCGAGCGCGTCCAAGGCATGCGAGCCGATGCCCGGCGGCGGGGGCTGAACCCGAACCAATGGTTCTTTCAGGTTGAGCGCATTGCCATGGAGCAGGTGGGAATGGGCGCCGTCAGCTACGTTAATAGTGTGAATAAGTACTACTTGGCGTTTGACCGTGAACGCGAGTCGCTGGAGCCTGGAGATCAAAAGGTTGCCCAGCGTAAATAATCGATTAATTCGATTTTTATCTCGCATTTTTTGCGCTTTTAGTACAAGTTTTTTTGATTAATATAGCGACCAACAACCACACACCTAGGGATGAACCCGCATGAGCTCGTTGATCAATAAAGTCTTGTTTACCCGCGCTGGCTACGGCCTGACGGTCCTGCGCATTGTCGTCGGCATAATTTTCGCCGCCCACGGCTCGCAGAAACTCTTCGGCCTGTTCGGTGGCTACGGCCTGGCAGGCACGGCGCAGTGGATGGAAAGCATCGGCCTGACCCCAGGCTACGTGATGGCGACACTGGCAGGTGGTACTGAGTTTTTCGCCGGGTTGGCACTGATCATCGGCCTGCTGGCGCGTCCTGCGGCACTGGGCCTGGCCTTCCTGTCGCTGGTGGCGATTTTCTCCGTGCACATCGGTAACGGCTTGTTCATGGCCAACAACGGTTATGAGTTTGCCCTGGCGTTGCTGGCGGGCAGTATTGCCGTGCTGATCGAAGGTGCGGGCAAGCTGTCGGTCGATCGTGCCATCGCGGGCTGATTGCTCGATTTGAACCCGTCTTGTACGTGATGCTGTTCACTTCGGAAAAACGGCGCTTCTTTCAGAAATGGGAAGCGCCGTTTTTTGGTTTTGTTGCTTTGGTGTGTATATCCGTTATTTAGGTAACGGCTGCTTATGGTTCCGCTCTTACAGCGGCTCACTTTTGAGAAGCGCAAAAGTAAGCAAAACGCTATATGCCCCACCACTCGGCACCTCGCTTAGGCTCGGTGTGCCCTCACTCCGGCATTGCTCCGTGGGCCGCCGCGAAGGGCCATCCATGGCCCAGCGCGGCTATCCCGGCATCCATGCCGGGATGCCCACTCCACAATGCCTGCGTTCGGCCAGCGTGGTTAACGGGGCGCCGAGATCAACCTCCACCGCGAGGCGGCCT
>NZ_MUOA01000067.1:0-9708 GCF_002001065.1 Pseudomonas sp. A25(2017) | reverse complement strand
TGCTCAAGGTGATCAACAACAGGATCAACGTGCCCAACCCGAGCCGATCCACCAGCACCTTGCCCGGGTCAGGACCCAGCGAGTTCATCAAGGCCTCATAAAGCCAGAACAAAGGCCAGACCGCCGCCGCGATGAAGACGCCGACTCGCCAGACTGGAAAACGCATCAGTAGTCCTTCCTCAGGTCCATCCCTGCATATAAAGAAGCGACTTCATCCTGATAGCCGTTGAACATCAACGTATCGCGAACATTGGGGCTGAACAGCCCGCTCGGCAAACGACGTTCACGCGCCTGAGTCCAGCGCGGGTGATCGACCGTTGGATTGACGTTGGCATAAAAGCCGTATTCGTCAGACGCAATGCTTTGCCAAGTCGTCTTCGGCTGCTCGCTCACCAAACTGATACGTACGATGGATTTCACACTTTTGAAACCGTACTTCCATGGGACCACCAACCGCAGCGGCGCGCCGTTCTGGTTCGGCAACTCCCGTCCGTACATCCCAACCGCCAGGATGGCCAACGGGTTCATGGCCTCGTCCAATCGCAAGCCTTCGACATATGGCCAATCGATCAAGGCGAAACCGGAACGCTGCCCCGGCATGACCTTGGGATCCTGCAGGGTTTCGAAGCGGATGTACTTGGCCCTGGACGTCGGTTCGACCTGCTTTAGCAATGCGGAGATGGGGAAGCCGATCCACGGAATGACCATCGACCAGGCCTCGACACAGCGCAATCGATAAATACGCTCTTCCAGTTGATAAGGCTTCATGAAGTCTTCCAACCCGTAGCGTCCCGGCTTGCCCACCTCCCCGTCCACGACCACGCTCCAGGGCTCGGTCTTCAACGATCCAGCATTGGCTGCCGGGTCTCCCTTATCGGTTCCGAACTCATAGAAGTTGTTGTAATGGGTTGCGTCCTTGAACGGCGTGATGGGCTCATTCTTGACCGTGACCGCGCCCCATTGGACCGAAGGCAGTTTCTCGGCAAACCAGGACGGCGCCTTGCCGGGCTCGACATCGGCATAACGCGCCGCATCGGCAGCACTGGCCCATCGTGGCAAGCTGCTCACGGCCAGACCCGCCATGGTTGCACCGAGCATCTGACGACGGGATAGATAAAGGGATTCGGGCGTGACGTCCGATTCACGGCAGTCGGACGACTTGGAGATCTTGATCAGCATGACAACTCCGCAGTATTGGAGGGCAGGTACACCAATAGACTGCGGAGTATGGGGGAAATTACATTAAGGCAACGTTTAGCGTCGGCGAAGACGCAACAAGTATTGCACCGGTCCGGAGGCGGCATAACCCAGGAACACCAACAACAGAATACGTGGCGGATCACTGAACACCACCGCGAATACCAGCACCACTGCCAGAATTGCCACGAACGGCACGCGCCCCTTCAGATCCAGCTCCTTGAAGCTGTTGTACTTGATGTTGCTGACCATCAGCATCCCGGCCGCCGCAACCAGCAGCGCCACCAGAAACGACATTTTTGAACCCTGGATGCCGTAATCGCTGAATGCCCAGACAACACCTGCCACGACACCCGCCGCGGCCGGACTGGCCAGGCCGATGAAGTAACGCTTGTCAGCCTTGCCGACCTGGGTGTTGAAACGAGCCAGGCGCAACGCCGCACCCGCCACATAGACAAAGGCAACCATCCAGCCGACCTTGCCCATGTCCCCCAGCGCCCAACCGAACGCCAGCAAGGCAGGCGCTACGCCGAAGGCGACCATGTCGGACAGCGAATCGTATTCGGCGCCGAACGCGCTCTGGGTATTGGTCATGCGGGCCACGCGCCCGTCCAGGCCATCGAGCACCATGGCGACGAAGATCGCAATGGCGGCGAACGCGAAGTAACGGCTCGCCCCTGCGCTATCGCCAGCGCTCAAGGCAGCCTGGGCACTCATGGAGCTGATGATGGAATAGAAACCGGCGAACAGGTTCGCGGTGGTGAACAGATTCGGCAGCAGATAGATGCCACGATGCCGGACCTTACGGCCTTCTGCGTCATGGCCTTCTTCGACGTGCTCATCGATGGGCAACAGGCTTTCGGCGTCAGGAGCCTGGTTTGGCTCGTCGGGACGTTCGCTCATGGACAATACCTTGCAACGGTGTGAAAAAATTCGACAGATGTCTGGGACGACGGTTCTACCGCAAACGATGCAGCTTTATACCAGAAGCCACCGCCCAAACGAAAAAACGCGGCCAAGGCCGCGTTTTTCGATCAAGTTCGCGACTTAGTTCTTGGCTTTGTCGACGATCTTGTTGGCACCGATCCACGGCATCATCGAGCGCAGTTGCTCGCCGATGATTTCGATACCGTGGGCGGCGTTGTTGCGACGCTTGGCGGTCATCGAAGGATAGCCGGTAGCGCCTTCGCTGATGAACATCTTGGCGTATTCGCCGTCCTGGATACGTTTCAGGGCGTTGCGCATGGCCTGGCGGGATTCGGCGTTGATGACTTCCGGACCGGTCACGTACTCGCCGTACTCGGCGTTATTGGAGATCGAGTAGTTCATGTTGGCGATACCGCCTTCGTACATGAGGTCAACGATCAGCTTCAGTTCGTGCAGGCATTCGAAGTAGGCCATTTCTGGCGCGTAGCCAGCTTCAACCAGGGTTTCGAAACCGGCCTTGACCAGCTCGACGGTACCGCCACACAGAACGGCTTGCTCGCCGAACAGGTCGGTTTCGGTTTCGTCCTTGAAGGTGGTTTCGATGATGCCGGTACGACCGCCACCCACGCCAGCAGCGTAGGACAAGGCCACGTTCTTGGCGTTGCCGGACGCATCCTGGTAGATCGCGATCAGGTCAGGGATACCGCCGCCTTTCACGAACTCGGAACGCACGGTGTGACCCGGAGCCTTCGGCGCGATCATGATCACGTCGAGGTCGGCACGTGGCACAACCTGGTTGTAGTGGATCGCGAAGCCGTGGGAGAAGGCCAGGGTGGCACCTTCCTTGATGTTCGGTTCGATTTCGTTCTTGTACAGCGCCGATTGGAACTCGTCCGGGGTCAGGATCATGACCAGGTCAGCGGCAGCAACGGCAGAAGCCACGTCGGTCACTTTCAGGCCATGGGCCTCGGCCTTGGCAACGGTGGCCGAGCCTTTGCGCAGGCCGACAGTCACGTCAACGCCGGAATCTTTCAGGTTGCACGCTTGGGCGTGACCTTGGGAGCCGTAGCCGATGATGGCGACTTTCTTACTCTGGATGATCGACAGGTCGCAGTCTTTATCGTAGAAAACTTTCATGAATTTCCCCTATATCCGGCCGTTCAGGCCATTCGCTAATTTGGTTTAGATGCTCAGTACTTTGTCGCCACGGGCAATCCCGGTGACACCACTGCGTACGGTTTCCAGAATCGAGGCAGTGCCGATCGATTGAATGAAGCTGTCGAGCTTGTCGCTGGTACCGGTCAACTGAACGGTATAGACGCTGGCGCTGACATCGACGATCTGCCCACGAAAAATATCGGTAGTGCGTTTGATCTCGGCGCGCTGGGCGCCGGTGGCCTTGACCTTGACCAGCATCAGTTCACGCTCGATGTGAGCGCTTTCCGACAGGTCCACCAGCTTGACCACCTCGATCAGCTTGTTCAGGTTCTTGGTGATCTGCTCGATGATTTCATCGTGCCCTACGGTGGTCAGCGTCAGACGCGACAGGGTCGGGTCTTCGGTTGGCGCCACGGTCAGGCTTTCGATGTTGTAGTTGCGCTGCGAGAACAGGCCCACAACACGAGACAGCGCACCCGGTTCGTTTTCCAGAAGCAGGGAAATAATATGTCGCATGATTAGGTACGCTCCGTCTTGCTCAGCCACATATCGCGCATGGAGCCGTCTTTGATCTGCATCGGGTAGACGTGCTCGCTGGTGTCGACCGCAATATCGATCACCACCAGGCGATCCTTCATGGCGAACGCTTCCTCCATCTTCGACTTCAAATCCTTCGATTCGGTGATGCGCACGCCAACGTGACCGTAGGCCTCTGCCAGCTTGACGAAATCAGGCAACGATTCCATGTACGAGTGCGAGTGACGGCTGCCGTAGCTCATATCCTGCCACTGGCGAACCATCCCCAACACGCCGTTGTTCAGGATCACGATCTTCACCGGCAAACCGTATTGCAGGCAGGTGGACAGCTCCTGGATGTTCATCTGGATGCTGCCTTCGCCCGTGACGCAGGCGACATCAGTCTCTGGGAAGCTCAACTTGATGCCCATGGCCGCCGGGAAACCGAAGCCCATGGTGCCCAGGCCGCCGGAGTTGATCCAGCGATTGGGTTTGTCGAACTTGTAGTACTGCGCAGCGAACATCTGGTGCTGGCCCACGTCGGAGGTCACAAAGGCATCGCCCTTGGTCACTTCGCACAGGGTTTCGATCACGGTCTGCGGCTTGATCACACTGCCGTCACCCTTGTCATAAGGGAACAAGCCGCGATCGCCGCGCCATTCATCAACCTGCTTCCACCAACTGGCCACGGACTCCTTGTTGGGAACCTCGCCGATTTCCTTGAGAATGGCGACCATTTCAGTCAGCACGCTCTCTACAGGACCGACAATCGGCACGTCTGCCTTGATGGTCTTGGAGATGGACGCCGGGTCGATGTCGATATGGATGATCTTGGCGTTCGGGCAGAATTTCGCCGGACCATTGATGACGCGATCGTCGAAACGTGCGCCGACCGCCAGGATCACATCGGCGTGGTGCATCGCCAGGTTCGCGGTGTAGCTGCCGTGCATGCCGAGCATACCGATGAACTGACGGTCGGTGCCCGGGAACGCGCCCAGGCCCATCAGCGTATTGGTGACCGGCAGGTTGAGCATTTTCGCCAGTTCGGTCAGCGGCGCGGAGCCACCGCCGAGGATCACGCCGCCACCGGAGTACAACACCGGGCGCTTGGCCGCCAGGAGCATTTCGGCTGCCTTGCGGATTTGCCCGGAGTGGCCGCGTACGGCCGGGCTGTAGGAACGCAGCTTGGCTTTTTTCGGGAAGATGTATTCGAACTTCTCGGCCGGGTTGGTCATGTCTTTCGGGACATCGACCACGACCGGGCCCGGACGACCGGATTCAGCCAGGTAGAAGGCCTTCTTCATGACTTCAGGGATTTCCGACGCGTGCTTGATCATGAAGCTGTGCTTCACGATCGGCCGGGAGATACCGATCATGTCGGTTTCCTGGAACGCATCGGTGCCCACCAGGGTGCTGGGCACCTGGCCGGAGATGATCACCATCGGAATGGAGTCCATGTACGCGGTGGCGATACCGGTGATGGCGTTCGTGGCGCCTGGACCGGAAGTCACCAGTACCACGCCGGCCTTGCCGGTGGCACGGGCGTAGCCGTCAGCCATATGGGTGGCCGCCTGCTCGTGACGAACCAGGATGTGGGTCACTTCCGGTTCTTTGAACAGGGCATCATAGACATGAAGAAGAGCACCACCGGGGTACCCGTAGATATATTTGACGCCTTCGTCACGCAAAAAGCGGACGAGCATCTCACCGCCAGATAAAAGCTCCACGTTGTTCACCTCTAAAACGCCAGAATACCGACCCACAAAAAAGGGGACGGGTCTTAATAGGTTTACTTCTCGGCAGAGCATGAGCGACGGTGGTCGCCGACTACGTCAGCACTGACTGAGCAAGTATTGGGATCGTCCCAAGTGTTGCGGGCCTTTCCCACCCAGCGCGAGGTAACGCGTTGCGGGTGTAACAGGTCGGCGCGGATGTGCGCCTCATGATCTGCTGAGTGGGTCTGCTTCTGGCAGTCCCTCTACAGCGGACTTTGGATTCTTCTGTTTCGCCTCCTTCAAGTCAAGTCGTCTATGTGCTTTATTCGAAGTAAGCGCATGAGAACGCAAGAAAAAACCTTTAAACGGCAACTGTGTTAGCTTCAATTGCGCAACCCATGACAAGGAAACAGCATGCGAATGATCTTCTTGACGGCCAGCCTGCTGGTTGGCCTGAGCCCGATGTGCATGGCCGGTCAGGTCTACAAATGGGTGGACGCCCAGGGCGTTACCCACTTCGGCGCCCAGCCGCCCGAAGGCACGGAAGCCACGACCGTGATCAAGTCCGCCCCGCCGCCCGCCAAACCGGCGGCACCGCCGTCTGGCGGAGTCATTGGCGACCAAAAGGCCATCGACCAACAGGTCAAGAAACAGATTGCCGAGCAGGAAGCCCAACTCAAGGCGTTCTGCGAACAGGCCCGGACCAACCTGGCGCAATTGCAGAACAATCCCAGGGTACGCGAAGACGTGGAGGGGGAAATGCGCCGCCTCACCGATGAGGAGCGGCGCCTGCGGATCGACGAGACCCGCAAGCAAATCGAGGAGAACTGTCAGTAACGTCGGTCAGCCGGCGTTGCTGATCAACTGATCGAACTGCGCCAGCAGCCGCTGCAACTCGATGCCCTGCCCTGGCCGCTGGGCATAGACCATCTCGGCCATGGCAAGGATGCCCGAGGCGTTGGGCAGCGGCAGGTCGTTTTCCAGGATGGCTTTCATCCTGGGCAGGAAGATCCATTGCAGCCATTGCTCGAAGTCCAGGGTGTCGACCGCGAACGGCTCGACACTGGCCAGCGCCTGCGCCGAAGGCGACACATCGCTCCACCAGCCCTGGACCCGCAGTTCCCGCTCGATCAACAGCAACTGGTCGGCGATCTGAGGAAAACGCGTATCCATCAGAGCGAAACCTTGGCCTTCTGACGGGCCAATGCCGCGCCAGCGGAATCGCCTTGTTTCTCACGAGCCTGGCCGATCAATTCCCACAGGCTGGCCTGAAGTGCCGGACGACCACTGGAGAATGTCAGGCCACGACGAGCCAGTTGTTCGGCCTGCGGCGCATCGCCTTGGGCCATGCGCACCTGGGCCAGGCGATAAAGCACTTGAGGTTCGCGCGGAGCGACACGTTGGGCACGCTCCAGGCTGGAAGACGCACCGTTGAGATCACCGCCGGCCTGTTGTTGTTGCGCCGTGGTCAGCAGGGCCAGCACCGGGCCGTCCAGTTGTTCATCGGCGGACAAGCCACCGGAACTTGCCGGCGGGATGCTGCTCGGCGTCGAAGGCATGCTGTAGCTGCCCTGATTGATCGGCGAGGTTTCGATAGGCCCTGGCGTGATCGGACCCGGAGTGATCGGCGTGCTGCTGATCGGCGCCGAGGCCGTCGCGCCACCACCAGGCACCATCACGACGACACCGGTGTCGCCCTGCGGGATTGCCTGGACCTGGCCCTGCACCGGCCGCTTCACCGTCGTCTGACGGAAACCGCCGTTGGCCGAGACCCGCTCACTGTTGGAAACAGCAGTGCCGGAATCAACGACCGGAATCGAACCACGCTGTACGGTAGAGCAACCACTGAGCAAAGCCACGGCCGTTACCGCTGGAATCAACCACTTGTTCACTTGAAACCCTCTTTGCTTAATTCATCCAGTCCTTGACCCAATCCATCACCGATTCGGCGGGATTCGTGCCGCCACAGGCAGCACCGGGTGGTGGTTCGCTGCCGCGAATATACGGCATCTGCACGGCGCCCGGGCAATTGGCATCGGAGCCTTGCCCCGTGCGCGAATCAACCCATGCCTGGACGATGTTGTCCGGTTGCGGCATGTCCAGTGGCAACGGGTCGGCCTTGCGCATGAAACTGGTCCAGACCTGCAGCGCGCCGGTGGCACCGGTGAACGGGGTCTTGCCGTTGTCATCACGTCCGAGCCAGACCACCGCCAGCAGGTCCTGGCTGAAGCCGGCGAACCAGCTGTCGCGCGAGTCGTTACTGGTACCGGTCTTGCCCGCCAGGGTCAGGGTCCGGGGCAGCACGTTATAGACCGAACTGCCGGTGCCTTCACGCATGACCCGCTGCATCGCGCTCTGGATCAGGTAAATGGAGGCCGGATCGAAACGCTGCTGGATCTGGAACGGATAACGCTTGAGCGGCTCGCCATCGGCGGTCAGCACGCTGCGGATGCCGCGCATCGGCGTGTTGAAACCGCCATTGGCCAGCGTCTGGTACATGGCCGCCACTTCGATCGGCGTTAGGCCACCGGCCCCCAGCAACATCGATGGGAACGCCGGGAATTCGCGACTCACCCCCAGGCGCGCTAGGGTCTTGAGGACGTTCGGCACGCCGACTTCCAGCCCGAGGCGAGCCGTCGACAGGTTGTAGGAATGCGCCAGACCCTGGTAGAGGAACACCGTGCCGTGGGACCGACGATCATAGTTCTGCGGTTTCCAGACCTGGCCATCGGCGCCCTTGACCGAGAAGGTCTCGTCCGACAGCCAACTGGTCAGCGTGTATTGGCTCGGCTTTTCCAGGGCGGTGAGGTACACCGCCGGCTTGATCAGCGAGCCAATCGGGCGCACCGCATCCAGGGCCCGGTTGAAACCGGCGAAACTGGCCTGGCGGCTGCCGATCATGGCCTGGACTTCGCCGGTTTCCGGGTTGGTCACCACCATGGCCGCTTCAACTTCGTCAGCGCCCTTGCGCCCGCCCAGTCGCTTGAAGGTGTCCTCGACCGAGGCTTCGGCCTTCATCTGCAGGATTGGGTCGAAGCTGGTGAAAATGCGCAGGCCTTCTTCGGTCAAGTCTTCGTCGCGGTAGTCTTCGCGCAGTTGACGCTTGACCAGGTCCATGAAGCCAGGGAAGGAACTGTCCGCCAGGCTGCCACGCTTGGTCACGCCCAATGGCATCTTTTTTGCCGCCTCGACTTGCTCGGCCGTTGCCACACCTTGTTGTTGCAGCAAGTCGAGCACCAGGTTGCGCCGCTCGAGGGCACGCTCCGGATTACGACGCGGGTTGTAGGAAGACGGCCCCTTGACCATGCCCACCAGCAACGCCACCTGATGCAGCTTGAGCTCGGACAGCGGCTGGCTGAAGAAGAACTGGCTGGCAAGGCCGAAACCGTGCACCGCCCGTTGACCGTCCTGGCCGACGAACACCTCGTTGAGGTACGCCTCCAGGATCTCCGGCTTGTCGTAGTGCAGCTCCAGCAACAGCGCCATCATGGCTTCGGTGAGCTTGCGGGTCAGGCTGCGCTCGTTGGTCAGGTAGAAGTTCTTGACCAGCTGTTGGGTCAGGGTACTGCCGCCCTGGCGCATATGGCCCGAAGAGGTGTTGACCCAGATAGCCCGGGCAATCGACTTGGGCGAGACGCCGAAGTGATGGTAGAAGTCGCGGTCTTCGACGGCGATCAGCGTATCGAGCAGGAACGGCGGCACCTGGTCGATCTTGATCAGGATCCGGTCTTCGAGGTTCTTGGGGTACAGGCCACCAATGAGCAGCGGCTCAAGGCGCACCACCGACAGGCTCGCGTTGTTCGCGCCGGTCAGCGCAGCCACGTAGTCACCGGAAAAACGCACCCGCACCGGTTGCGCCTGTTCCATGCCTTCATAGAACTGGAAACCACGGGTGTTGAGGTCGATGGTATTGCCATTGACCGAGGCCGCACCCGGACCGTTGGTCACGCTTTCACGGCGATAACCCAAGGCATCGAGTTCGGTCAGGAAATCATCCTTGCTCAGCTTTTGCCCGACGAACAGCTCCAGCGGCCGGGCATAGACCTTGGCCGGAATGGTCCAGCGCTTGCCGGAGAACTTCTCCTGCACCACGGCATCGAGATAGACCGCAAAACCGGCGAGCACGACGAGGCCCACCAGGCTGAGTTTAAGGGCCCAGCCCAGCCAGGGCCGCAGGCGGCTGGCGGGTGGTTTC
>NZ_MUOA01000109.1:0-9875 GCF_002001065.1 Pseudomonas sp. A25(2017) | reverse complement strand
AGTCATGGCGGCGGATTATACGCACTTTGCTGCGGTTCAACATGAGCCCGCCACGTGGTTTGCGTTAGCGCGGCTTGCGGCCATAATGACGGCCTTGAATTTTTCCAGTCTATGAAGGACCGCCCGTGAGCCAATCCCTGATCGCTGCCCTGCAAAACCCGGCCCTCTACCCGCATCCCGTCGAAGGGTTCCAGGTCATCGAGACCCACATTTCCTGGGTATTGCTCACCGGGCCATACGCCTACAAATTCAAAAAGCCGGTCAACTTCGGTTTCCTCGATTTCACCAGCCTCCAGGCGCGCCAGCATTTCTGCGGTGAAGAGTTGCGTCTGAACCAGCGCCTGACCCAGGACCTGTACCTGGACGTCCTGCCGATTACCGGCAGCGCCGAAGCGCCACAGCTGGGTGGCGACGGCCCGGCCATCGAATACGCCCTGAAGATGCGTCAGTTCCCGCAGAGCGAACTGCTCAGCACACTGCAAGCCAACGGCGAGCTGACCACCGCGCACATCGATGAGATGGCCGCGCAGATCGCCCAATTCCACCTCGCCACGCCCAAGGTGCCCGCCGAAAACGACGCTGGCACTGCGCAAAGCGTGATGGCACCGGTGCTGCAGAACTTCGAACAGATCCGCCCGTTCCTCAACGACAAGGCCGACCTGCTGCAACTCGAAGCACTGCAAGCCTGGGCCGAGAGCAGTTTCGAACGCCTCAAGCCGCTGTTCACCCAGCGCAAGGCCGAAGGTTTCATCCGCGAATGCCACGGTGATATCCACCTGGGCAACGCCACAGTGATCGACGGCAAGGTGGTGATTTTCGATTGCATCGAGTTCAACGAACCGTTCCGTTTCACCGACGTCTACGCCGACACCGCGTTCCTGGCGATGGACCTGGAAGACCGCGGCCTCAAGTCGCTGGCGCGGCGCTTCGTCAGCCAGTACCTGGAACTGACCGGCGACTACCAGGGCCTGGAGCTGCTGAACTTCTATAAAGCCTATCGCGCCCTCGTCCGGGCAAAAGTCGCGCTGTTCAGCATGCCGGCCGAAGCCGATCCGGTGCAGCGCGCCACCACCCTGCGCCAATACCGCAACTACGCCAACCTGGCCGAAAGCTACAGCACCATTCCTTCACCCTTCCTGGCCATCACCCACGGTGTTTCGGCCGTTGGCAAAAGCCATGTCGCGATGCGCCTGGTCGAGGCACTGGGGGCCATTCGCCTGCGTTCGGACGTGGAGCGCAAGCGCCTGTTCGGCCAGCAACAGGTCCCCAACGACCCACAGGCCGGCATCTATAGCAGCGACGCCAGCAGCGCCACCTATACCCGCCTGCATGAAATCGCCGCAGCGATCCTGCGCGCCGGATTCCCGGTGGTGATCGATGCCACCTACCTCAAGCACGATCAGCGCGACGCCGCGGAAAAAGTCGCCGAGGCCACCGGTACTCCGTTCCTGATCCTTGACTGCAACGCGCCGCAAGCGGTCATCGAAAGCCGGCTGGCACAGCGCCAGGCCGACCAGCAAGACCCCTCCGATGCGAACCTGGCGGTCATCGCCGCACAACAGTCCAGCCGCGAAGCACTGACCCCGGCGGAAATTCTCTGCAGCAAACGGGTCCAAACCAACGAAAGCGGCACGCTCGACATCGTGGTCGCGCAGATCCGCCAGCGCCTGCCAGGCCTGTAACTATTTTCGGCCGTGAAGCGATGCCCGGCTTCACGGCCGCCAAATAGTGGCACTATACTGGCGTCATAAAACCAACAGGTGATATGAAATGAGCCTCCCCAAGCTTCTCAATACCCCGCTTTATGCCTTGCTGCGCAAAGACGATATCGCCGGGTTCAACAGCGAACGCCCACAAGGCCCGGTCGACATGCGCGGCGGCGACTTTCGAGGCCTTGATCTGCGAGAACTGAACGCGGACGACGTTGACTTCAGCGACGCCTACTTCCGTTCCGCCGATTTGCGTGGCATCGATTTTCGCAAGTCGTCATTGGAAGGCGCGAGCCTGGCCCATGCGCAAATATCCGGCGCCTACTTCCCGCCCGAGTTGTCTGCGGACGAGATCCTGATGTCGATGAACTTCGGCACCCGCCTGCGCTACCGCAGCCGCTGACAGGTAAACCAGGTCGGCCAACGCGCCGACCTGCCACCACCGAACAGATCTCCAGCGCCCCCGCTTGCGCTGGAGAATGCAGCCTTTTCCCACCTCATCGTGCGTAATGCATTAGAAGCTTTTGCGTCGAATCCGACCAAAGAATCACGCTTTTCCTACTGACCGCTACACTGCTCAGAAGCTTGCCCACTGCACCAGTCGGCCGTCGCAAGGAGGCTCGATGAATGATGAACTGCAACACCTGAAGAATCTGGGCAAGACATCAGCCCAGTGGCTGCACGCCGTGGGCATTCACAGTGCCTCGGATCTACGCCGGCTTGGCGCGGTGGACGCCTATCGCGCCGTGCGTACTCGGGGCTTCCGGGCCTCCAAGGTGTTGCTGTACGCCATCGAGGGCGCGTTGATGGATGTGCATTGGAATGACATCCCCGCCGAGCGCAAAGAAGCCCTGAATAAACAGCTGGACGCCATTTCGACGCGCCATAAGACCTGACGCCCCTTTCGTTTCCAGCGCGAACCCTGGCCGCGAGGTTATTTCGGCGAATCGCAAAACAATGTTTGACATGGTAATGAGAATCGCTATGATTACCACATCCAGTCGCGAGACTGGTCGATATTTGAACAGCCCTTGGTTCGGACTCTCAGATATCTCCTCATCAGGCTAATCACGGTTATTTGACCCGGCTTTTGCCGGGTCTTTTTTTGCCTGCAATATCACTTACCGACGTGTTCGCGCATCTGCGCACAATAATCCTGGGCCGGCATGGCCGGCGTGTACCACACGTAATCCGCCATGGCCGACGTCACCTCACTGCCCTCCTCGGCCAGCATCAGGACGATAGGCGCCTCGCTGGCACCGAGATCCAATGCATGCAGCGGCACACCAACATCCTTTCGCGCATGCCAGGCACCGGCGAACAACAGTGCCGGTGTCGGCGCTTGCAACAGGCGCTCGGCCATGCGCCGGTCACGCTGTTGCTGCACGGCCAGCATCGCCGGCATTTGCGACTCTGGCAGCAAACCGCAGTGGGATTCACGGATTTGCCCCAACAACGCGTCCTTCACCGTGGCTGCATTGGAGCGAGTGCCCATCAAGTTGGGAGCTTGTCGATAGAAACGTTGGATCTCGGCGGCGTCCAGATTGGCGGCCAGCAACGGATAGCGCTGCGCCAGGGCAAAATCGACGACGGGGCCATACAGGCTCCAATCCCAGCCCGGCGACCAGTCCAGCGCGTCGGGCAGGTCCTTCGGCAAGGCGGGTAGCTGGCGGACTGAATCAACGCGTGGCTGCTGGGCGGGGGTGAGCATTTCCAGCAACAGGCTGCCCTGGGCCCGCTGCCCCGCCAGGGCCTGGAGCAGCCATACCTGCAGTGCGTGGTGATCGCGATTGTCGTGCCGCTCTCCCACCACCACCCGAGGCGCCGTGGCCAAGCGCTCGACCAAGGCCTGGGGCGTCACGGCCTGGCCAGTGTGCAAATCACGGATTCGTCCGCCGAGTGGGGGCGGTGCGATGCTCTGACACGCCGTCAGTACACTCAATGCCAGAATCAGGAGCAGGCGCACGTCCATATCCTCCAGGGCGCCCTCAGCGGGCAATGATCAATGGATGCCCGCGCTCCGGATGGTCTTGCACCAGCACGTCCAAACCAAACACCGCCTTGAGCGGTTCCGGGCGCAGCACGTGCCGGGGCGTGTCCAGGGCCACCGGCCGACCGGAGGCGAGCAGCAACAGGCGATCACAGTAACGCGCCGCCAGGTTCAGGTCATGCAGGATCACCAGCACGGCAGCGCCGCGACTGGCGAATTCACGCACCGCCTGGAGGATGGTGTGCTGGTGCAGCGGATCGAGCATCGAGGTCGGCTCGTCCAGCAACAGGGTTTGCCCCGCTTCACCCGGCCACAATTGCGCCAAAACCCGCGCCAGATGCACCCGCTGGCGTTCGCCGCCGGACAACGCCAGGTAACTGCGACCGTGCAGATGCGCGGCGTCTGCCGCTTGCAGCGCCAAGGCGACAATTTGCTCGTCGCGCACTCGACCACTCTGGTGTGGCAGGCGCCCCATGCCGACGACTTCCTCGACACGGAAGGCAAAATCCAGGGTCGAGGACTGCGGCAAGACCGCCAGGCGCCGGGCGCGCTCAGCACCCTGCCACTGGGCCAGTGGCCGGTCATCGAGCCAGACCTGCCCCTGGGCCGGGCGCAACTCGCCGCACAGCCCCGCCAAAAGGGTACTTTTGCCCGCACCGTTGGGCCCGAGCACGCCGAGCACTTCGCCAGGGTTGAGCTCGAGATCGACGTCCGCCAGTACCGTCTTGCGGCCGCGGTGAATGTGCAGGTTCTGCGCTCGCAGCATCAGGCGCGCCCTCGCACCAATAGATAAAGGAAGAACGGCGCGCCGATGAAGGCCGTGACAATGCCGATCGGCAATTCCGCAGGGGCCAGTGCCAGGCGCGCCACCAGATCGGCGAACAACAGCAGGCTTGCACCCGCCAACACCGAAGCAGGCAACAACACCCGGTGGTCGGGGCCGGCCACCAGCCGCACCAGATGCGGCACCACCAGCCCGACGAAGCCGATCATGCCCGCCGCCGCCACCGCCGCGCCAACCCCCAAGGCGGTACAAAACACCAGCTCACGCTTGAGGCTTTCGACGTTAACGCCCAAGTGGGCAGCCTCGGATTCCCCCAGCAACAGCGCATTGAGTGCCCTGGCCCGGCGTGGCAGCCAGAGCGCCACGCCGGCGCTGACCAGCAACAGCGGCCACAACCGCGCATAGCTGGCGCCATTGAGACTGCCCAGGTTCCAGAAGGTCAGGGTGCGCAGGGTCGCGTCATCCGCCAGGTAGGTGAACAGGCCGACGGCCGAACCGGACAGTGCGGTCAGGGCAATACCGGCCAGGAGCATGGTCGCGACATGGGTCTGGCCGTTGCGGCGGCCGAGACGATAGACCAGCGCCGTAACACCGAGCCCGCCCAGGAATGCACACAACGACAACACGTAGGGGCCGAAGGCTTCCGGCAACCCGCCCAGTGCCGAGCCACCAACAATGGCGAACGCGGCGCCCAGTGCCGCGCCGCTGGACACGCCCACCAGCCCCGGGTCCGCCAGAGGGTTACGGAACAGCCCCTGCATCGCCACGCCGGACAACGCCAACACCCCGCCCACCGCCAAACCCAGCAGGGTGCGTGGCAAACGGATCTGGCCGAGGATCAGTTCGGCCTGTTCCAGGCCATCGGCAGCCACCGGCAGACCCAACAGGCGCAAGGCGGCGCGCAAGGTGTCCAGCAGCGGCAAGCTCACCGGCCCCAGGGCCAGGGACAGCCAGGTCGCCAACAAACACAGCAGGCCCAGGCCGATGAACAAGGTGCGAGGTTTGATCAACGAGGTCATGGCGCCGTGGCCGACGCAACCGGATAGAAGCCTGCCGTCAGTGTCACCAGGCTTTGTGGCAACCGCGGGCCCAACCCGCCCACCAGCAGCGTCGGGTCGAGCTCCATGACACGTCCATCCCTGGCGGCCCGGGTCGAGGAAAGAATCGGGTTTTCCCGGAACAGTGCGGCACGCGCTTCCTCACCGCTCAGGGCACGGTCGGCAAAGACCAGTACTTCGGGATTCAGGCTGGCTAGGCTTTCCACGGAAAAAGATTTATAGCCGCTGTGGGTCGCCAGGTTGTGACCGCCGGCCTGCTGTAACAGCCAATCAGCAGAAGTGCCCTTGCCTGCGACCAGTGGCTTGCCGCCGGAACTGCCCACCAACAGCAATACGCCGGGGGCCTTTTGTTTGCGCTGGGCCTCTGTCACCCGGGCCTGTTGCTGGGTGAGTTGTTTTTGATAACGGTCGAACAACCGCGCCGCCTCGGCCTCGGCCCCCAGCAACTGTCCCAGGTGCCGCAGATTGCCCTGCAGGGCCGGCAGGTCTGGTGTGGCCGAGAACAATTCGACCTGCACACCGGCGCTGCGAATTTGCGCCAGCACGGGCGGTGGCCCCATTTCCTCGGTGCCGACCAGGATCTGCGGACGCAGGCTCAGCACGCCCTCCGCCGATAGCTGTCGCTGATAACCGATACTGGGCAAGGCCCGCAAGGATTCAGGATGCTGGCTGGTGGAGTCCACGCCTACCAGCTTCGACTCGCCCCCCAGCGCACTGATCCACTCCGACACGGCGCCACCGACGCTGACCCAGCGTTGCGGCAAGTCGGCAGCGCTGGCCCCCTGGTTGAGCAACAGTGCGACACAGAGCGCAACAACGCGGATGTTCAGGCGCATCGGGCAGCTTCCTCAAAGAAGTTTTTCACAGGACCGGTCCCGGCCAAGTATCCTCAGCCACCTGCGAAGGAGGCGCCATTTGATAATTGTTTTCATTTGACCGTCAAGCATAGACATCTGTGGCATGAACCTCTGTGGGAGCGAGCCTGCTCGCGATAGCGGTGTGTCAGTCACATTAAGGCTGGCTGATCCACCGCTATCGCGAGCAGGCTCGCTCCCACAGGGGACTTTTCAACACAAATATTGAGACACCCATGAAGTTTCTTTGTACCGCCGCCGAAGTGCCCGACAACGGCAGTCGCGGTTTCGACATCAATGGGCGCAAAGTACTGGCCGTGCGACGCGCCGGCCAGGTGTATGCCTATCTCAACCGCTGCCCGCACCGGGGCGTGCCGCTGGAATGGCAACCCGACCAGTTCCTCGACCCCAGCGCCAGCCTGATCCAGTGCGCCACCCACGGCGCGCTGTTTCTGATCGAGAGCGGTGAATGCGTGGCCGGCCCCTGCGCCGGTCAGTTCCTCGCTGCCTTAGACAGCCGGGAGGACGAGCAAGGCATCTGGGTCGAGCTCTAGCAACACCGGCAACGCACGGTCCACCCACATCTGCTCGGGCGTCAACGTAACCCCGTAGGCCAGCACCTCCACACCCGCCGCCACCGCATCACGCAGGGCTGCGGCGTACACCGGGTCGATTTCCTGTGCCGGGCGCACCGCTTCGATGCCGCTCAGGTTCACACAATACAGCTGCACCGCCCGCACACCTTCCCGGGCCAGGCAGGCGAGTTCCCTCAGGTGCTTGGCCCCGCGCTGGGTCACCGCATCGGGAAACGCCGCCACATTCGTGCCATCGAACCCCAGCGTGACGCTTTTGACTTCGACCCAGGCCGAGCCTTGTTCATAGTCCAGGCGAAAATCGATACGGCTGTTTTCCACACCGTAAGCCACTTCACGCTTGAGCCCGGTAAACCCGTTCAATTCGCTGATGACCCCAGCGCGCAAGGCCTCTTCGATCAACGCGTTGGCCCGCGCGGTATTGATGCAGGCGAGCCGTCCCTGAGGGGTTTCGCCGATTTCCCAGGTGCCGGGCAACTTGCGCTTGGGGTCGCTGGAGCGACTGAACCAGACACGCGCGCCCTCAGCCATGCAATTGAGCATCGAGCCGGTGTTGGGGCAATGAATGGTGAGCAACTCGCCGTGAACGGTCTCGATATCGGCAAGAAAACGCTTGTAACGTCGAATCAAGCGACCTTCTTCCAACGCAGGGGAAAAACGCATCAGCCTTGCCAGCTCCGTAGTCCGCGTTCGATTCGTGCCACCGCTTCCTGTAGTCGCGGCAGGCTCTGGGTGTAAGCAAAACGCACATGATGGCCGGCCTGATGACGGCCGAAATCCAGGCCCGGCGTGAAGGCCACGTGCTCGGTTTCCAGGAAGTGCTGGCAAAACGCAAAGGCATCGCCGCCGAACGCGCTGATATCGGCATAGAGGTAAAACGCCCCTTCCGGCTCCACCGCAATACCGAAGCCCAACCCACGCAAGGCCGGCAGTAGAAAGTCACGGCGCCGCGCGAACTCGGCCCGCCGCTGCTCGAAGATCTCGATGGTCGCGGGCTCGAAACAGGCCAGGGCGGCGTACTGGGCCATGCTCGGCGCACTGATGTAGAGGTTCTGCGCGAGCTTTTCCAACTCGCCGACGGCCGCCGGAGGGGCCACCAGCCAGCCAAGTCGCCAGCCGGTCATGCCGAAATACTTGGAGAAACTGTTAAGGACAAAGGCATCGTCATCGACTTCCAGCACGCTGGCGGCGTCGGTGCCGTAGGTCAGGCCGTGATAGATCTCGTCCACCACCAGATGGCCGTTGTGGCCCTTGATGGCCTTGGACAACCCCGCCAGCTCGTCCCGGGTGAGAATCGTCCCGGTCGGGTTGGCCGGCGAGGCCACCAACGCACCGACGCTGTCCTGGTCCCAATGACGGTTCACCAGGTCCGGCGTCAATTGGTAACGCACCTCCGGCCCCACGGGCACCAATTGCGCCGCACCTTCGACCAGGCGCAGGAAATGACGGTTGCACGGATAACCGGGGTCGGCCAGCAGCCAATGCTTGCCTGGGTCCACCAGCAAAGCGCTGGCCAGCAGCAACGCGCCGGACCCGCCTGGGGTCACGAGGATGCGTCGGGGATCAATTTCCACCCCATAGCGTTGGCCGTAGAAACCAGCGATGGCCTCGCGCAGCTCGGGAATGCCACGGGCCGCGGTGTAATGGGTCTTGCCCGCCGCCAGCGCGGCCTGGCCGGCCTGGATGATCGGCTCGGCGGTGGTGAAGTCCGGTTCGCCGATCTCCAGGTGGATGACGTCATGCCCGGCGGCCTGCAGCTCGTTGGCACGGGCCAGCAGCGCCATCACATGGAAAGGTTCGATGGCGCGGCTGCGCGCACTGTAGGGCTGAGCCATTGGCCTTCCTTCAGGGGAAAAGAGAACCGATTCTACCCAACTCTCCCGCCAAGTCAGAAACAACTGCGCGAACACGCGCGAACCGCAAGCGGTCTGAGCCCGTGGATTGCTGGAAATGACTCCCGCGATTGGCCCAGGCTTGACTAGAATCAAGCATTGAGCAGGTTTACATCCTCACCGAAGCGAACCCCGTCACGTTTTACAGGCCCCGGCCGCCGCAGGCTCGACAACCGGGAGTAGCGCGGCCCGATTTGATCTGGTAAGTTCGCCCGCTTGCAGCCGCAGGGCCGGCAGGTGTCGGTGATGGAGCAATCCTGCGTAGTGGATTACAAGAGTAGAGGCGGTCCATTCATGCCCACCCAAGCAAAGCAAAATCAAAATCAGTCGCTCAGCGGGTTTGAGCCTTACGTCCCGCAAGCTGGCGAAGAGTACATGGGCGCCCCCATGCGCGCGCACTTCACCAAGATCCTGAACAAGTGGAAACAGGACTTGATGCAGGAAGTCGACCGCACCGTGGATCACATGAAAGACGACGCGGCCAACTTCCCCGACCCGGCCGACCGTGCGAGTCAGGAAGAAGAGTTCAGCCTCGAGCTGCGCGCCCGTGATCGCGAGCGCAAGCTCATCAAGAAAATCGACAAGACCCTGCAACTGATCGAAGACGAAGAATACGGTTGGTGCGAGTCCTGCGGCGTCGAGATCGGCGTCAAGCGACTGGAAGCCCGTCCGACCGCCGACATGTGTGTCGACTGCAAGACCCTGGCGGAAATCAAGGAAAAACAGGTCGGTAAATAATCGCCTGGGCTGTCACCGAAACGGAGCGTTCATACGCTCCGTTTTTTATTTGCGTTGTTTACCCAAAGCTAGTGAGCCCTTGTGGGAGCGGGCTTGCTCGCGAAGACGATGAATCATTCAACCTATGCTTTACCTGACACACCGCATTCGCGAGCAAGCCCGCTCCCACAGGGGAATATCGTGATCACAAGATGTATGCCTCTGCCCGCCCGGACCCAGTAACATTCGCCCTATGACTGCCACCGCCCCCTACATCG
>NZ_MUOA01000039.1:0-10063 GCF_002001065.1 Pseudomonas sp. A25(2017) | reverse complement strand
TCGCGAGCAAGCTCGCTCCCACAGGGGATCTATGGTGAGCGCCTGATCTGTGAACGCTCGAAAACCAGTGTGGGAGCCGAGTTTGCTCGCGATGACGGCGATACATCCAACATCATCGGCACAGGCAGGCCGCTATCGCGAGCAAGCTCTGCTCCCACAGGGGATCTATGGTGAGCGCCTGATCTGTGAACGCTCGAAAACCAGTGTGGGAGCCGAGCTTGCTCGCGATGACGGCGATGCATCCAACATTATCGGCACAGGCAGATCGCTATCGCGAGCAAGCTCGCTCCCACAGGGGGTTGGTGGTGAGCGCCTGATCTGTGAACGCTCGAAAACCAGTGTGGGAGCCGAGCTTGCTCGCGATGACGGCGATACATCCAACATCATCGGCACAGGCAGGCCGCTATCGCGAGCAAGCTCGCTCCCACAGGGGATCTATGGTGAGCGCCTGATCTGTGAACGCTCGAAAACCAGTGTGGGAGCCGAGCTTGCTCGCGATGACGGCGGTACATCCAACATCATCGGCACAGGCAGGCCGCTATCGCGAGCAAGCTCGCTCCCACAGGGGATCTATGGTGAGCGCCTGATCTGTGAACGCTCGAAAACCAGTGTGGGAGCCGAGCTTGCTCGCGATGACGGCGGTACATCCAACATCATCGGCACAGGCAGGCCGCTATCGCGAGCAAGCTCGCTCCCACAGGGGATCTATGGTGAGCGCCTGATCTGTGAACGCTCGAAAACCAGTGTGGGAGCCGAGCTTGCTCGCGATGACGGCGGTACATCCAACATCATCGGCACAGGCACGCCGCTATCGCGAGCAAGCTCGCTCCCACAGTTTTGATCCTAGTGTTCGTGGACTCAGTGTCGACCAGTGCTACCACAACTTAGAAAAAGTTGTATTGAATGCCGACCCGCAGGCGCAGTTGGCGATCACTGTCGACCGAGTTGACTTTGATATCGCCCACTTCAAAGAACGGTGCCCAGCGCTTGTCCCACTTGTACTTGACCACCGCATTCTGTTCATAGTCGTCGGTGCCACCGTTATAACGGATGTAGTTGGCATCGAAGTACGTCAATTGATACTCATACGCCCATGGCCCTTGGTTGGCGTAGTTGACGTACACGTCGTAGCGATGGATCTTCTGGTCGTCCTGGCCGTTGTCCGGTACGTCATGGTCGACCTTGTCACGGTCGAGCTTGGAGGAGTCGTAACGGTAGCGTCCGGCGATGCTCAGCTCCTTGGTGATCTTGTAGGCCAGGCGCATGCCCATCTTGTAGGTGGTGGATTCCTCATCGCTTTCCATGGCGAACGAAGGCGTCAACGTCCAGCGGTCATCGATCTTGTGCTGATAGTTGACGGTGAATTCATGGCCGCTGCCGACGGTGTTGTCGAAGGCAACGTCTTCGCGATCACCGGCGGTCTTGTATTTGAGTTCACCTTCCAGACCCACACCGTTGTCCAGCCGAATACCAAACTTGGCACGGTCGGCGTGCATGCGGGTTTTTTCCGCATATTGATGGCGTACGTTGATATAACCGGTATCGGCCTGGGCAACAACCGATGTGAACAACGAAGCGACAGAAAGTACTACGAGTGTCTTTTTCATGGTTTTTATTCTTGTTGGTTTAATAGTAAGTTGGGGTAAACGCCAAATCACAGGCGAGCGCGTGCGCGGCATTGATACCTGGGGCTCAACGTCTTTTACGGGTTAAAACAAGTACAACTGTTTAGTTAAAACAAAACTCAGACAGCGATAGGTACACGCTGTATGTCCCGACTGGCCTGCACCAGCAAACGGGTGTACGCATGGGTGGCGCCATCGCTCGCCAGCAGATGACTGTCGAGCGTCTCCACCACCCTGCCTTGCTGCATCACCGCCAGCCGGTCACACAGGTGCGCAACCACCGCCAGATCATGGGTGACCATCAGATAGGTCAGCCCTTCCTGGCGACGCAAGTCGGCCAGCAGGTTGAGGATCTCCGCCTGTACCGAAACATCCAGCGCCGAGGTCGGCTCGTCCAGCAACAGCACCCGGGGACGCAGGATCAGCGCCCGGGCAATCGCCACCCGTTGGCGCTGACCACCGGACAACTGGTGCGGATAACGAAAGCGGAAGCTGTCGTTCAAGCCGACCTTGCGCAGGATTTCACTGACCTTCTGTGCACGCCCGTCGATGCCATGGATGCGCAACGGTTCTTGCAGCGCGGCATCGACGGTATAGCGCGGATGCAACGAGGCATACGGGTCCTGGAACACCATCTGCACGGTGCGGTAGTGGTTCAGCGGCAGGTTGCGGGTCACGGCGTGGCCGGCGACCCGCAGTTGTCCGCTCCAGTGTTGGTACTGCCCGGCCAGGCAGCGCAGCACGGTGGTTTTGCCCGAACCGGACTCCCCCACCAGACCAAATGCCTCACCTTCGGCGACACTCAAATCGACGTCGTGCAGTACTGTGTTCAGTGCCGCGCCCGTGCCAAAACTGAGGTTCAGGCCGGCGATTTCAATCATGCTCATGACAGGCTCCTCAAGCATTCAACCAGTGGGGGTCGCGCTGCAGCACCGGCAACGTGGCGCGCGGATGGTCCAGGCTCGGCAATGCGGCCAACAGGCCCTGGGTGTAGGGATGGGTGGCGTTATCCAGATCGGCGGCGGCAATCGACTCGACCACGCGACCGGCGTACATCACCAGCACGCGATCACAGAAATGCCGCACCAGGTTCAGGTCGTGACTGATGAAGATCAGCCCCAGGTCACGCTCGCTGACCAACTCTTCCAGCACGTTGAGCACCTGTCGGCGCACCGACACGTCCAGCGCCGAAGTCGGTTCGTCGGCGATGATCACCTGGGGATCGGTGATCACCATCATGGCGATCATGATCCGCTGGCCCATGCCGCCCGAGACCTCGTGGGGGTACAGGTCGTAGACCCGCCGAGGGTCACGAATGTGCACCTTGGCGAGCATGTCCAAGGCGCGTTCGCGGGCTTCGCGATGGGGCACCTTGTGATGAGCCAGGTAGGCCTCGGCGATTTGTTCACCGACCCGCACCACCGGGTTCAGCGAGTACTTGGGGTCTTGCATGATCATCGACATGCGCGCGCCGCGAATCGCCTGGATCTGCTTTTCGCTGGCGGCCAACAGGTCGATGTCGGCGAAGCGCAACGTCTTGGCGGTGACTCGCGCGGTCGGCGGATGCAGACGCAAAAGGCTGCGGCCGACGGTGGATTTGCCCGAGCCGGATTCACCGACGATGGCGAGTTTTTCCCGGCCCAGGGTGAACGACACGTCACGCACCGCCAGGGAGTTTTTGCCAGCGTTGCGAAACTCCACGCACAAGTCCTGTACCGCAAGTTTTATCTCAGTCATGGCCTGTTCCTCAGGATTGGCTACGTGGGTCGAGGACATCGCGCAAGCCGTCGCCCAACAGGTTGAAGGCCAGGCTGACCAGCATGATCGCCGCACCGGGCGCCGCCACCAGCCACCAGCTTTCGAGCATGTAGCGCCGCCCGGTAGAGATCATCGCGCCCCACTCTGGCAACGGTGCCTGGGCGCCGAGGCCAAGAAAGCCCAGGGCGGCGGCGGTGAGGATGATGCTCGCCATGTTCATGGTCAGGCGGATGATCACCGACGACAGGCACATCGGGATGATGTGGCGCAGGATGACCCGGGTACTGGAAGCGCCCTGAAGTTGCACCGCGACGACGAAGTCGGCGTTGCGCAGCGGCAGTGTTTCGGCGCGGGCGAGCCGGGCAATCGGCGGCCAGGCCGTCAGCGCGATGGCGATCACCGCGTGCTCCAGGCCTGGGCCGAGGGCGGCGATGAAGGCCAGCGCCAGGACCAGGCTGGGGAACGAGATGAAGATGTCGGTGATGCGCATGAACAGGCTGTCGACCCAGCCACCGAAGTAACCGGAAACCGTGCCGACCAGCAGGCCGATGGGGCCGACAATCACCGTCACCAGCAAGACGATGTACAGGGTGATGCGCGAGCCATACACCAGCCGGGCGAAGACATCGCGACCGTATTCGTCAGTGCCGAACCAGTGCGCGCTGCTGGGTGCCTGCAACGCGCCGGCGAGGTTCTGCAGCAGCGGATCGTGGCCGGCGATCCAGGGTGCGAAAGCCGCGACCAGCATCAGGGTAGCGACGACGACCAGGCCGGCGAAGGTCATCGGGTTGCGCAGCAAAAAACGCAGCAGGCGCAGGGTGCTGGCGGCCATCGCCGCCGAACTGGAAGCCGGCAACGTGGCGCTACCGGGGGCGCTGGAAGCAAGGGGCAGGTTCATTAGCGAGTCCTCGGGTCGAAGATCTTGTACAGCGCGTCGCTGATCAGGTTCAGCGTCACGAAGATGAGGCCGATCAACAGCACGCAGGCCATCACCGCGTTCATGTCACCGAGCAGCAAACTGCTGGTCAGGTACTGGCCGAAGCCCGGCCAGGCGAACACGGTTTCGATCAGCACCGCGCCCTCCAGCAGGCCACCGTAGGCCAGCGCGACGATAGTCAGCAGTTGCACGCGGATGTTGCCGAAGGCATGGCCCCAGACGATGCGGCGCTGGGACAAGCCCTTGACCCGGGCGGTGATGATGTACTCCTGGGACAGTTGCTCGAGCATGAAGCTGCGGGTCATGCGGCTGATGTAGGCGACCGAGTTGAAGCTGAGGATCACCGCCGGCAACAGGATGTGGCGCAGCGCACTGCGAAAGGCCTCCCACTCGCCGGACCAGGCAGTGTCGATCAACAGCAGCCCGGTGTGTTTCGGGATCAGCCCGTCATAGGCCAGGCCGATGCGCCCGACGCCACCGGCCCAACCCAGCCAGGCGTAGAACACCAGGAAAGCCATCATGCCGATCCAGAAAATCGGCGTGGAGTAACCGAACAACGTGATCAACCGTGCGACATGGTCACCGGCGCGCCCCTGATGCGTCGCCGCGTAGACACCCAGCGGCAAGCCCGCCAACACGCCGAACAGAATGGCCAGGGTGGCCAGTTCCAAGGTGGCCGGGAAGACCCGGGCGATGTCGGTGATGACCGGGTTGCCGGTCAGCAAGGCCATGCCAAAGTCACCGTGCAGCAGGTCGCCAAGGTAGATCGCGAATTGGGTCCACAACGGCTTGTCCAGGCCCAGCTCTTTGTACACCTGGGCGTAGGCCGAGGCGTCGGCGTCCGGGCCAACGATGGCCAGCACCGGGTCCAGGGGCATCACCCGCCCGATGAAAAAGGTCAGCAGCAGCAACCCCAGCAGCGTCACCGCCACCGAGCCACTGCGCCGGGTCGCCGAAGCGGCCCGAGTTGTCCAGATTGAAAAGGATGCAGTCGACATGTTCATTCCTGCCTTGGCCCTGTGGCCGTCGATTTCAGCGCTGCTTGTAGACGTCCCGAAGACGCGTGGTGGCGGCGGTGTGGCCGATGTAGTTGCGCACATCCGCATGGATCACCACTTCGTCCACCATCTGTGAGACCGGCATGATCGCCCCGGCCTGTTGGTCGTAGAGGGTCTGGATCTGCGCGTAGATTTCGCGCTGGCGCGCGGGGTCACGCTCGCGCTCGGCTTGCTCGATCAGTTGATTGAGCTGCGGGTTGAAGAACGAGGTACGCCAGCCCTGGAAGTTGCTCAGCTTGGCTTCGGTGCGATTGTCCGGGTTGTACACCAGGGCCCGCAGGCTCGAATGCGGATGACGCTCCGCCCCGCCGCCGCCACGACCGACGAGGATGTCGAACTGGCGGTCGCGCATCGCCCCATAGATCTGGTTGCCGGTGCCGGTGATGATCGTCGCCTGGATCCCCGCCTGGGCCAGTGTCGCTTGCAGGCTGGTGGCGATGTTGATGAACGGCGGATCGGTCAGCGAACGGATGGTCACCTTGAAGCCTTCGGCATGTCCGGCCGCCGCCAGCAGGCGCTTGGCCTCGGCCACGTCCAGGCGATAACCCGGATCGTCCAGGCGTGCCGGCAGCCCCAGTTGCAAGGGCCGCTGATTGATCACACCGTAGTGCGGCATGACCACGTCATTGATGCCCTGGTAGTCGATCAGCAGGCGGATGGCCTGGCGCACGCGGATGTCCTGGAACAACGGTTGCTGCATGCTCATCGCCACGTAGTACAGCGTGCCGCGGGCTATGCTCTGGATGCGCACTTCATCGACCTTGCCCAGCGCCTTGATGTCGGTGGCTGCCATGCCGCGGGCGACGTCCAGGTCACCGCGCTCGACCATCAGGCGCAGTGCCTGGGACTCGGTCATGTTGCGCATGATCACCCGTCGTAACTTCGCGGGGCCGCGCCAATAGTCGTCATGACGACTCATCAGGATCACATCGTTGGCGCGCCAGATGTCGAGCTTGAACGCGCCGGACCCGGCCGTGTGCGTCGCCAGCCACGCCGCGCCCTGGTCGTCGCCGACCTGATGTTGCAAGGCGACGCTGCGATCGATGATGAAGGCGCTGGGTGACGTCGCCAGGGTGTTGAGCACCAGCATCGGGTCGGTGACGCGCGGCAACTCCATGACAAAGGTGTGCGGCCCTTCGGCGCGCATCAGTTTGACGACGTTGTCGGCGGTGAAACCGTAGGCTTTCCAGGTGGACGCCAGGGCGCGGTTGAGGGTAACCACGCGCTGCAACGACCAGGCGACGTCTTGCGCGGTCAGGGGCGCACCGGAGTGAAAACGTACGTCGTCGCGCAATTGGAAGGTCAGGCGCATGCGGTCGGGGCTGACGTCCCAGGTTTTCGCCAAGGCCGGAATCAGCGTGTCCGGTTGCGCCGCATCCTGTTCCAGGAGCATGTCATAGACGTTGGCGTTGACTTCGGCGACCTCCAGGCCGGTGGCCGCCGCAGGGTCCAGGGACAGCAGATTGATCATGCTCATGCCCACCACCAATTGGTCGGGGGGCGTTTCGCCTTGGGCCAGGCTGACGGGCACCTGCACTGCGCACAGGGCCACGGTGACACACAGCAGCCTGGTCAGGCGCTTGGGCCAGAGATTCATGGTTCAGTCCTTTCTTATATTTATAAAGACTTGTCGCCCGGGCAGCCATCGGCCTCAGGCGTGGAACAGGATCAATGTCGGGACAGGGTGTTGGCCTCGATATACGCGAAATTGATGTCCTCGCCCAACCCCGGCCGGTCGGACAGGTGCACAAAACCGTCGGCATCCATCGGGTCGACGATGCTGTTGAGGTGCGCCGGGACTTCTTCGTAGTCGAGGAACGGGTGCAGCAGCCCGCGCTCATACCAGCGGCAATTGCTGATAGCACCGACCACCGCCAGGTTCGCCGCACCATTGCCGTGGACTTCACAGTCCATGCCGAACGACTCGGCCAAGTGCGCCACCTTCAGGCACGGCCCGATACCCCCGACCCCGGCCACACCGGCACGCAGGATGTCACAGGATTTCTGGGTCACCCAACTGGCGCGGCTATGAAACTTGCCGGCGATGCTTTCCGGGCCCAGCACTGGAATGTCCAGGTTGGCCGCCAGCCAGGCATAGGACTCTGCCGAGTCTTCCATCATCGGCTCTTCGAACCAGGCGAAATTCAGTTCCTGTAGGGCCTTGCCGATGGTCAGCGCGTCCATGCGGCTGTACCAGTGGTAGCCGTCGAGCATCAACGCGATGTTGGGCCCGACCGCCTCACGCACGGCGGCGCAGGCCTGGATGTCCATCTGTGGGTTCGGCGCGAAGGAAATCGGTGGCATCCAGGTGTGCAGCTTGATGGCCTTGTAGCCGCGCTGGACCAGCTTTTCGGCGAACTGACCGTACTCGTCCGGCGTCGACAGGCCACCTGGCAGGTCATCGCCGCACATCGTCGAGCCGTACGCCGGGACCTTGTCGCGATAACCGCCAATCAACTTGTGCACCGGCAACTTGAGCGCACGCCCGGCCAAGTCCCACAACGCTTGCTCCACCAGCGCCAGCGCCCGATCAGTGAACTGCCCGGCACTGCCGCGTTGCCAGTGCGCCAGGTCCTGCCAGATGCTCTCGCGATCCATTGGGTCGCGACCGATCAGCACTTTGCGCACGAAGGATTCGATGATGTGCGGACGAATCAACTCGGGCGGGCCGAAGGCATAGCCCTCGGAGCCATCGTCGCAACCGATTCGCAGCAAAGCCATCTTGATCATGACCTCATCGCCTGGATGGGCATGGCCGGCGCTGTCCTGGGCACGGCGCGAAGGGGTGGAAAAAACTTCGACGTGAACGCCTGTGATTCTCATGGGGAGGAACACCAATGTTGTTATTGTTTATTTGTATGTCGTCATACAACGTGACGGATTATTCTGACGTTGCTGGCGGACTGTCAACCCCTACATCGCAATAAAACTTGCGTACTCACGAGATTTTTCGCGGAGACGTGATCATTTCCACGGGCGAAATCTTAATAAGTCGTCATACCACGAGACATGAGGTGATACCACTTGCCGCAGACGAGGTAGTGCCTTGAAGGCTGAAGACGTGGGCCAGGAGATGGGCAATTGCGGGAGCGGGCTTGCTCGCGAAGGCGGTCTGTCTGAGGCGGTGATGTTGGCTGTGCCGCCGTCATCGCGAGCAAGCTCGCTCCCACAGGGGATCTCTGGCGGACGCCAAAGTTGTGAACAGCCGCAATCAAAAACTGTGGGAGCGAGCCTGCTCGCGAAGGCGGTTTATCTGAGGCGGTGATGCTGGATGGGCCACAGTCATCGCGAGCAAGCTCGCTCCCACAGGGGATCTCTGGCGGACGCCAAAGTTGTGAACAGCCGCAATCAAAAACTGTGGGAGCGAGCCTGCTCGCGAAGGCGGTCTGTCTGAGACGGTGATGTTGGATGTGACGCCGTCATCGCGAGCAGGCTCGCTCCCACAGGGGGTCGGTGGTGGACGCAGAATCCACAGCCATGCCCACCCTCGCCCCATGGATTCACCGAGCTTTGGCGTGAGACTGAAAGCCAGTAGCCATCACCGACCCTTTACAGTTTCCCGCCCCAGCACGGTTATTGACTGAAACCTTTCGAAATGAGCCGTTTGGGATGTTTCAGCCCGATACAAGGAGGGCTCTAGCGCAATCTGTCGAGATGTACAGCCAAAGGACGGTTTTCCTGTTAACCGCACTCGACAAGTTGTTTTTCTGCCTAGACTCATCATTGTTCGGCCGTGCGCTGTGTTTTGAATGAGCCCGCACGAAAATACTAAAAACAAGAGGAAAGCCCGTAATGTTCAAACCTATCTGGAAAGCGCTCGCTTGCACATTGGCCCTGAGTGCGATGAGCACGGCCATGGCGGCAGATCCGGTGGTGATCAAGTTCTCCCATGTCGTCGCCGAACAAACACCAAAAGGCCAAGGCGCGCTGCTGTTCAAGAAACTGGTGGAAGAACGGTTGCCAGGCAAAGTGAAGGTCGAGGTCTACCCCAACTCTTCACTGTTCGGCGACGGCAAAGAGATGGAAGCCTTGCTGTTGGGCGATGTACAGATGATCGCGCCGTCGCTGGCCAAGTTCGAGCAATACACCAAGACGGTGCAGTTGTTTGACTTGCCGTTCCTGTTTGATGACATCTCCGCCGTGGACCGTTTCCAGTTGAGCCCTGAAGGCCAGAAACTGCTCAAGTCCATGGAAAGCAAGAACATCACCGGCCTGGCTTATTGGCACAACGGCATGAAGCAGCTGTCGGCGAACAAACCGCTGCGTGAACCCAAGGATGCTCGTGGCCTGAAGTTCCGCGTACAGGCATCGGCGGTACTGGAAGAGCAATTCAAGGCAGTGAACGCCAACCCGCGCAAGATGAGCTTCGCCGAGGTTTACCAAGGTTTGCAGACCGGCGTGGTCAACGGTGCGGAAAACCCGTACTCGAACATCTACAGCCAGAAAATGCATGAAGTGCAAAAGTACATCACCGAGTCCAACCACGGTTTGCTCGACTACATGCTGATCACCAACACCAAGTTCTGGAACGGTCTGCCACCGGACATCCGCACTGAACTGGACAAGATCCTGGTAGAAGTCACGGCCCACGTGAACAAAGAGGCGGCACAACTGAACGAGCACGACAAGCAGCGCATCCTCGACGCCAAGACCACCGAGATCATCACCATGACGCCAGAAGAACG
>NZ_MUOA01000117.1:0-10208 GCF_002001065.1 Pseudomonas sp. A25(2017) | reverse complement strand
CAGGGGAGTGGGGTTGGATGCAGTATTTGTGAGCGCCCCAGGTTGGAGGTGGGGGTGGGCTTGCTCGCGGGGGTACATTCAGTCCTGATGCAAGCTGACCCGCGGCTTTCGCGAGCAAGCCCGCTCCCACAGAGAGAGTGGGGGCAGGAGGTCTCTCGCCCTGAACGCAGGCACCGCGTTGTGCCATGTTGATCGCATTGGGCTTTTGGGGGGCTGCTGCGCAGCCCAGCGGGGATAAATCCCCTCGCCACAATGAGTTTCCCTACAACAATGAATTCCCCCTCCACAATGAATCGGCACGGCTTAACTGAGCGGCATGCCCGCGGAAGTGCTATTTACGCTTGAGCATCTCCGGCAACTGCGCCACCAGCTTTTGATTATTCAGCGGCGCCCGGATGAATCCACGCTGGGTACCGTCCGGGCCAATCACCGCGAGGTTGCCGCTGTGGTCGACGGTGTAGTTGGGTTTGCTGGTGTCCGCTGGGATGAACGGGATGCTCACCGCATTCGCCAGTTTCTGCAGGTCTTCGACGGATGAAGCGGTCAGGCCTTTGAATTGCGGGTCGAAGTAACCCAGGTACTGCTTGAGTTGCTTGGGCGTGTCGCGGTTCGGGTCGACGCTGACCAGTACGATCTGCAACTTATCCACAGCCTCGGGCGGCAGTTCGCTTTTGATCTGGCGCAGTTGGGCGAGGGTGGTCGGGCAGATGTCCGGGCAGAAGGTGTAGCCGAAGAACAGCAGGCTCCATTTGCCTTTCAACCCGTCCATCGCCACGGGCTGGCCGTCCTGGTCGGTCATTTTCACGTCCGGCAGGGTGCGGCTCTGGGGCAGCAGGATGATGCCGGCGTCGATCAGCGCGGTCGGGTCGCCCTGGCCTTTGCCGGACAGCACCTTGTTGATGGTCAGGCCGAGGATCACTGCGATCACGGCCGCGAGGATGAAGACGGTTTTCTGGGTTCGAGTCATAGGCTCAACAGTAAGTAATGATCTACAAGCAGGGCGATGAACAGCAGGAACAAGTACCAGATAGAGTACTTGAAGGTGTTGATCGCCGCGTGCGGCCGACTGCCACGGTACAACACCACGGCCCATTGCAGGAACCTGGCACCCAGTACCAGGGCACAAATCAGGTACAGCATCCCGCTCATCTGGATCACGAACGGCATCAGGCTCACCGCCAGCAGCACCAGGGTGTACAGCAGGATATGGATCTTGGTGTAGTGCTCGCCGTGGGTCACCGGCAGCATCGGGATGTCGGCCTTGGCGTATTCCTCCTTGCGGTGAATCGCCAGGGCCCAGAAGTGTGGTGGGGTCCAGGCGAAGATGATCAGCACCAGCAGCAGCGGTTCAGCGCTGACATGACCGGTGGCCGCGACCCAGCCCAGCAGCGGTGGTGCCGCGCCAGCCAGGCCGCCGATGACGATGTTCTGCGGCGTCGCCCGTTTCAGGAAACCGGTATACACCACCGCATAGCCGAGCAACGAGGCCAGGGTCAGCCAGGCCGTCAGCGGGTTGGTGAACGCCAGCAGCATGGCCTGGCCGGCCACGGCCAGGGCCAGGGCGAAGGTCAGGGCGGCGGCCGGCGAGACTCGGCCCTCGGCCAATGGCCGTTTGTGGGTGCGGGCCATCACCGCGTCGATGCGCCGGTCCACCACATGGTTGACCGCCGCAGCGCCGCCGGCACACAGGGCGATGCCCAGGTTGCCAAACACCAGCACCGTCCACGGCACGCCGGCACGGGTGGCGAGGAACATGCCGACCAGCGAGGTGATCAGCATCAGCACCACCACTTTGGGCTTGGTCAGCTCCAGGTAATCGCGCCAGATCGCTTGGCTGTGGCGTTCACCGGTCAAGGTTGCCATGGCATCTCTCCTTTTATTGTTATGGGGCTGGCGCGGTGTTTAGGCGGGTTGAACCGCCAGCGCAGCGGGACTTGATGCTTGACCCGGACCAGGCTGGTACGGGCGTGATAGTTGACCAGCACCAGGGTCAGCAACAGTGCCGCGCCCCCGGCGTTGTGGGCGACGGCCACCGGCAACGGCAGATGGAACAGCACGTTGCTGATGCCCAGGGTGATCTGCGCCGCCAGTGCGGCCAGCACCAGGCCGGCCAAGCGGGTCATGCCGACGCTCTTCAATTGCCAGGCCAGCCCCAGCAGCACCACGGTCACCAGCAAGGCGCCGATGCGGTGGGTCAGGTGGATGGCGGTGCGGGCGTCGCTGTCCAGTTGCCCGCCCAGGTAGTTGGGGCCGATGTGCTGGGTCAGGTGGAAGCCGTTGGCGAAATCGGCCGGTGGCAGCCATTGGCCGTGGCAGGTGGGGAAATCGATACAGGCCACCGCCGCGTAATTGGAGCTGACCCAACCGCCGAGGGCGATCTGGCCGATCACCAGCAGCAGCCCGGCCGTGGCCCAGTGTTGCAGGCGCTTGGGCACGGTCAGCGCCGGCAACACCCCGGACAAGCGCAAAGTGAGCAGGAACAGCAGGCTCAACGTCGCGAAGCCGCCGAGCAAATGCCCGGTCACCACTTGCGGCCACAGCTTGAGGGTGACGGTCCACATGCCGAACGCCGCCTGGGCGAACACCACGGCCAGCAGGAACAGCGGCAGTTTCAACGGCAGGCCGGGGTGACGGCGGTTCATCCAGGCCCGGGCGGCCAGCACGGTAATCATCAGCCCCAGGGCCCCGGCAAAGTAGCGATGGACCATCTCGTTCCAGCCTTTGTGGGCTTCCACTGGGGTGTCGGGGAAATGCAGCTCGGCATGGGCCAGTTGGGCTTCGCTCTTGGGCACGCTGATGAACCCGTAGCAGCCGGGCCAGTCCGGGCAGCCGAGGCCGGCGTGGGTCAGCCGGGTGTAGGCGCCCAGCAAGACGACGATCAGTGCCAGCAGCGTGGCAAACAGCGCGAGGCGAAATCCAGGTTTGGCCATGTCGATGCCCTCATCCGATGTTCGACAGTTTCAGCAGGTGGCGCAGGTCGTTGAGCAGGTCCTTGCCCTTGACCCGGGCGTCGTAGCGCAGCACCAGGTTGCTGTGGGGATCGATGATCCACAGCTGGGCGCCGCCGGAGCCTTGGGCGCCTTTCTGATACGCCGGCAGGTCCAGTGGGTAGCGTTGCAGTTGCGGGTATTCACGCTGCAGTTGGGCGTCGTACTCGGCATCGAGCGGTTGTGCGATCGCCAGGGCATGACTGGCGCGGCCGGCTTCACGGCCGAGGCCGATCTGGACTTGCCGGGCCAGGTACACCAGTTGTCGGCAATCCACCGAGCATTCCTGCGGTGCGGTGACCAGGATCTGCCAGCGCTGCTCATCGGCCTGCACGCCAATCTCGGCGCGGGTCTGGCCGGTGCCGATCAGTTCGCCGTGGTAGCTGCGGCTGTCGGGCACCCAGAACTGGAATTTGTACATGCCGGTGGCGAGGATCATCGGGCCGATCACGCCGAGCACGATCAGCAGCAATTGCACGCGGCCCTTGCGCCGGTTGGGCGCTACGGGGGCCTCAGACGTGTTGGTTGGATTCATGGTGCTTCCCATGGTGTCTCCCTGCGTTGTGCCATCCGAGATAAAGGAACAGGCCGAACAGTGCCGCCGCCATGGCGAACCACTGCACGGCATAGCCGAGGTGTTTTTCCGGGCCCATGGCGACCACCGGCCAATCGGTCCGGTAGGCGCCGGGGCCGCTTTGTTGGCGCAATTGATAGGCGAAGCCGTTGCGGCCGAGATCAGCCCAGAGCTTGTCCGGCTCAATGGCGGTGACCAGTCGCGGCCAGGGCGCACCGGCCGGGTCGGCGTGGAGCTGGAAGGTGGCGCCGGGTGCGACGTAGACCCAGGCCTGGAGGCTCACCGGTTGCTCCGGCGTGTTGAAGGCCGGCGGAGTGCGCCGGTCCGGCCAGGGCAGCCAGCCGCGATTGACCAGCAGCCACAGCCCGGTGCGGTGGTCGAGGAACGGTTGCAGCAACTCGACGCCGACCTTGCCGTCGTGTTGGCGGTTATCCAGCAGGATGCTGTGCTCGGCGTCGAACTGGCCCTGCAGCGTGACCGGGCGAAAGGCCGGATCGCTGGTGTGCGCCAGCTCGGTGCTGTCCATCGGCGGTGCCACGCGGCGCTCGGCGTAAGTGTCCATGAGCACGCGCTTCTGTTCGCCCCGGCTCAATTGCCAGAACCCCAGGCACACCATCACCGGCACCAGCACGGCCACCACCAATGACGGCACGATGCCTGGCCGGAAACCTTTCATGGCGCCGTCCGAAAGCCGTCGAACGGGATAGCTATACTCACGTGCATCGCGTCCCCCCGGAGTGTCCCTAATGCTCAAAGCAGCCATCGTCCTGATGCTGATTGCCACGATTGCCAGCCTGTTCAGCGGCCTGTTTTTTCTGGTCAAGGACGACAGCAGTTCCAATCGCCTGGTCATCGCCCTGGCGATCCGAGTCAGCCTGGCCGCCGCCACCGTCGGCTTGATTGCCTGGGGTTTCTTCAGCGGCCAGTTGGTGTCGCATGCTCCTTGGTAAAGAGCCGCCCTGATAACGGTTGCGTCAGAGGATGTAGACGAAGATGAACAAGCCGATCCACACCACATCGACGAAGTGCCAGTACCAGCTCGCCGCCTCGAAGCCGAACTGATGCTCGTTGTCGAAATGCCCGCGCATGATGCGCATCAGCATCACAAACAGGATGATCGTGCCCATGGTGACGTGGGCGCCGTGGAACCCGGTGAGCATGAAGAACGTCGCGCCGTAGATCCCCGAGCCCAACGTCAGGCCCAGCTCTTTATAGGCGTGGATGTATTCCTCGGCCTGGAAGCCGAGGAAGGCGCAACCCAGCAGCACGGTGATCGCCAGCCAGATTTTCAACGCGCCGCGATGGCCTTTTTTCAGGGCATGGTGGGCGATGGTCACGGTGACGCTGGAACTGACCAGCAGGATGGTATTGAGCAGCGGTAAGCCCCAGGGGCTGATCACATCCTTGGGCGGTGGGAATAGCTTGGGATCGGGGTTGTTCAGCAGCGGCCAGACGTATTCGAAGTTCGGCCAGAGCATCTCCGACAAGCCCTTGCTGCCTTCACCGCCCAACCCCGGCGCCGAGATCGTGCGCACGTAGAACAGGGCACCGAAGAAGGCGATGAAGAACATCACTTCGGAGAAGATGAACCAGCTCATGCCCCAGCGGAACGAGCGGTCGAGCTGGGCGCTGTACAGCCCGGCGCGGCTTTCCTTGATCACCGCGCCGAACCAGCCGAACAGCATGTAGGCCACCAGCAGGCCGCCGACGAAAAAGATCAGCGGGCCGTGGGAATCCGGGCGCGCCGCCTTCAGGTCGTTGAACCAGGTCGCCAGGCCATACACCGTGACGAACATCCCGACCGTGGCGATGATCGGCCATTTGCTCTGGGCCGGAACGTAATAGTGTTCGTGAGTTGCCATTTATTGTTCTCCTTATCGGGCACGCTATCGGTCAGTGTTTAGAGCCACCGGTGGATGACGAGCGGTGATGTCGAACAGCGTGTAGGACAGCGTCAGGTGCTTCACTTCCTTGGGCATGTCCCGGTCGACGATGAAGCGCATGGGCATTTCGATGCGTTCGCCGGGTTGCAGCACTTGCTGGGTAAAACAAAAACATTCGGTCTTGTGGAAATACGCCGCCGCGTTGCTCGGCGAGATACTCGGCACCGCCTGGGCGCTCATCGGCCGGTCGGTGGGGTTGTGGGCGACGAACACCATCTCGTTGACCGCCCCGGGCTTGACCACCAGCTCATCGCCCTTGGGGTAGAAGTCCCAGACCATGTCCACCGAATTGGTCGACAGGAACTGCACGCGCACCTGGCGGGATTCATCGACGACCTGCTCGCCTTCGTACTGCCCGCCGGTCTTGCCGTTGATGCCGAACGCCTTGCACATCACGTCGTAGATCGGCACCAGGGCAAACCCGAAGATGAACATGGCCACCACCACCAGCAGCAGGCGGGTGACCAGTTTCTTCATCGAAATCGAATCAGCCATGGCTCCTGCCTCTTGCACCGAGCCCTGTGGGAGCGAGCCTGCTCGCGATGCAGGCGACGCGGTGTGCCTGATCTACCGCTATCGCGAGCAGGCTCGCTCCCACAGAAGCTAAAGTGTTCATTTCACTTCCGGCGGCGTAGTGAAGGTGTGATACGGCGCCGGTGAAGGCACGCTCCACTCCAACCCTTCGGCCCCATCCCACGGCTTGGCCGGTGCCGGCTCGCCGCCACGGATGGTCTTGATCACGATGAACAGGAAGAAGATCTGCGTGGTGCCGAACATGAATGCGCCGATGGACGAGACCATGTTGAAGTCGGCGAACTGCAGGTTGTAGTCGGGAATCCGCCGGGGCATGCCCGCCAGGCCGACGAAGTGCATCGGGAAGAACGCCAGGTTCATCCCCACGAACGACAGCCAGAAGTGCAGCTTGCCGAGGGTTTCGTCGTACATGTGGCCGGTCCACTTCGGCAGCCAGTAGTAGGCCGAGGCGAAGATCCCGAAGATCGCGCCGGGCACCAGCACGTAGTGGAAGTGCGCGACCACGAAGTAGGTGTCCTGGTACTGGAAGTCCGCCGGGGCGATGGCCAGCATCAGCCCGGAGAAACCGCCGATGGAAAACAGGATCACGAACGCCACGGCAAACAGCATCGGTGTCTCGAAGGTCAGCGAGCCTTGCCACATGGTGCTGGCCCAGTTGAACACCTTCACCCCGGTGGGCACGGCGATCAGCAGGGTGGCGTACATGAAGAACAGTTCGCCCACCAGCGGGATGCCGACCACGAACATGTGGTGCGCCCAGACGATGAACGACAGGAACGCAATGGCGGCCGTGGCGTAGACCATCGAGGTGTAGCCAAACAACGGCTTGCGCGAGAACGCCGGGATGATCGAGCTGACGGCACCGAAGGCTGGCAGGATCATGATGTACACCTCGGGGTGGCCGAAGAACCAGAACACGTGCTGGAACAGCACCGGGTCACCGCCGCCGGCGGCACTGAAGAAGCTGGTGCCGAAGTGGATGTCCATCAGCATCATCGTCACGCAGCCGGCCAGCACCGGCATCACTGCGATCAGCAGGAACGCGGTGATCAGCCAGGTCCAGACGAACAGCGGCATTTTCATCAGGGTCATGCCGGGGGCGCGCAGGTTGAGGATGGTGGCGATCACGTTGATCGCGCCCATGATCGAACTGATGCCCATCAGGTGGATGGCAAAGATGAAGAACGTCACGCTTTCCGGCGCGTAGGTGGTGGACAGCGGCGCATAGAAGGTCCAGCCGAAGTTCGGCCCGCCTCCAGGGGTGAACAGCGTCGAGACCAGCAGCAGGAACGCCGCCGGCAATAGCCAGAAGCTGAAGTTGTTCATGCGCGGCAGGGCCATGTCCGGCGCGCCGATCATCAGCGGGATCATCCAGTTGGCCAGGCCGACGAACGCCGGCATGACTGCGCCGAAGACCATCACCAGGCCATGCATGGTGGTCATCTGGTTGAAGAATTCCGGCTGCACGATCTGCAGGCCGGGCTGGAACAGCTCGGCGCGGATCACCATGGCGAACGAGCCGCCCAACAGGAACATGGAGAAGGCGAACCACAGGTACAGCGTGCCGATATCCTTGTGGTTGGTGGTCAGTACCCAGCGCATCAGGCCCTTGGCGGGGCCGTGGGCGTGGTCGGCATGACCGTGGTCATCGATCACAGCACTCATGTCCTGTCTCCTTCGAACGAGTGGGCTGGGCGGCCCGGGGCGGTGAGCCCGGAACGGTTGCGAGAACGATCGTCAGGCCGGCTCATTGGCTTTCTGCCTGTTTGAGTTCCAGCACTTCTTTAGGCGTCACCATGTCGCCCTTGTTGTTGCCCCAGGCGTTGCGTTCATAGGTCACGACCGCGGCGATATCGACTTCCGACAACTGTTTGCCGAACGCGGCCATGGAGGTGCCGGGTTTGCCGTGGAAGACAATGCCCAGGTGATCCTTGATCGGCCCGGTGGCGATTTTCGAGCCCTTGAGTGCCGGGAACATCGGTGGCAAGCCCTGGCCTTCGGCCTGGTGACAGGCCACGCACGTGGTGTGGTAGACCTTGTCGCCACGCTCGATGAGTTCTTCGCGCGTCCATTCCTTACTGGTCAGCTCCTTGAGCTGAGCGGCTTCGGCCTTGCGTTCGCCCAGCCATTTTTCGTAGTCGGGTTTGCTCTTGACCTCCACCACGATCGGCATGAAGCCGTGGTCCTTGCCGCACAGCTCGGCGCATTGGCCGCGGTACAGGCCGGGCTTGTCGACACGGGTCCAGGCTTCGTTGACGAAGCCTGGGATCGCATCGCGCTTGACCGCGAAGGCCGGCACCCACCAGGAGTGGATCACGTCGGCGGAGGTCACCAAAAAGCGCACCTTGGCATCGACCGGCAGCACCAGCGGCTTGTCGACCTCCAGCAGGTAATGCTCGCCCTTGGCGCTCTGGTTATGGATTTGTTCGGCGGGGGTCGCCAGGTTGCTGAAGAACTCGACGTCCTGGCCCAGGTACTTGTAGTGCCACTTCCATTGATAGCCGGTGACCTGGATATCGATGTCCGACTCGCTGGAGTCGTACATCTTGATCAGGGTGGCGGTGGCAGGAATCGCCATCAGCACCAGGATCAGTAAGGGCACGATGGTCCAGAGAATTTCGACGCGGGTGTTTTCGTGGAAATGCGCGGCATTCTGGCCGGTTGAGCGGCGGTGCATGATCATCGACCAGAACATGGCGCCGAAGACGATGATGCCGATGACCACACAGATCCAGAAAATGGTCATGTGCAGGTCGAACACTGCATTGCTGATCTGTGTCGCTCCAGGCGCCATATTCACAGTCCAGGCCGCTTGCGCCTGGCTGAAAATCGACCACAACAGGAGGCCCATCCATACGTGTGGATGTCGCGTCATTGCGGGTTCCCCTTATCGTTCTTGTTATCCCGTAGGCGTAAAGCCTGCGGCAAGGGATCGGCTATTCAGACTGCTTAATTGACTCGCCGCGCCTTGCTGCACATGCAATCGGGTGTCATCAGCTAACTCCATTCCAACCCGAGTATAGACAGCACCTGCAACCTCGCAACGCGATGGCGTAAATCGTTTGAAACAGCCGGGGCTTGCGCTAGAGCCCACGAATGGAGAAGGATGCGAACCTGAGTGATGGCAAACCGATATAACTGTGCTGTAGCAAGGAAGGGGCGGTTATGAAAATTAGGTCTTAGGAGTGTTTTTGCGCCAGCTAAGTTATGTCTTCCCTATTTCATTGCCTTTGTTTCCTGGAGTTTTCATGAACACCGCCGCATTGCGCGAGCAGATCCAAAAAGCCCAACAACATGAAGCCGAGACCGGCCAATTGACCCGCCAGCTGGAGGCCCAGTTACCGCATCTGCATGCCGCGATCCAATTGCCAGACATCGACGCGAAGGGCGTCATGACGCGTTTTGTCACCGCTTACATCGAACAAGTGCCGGACCTGCTGGACGCCGCCAACGAGGTGGCTCGCGAAGCCGGTATCGAATCGCAGATCAAGCCGGTGCTGAAAATCGCCGAACAGTTTTTTCTCCAGCCACCGAAGTTGATGGAAGGCCACGTTGGCCTGGACAGCCTGTTGGACGAAGCCTACCTGGCCCACCGGCTGGTGGAGGAGGTCAATGATCTGTATATCAAGCACTTCAGCCAGCCGCTGATTCCGCTGGACATGACGGTCGCCAACCTGATCGCTCACCATTTGATCGGCGAACCGTTCGCCAACCAGCTGGATGAAGCCGTGCACCATGCCGTGGACGAAATGCTCGACGAAGATAGCTTTGCGCTGGAGTCGGTGGAGTCTTACCGGGAGAAACTCGGCAGCCCGGACACGGGCGCAGCGTGGAAGCGCTGGCCGTGCCTGTCGCGCCAGCTGGGCGTTGGGCTGGAGCTGGATCAGCCGGCGGCTTGATCCATCACGACAACATGAAGCTTTTGTGGGAGCGGGCTTGCTCGCGAAGGCGGAGTGTCAGGCAGCCTATTAGCTAACTGATTCACCGCCTTCGCGAGCAAGCCCGCTCCCACATTGGATCTGTGGTGTTCATAAAATAGGTGTTGTAGTGGTCAACTAATCCCGGACACGACGTTAAGATTTTCCTCGGCCCGCGCTGGCGCCAACCCATCGTTGAATTGGTGAGGCCGAATCCAGTTGTAGCGATGCATCAAAAAATGGCTGATATCGC
>NZ_MUOA01000137.1:0-10884 GCF_002001065.1 Pseudomonas sp. A25(2017) | reverse complement strand
GTTTTTTTTCCTTCATATCCGGAAGCGAACCGCTGCCGGTGACTTTGAAGGTTTCCCCGGTGCTCAAGGCCAAAATGTTGTTGGAGGGCGTGAACTGGCTCAAGTTCAAGTTCCAGCCCACCCCGAAGCCGGAGTCCAGGATATTGATCGGACTGAAAGTCAGGTTCAAGGGGAAGGCCGGGCCGCACAGCCAGTTACTTTGGACTTCGGGCAGGTCGATGGAAACGGTGTATTGCCCGGTGCGCGGGTCAACACCGCCTTGTACGTAGCTCATGAAGCCGAAGGCTTGGGAATGTACGGTACTGGAAGTGGTCATGCTACCTATCCTCAAAGATAAAGACTCAACATCTCCAGACACTCGAAAACATACAATGGAATACATTGGCCATAATATGCGAATGCCTGTTTAGTCGATCAAAGACGCAACATCCTGCCCTGATCATCTCCGACTCAGCATCAACCTATTACGGCTATTCTCATTGGATGACGAGTCAAACCCAACGGTCAGGGAATGTCGATTCCCTTCTTCGTCGAGCAATATAAGATAAACACTGGGGTCCAATTGCTGGCGATACATTTTTCGCTTATCGCCGCTCGCCAGCCCGTCATACCAATAATTCACATCATCCGTCCGATGCAAACTAATAATCAACTCACCTTGCGCCGGGCGTTCGCCGTCAAACGAAGTCTTGAGATTTTTCTGGTAGTTCCTCATCAACCCCCACAAATAGGGATCAAAAGACAAACCTTCGGGCACGGGGCTGTCGCTATTTTCAAAATTGGCAGGATTGAAAGCATAGCCGGTGTAACTAAAAAAGGTTTCATCGATCAGCTCACTTTCCCATTGCATGGTTGAAATATTATTTTCAATGGATAAAGTGGCGAAAAGAACTGAATCGACGCCACGCCGTAAATAGCTTAAATACCAGTAATCAATCGACTGACGATAGTAGCTAAAATAATCCCATTCCGGATGCGCATTGCTGGGAGGTTCATCATGCCCATCCTCATCTTGCCATTTGCGCTCACGTTTAAACTCATAGTTAGATAACGACGGAGTCGCGGGACGGACACCTTGCACCGTCACCTCAAAATTTTCAGTTTTCTCATCAGTTGAGTTTTGCGTACCGTAAGGCGAATCAAACTGTGCATAAAAGGTCCGGCCACCTTCGTAGGCAAGATGTAGATAGAGTTCACGATAACGTACGCCATTATTTTTTGGCGTCGGCGGTGCCAGTGGATAGGTTCGCGTTGCAGTGGCCGAAAAAAACCTGAAGCGGTTTTTTATTTTGCTCACGGCCCATCGAGTGTCTTTGCCATATTCAATACCTTCTTGGCCTACCGGTATAAAAGGGATCGCATTGTTGGTTATTTTATCGACCAACCTGAGCGTAGCCAACTCGGCATCACTCACGGGAATGTATAGCTCCGCACCACCAACGGTGACTGACTGCGTTGCAATGGTCACGGTGACGGGAATCTGTTGAAAACCATTGCTGAAACAAGTGTCCAGACCGTTATTGACGGCGATTGAAAACTCTCCAAGCTCTCGCCAATGCGGTTCTGGTTGCACTTGTTCGGAGAGCTGGATAACGCTGAGACCGCTAGACCTGGCCGAACCATTCACCAGATAGGAACACCTCACCACACTGATTCGGGATGTGGGCTGGGTCGGTGGTGTAAACACGCCATTGTCATCCACGTCCCCTTCACCGATAACCACCCAGCGAACCTCATCATCAGGTTCCAAATCAGCGTACAACTGGATCGGATCGCCAGCCGTTACCGCCGCGACATAGGGCGGATCTACCGGCAGCGTGTGCGCTGCTCTCATCAACACAACTGTTGCTTCAATCGTCTCGTTACTCTGCTGATCAGTCACGATGATTCTCTGCACCGCCAACGGGTCGGTCAGACTAGTAGGCGGTGTGTAGATCGCGTGATTGTTATCGATGACATCGAGCATCCCTTCATTCGGAGAAAGTGTGGGCCAGCGTAGGCTCCCATTACCCAGGGTCGTCACAGTTAACTCAACGGGGGTTGGATTACTGCCAACCCCGCGCAAGCAAACCCGCGGTGTAATGTTCATACTTTCGAAAACACCCAGCACCAGTGCTGAGCTTGTCTGCGATTTGCCCCCCATCGTGTATTGAGCGGTTACTACGATGGGCTGTTGTTCTTTCCCCATTCGGGTTCGGTTCGGCGGCGTATAAACCCCACCCGTCGTGATAGTGCCAACCGAAAGCGGACTAAGGGGGTTGGTTACAGTCCATTGAGCGTTAATGCTCGATCCGTCGCTCTTGCGCGCGACAAACGCCTGGGGCAAACCACCGCTCTTCAGGCTGATGAACGCCGGTTCGACGGTCACCGTATCGGACTTCGGTCCAATATTACCCAGCACCAATAAATCATGAGGTGTATGCCGTCCATTCTGACTTTCGATGAAGAAGTTATCGCTTGGAAAAAGCAGGTTCTTCAGCACGTCAAGCTGCACTTCGTCGAGCAATTCAATCCATTCGCTGTTCAGCACCAATGAAGCCGAATACAGACGTCGCCCACCCACCTTGTCGTCCGGGATCAGATAAGGGAAGTCGCTGCCTTCGATAGGAATTCCCGCTCCATTTTCATCGTGGACTTTCAGCCGAATAAACAGCAACACCGCGCCGTCAGCCGGGTCATCGGAACCCGGGGCCTTCTGCGTACGAATGTAAAATCCCGTTGGGCTCAAAGGGTTGTAACCACTGAAGTCAAACAACCCCAGCTCAAAAATACGCTGATCCTGCGGCAGCACAGCCAAGCGGCTTTGAATTAATGCCGCCAAGTGTTTGTCGACCCCGGGCATTCCTCCCAGGTTGCAAGTCATCGACAGGTCGCTCGCCACATCCAGCGTCACCCGCCCCCGTTTATCCACTTCTCCTTCAATCTGGTTCAGGCTGAGCTTCATCTGGACTTTGTAGCCCATCGCTTCAGTAATAGTGAAGCTGGAAAGCAAGCGGACCGCGCCACCGCCAACGGGGTGACTCTTGGCGGTATAGGTGCCCGCGACCAGGTTCATGGTCAAGGTCACCTTGGACTCGTTCAGCGATGCCGTTTCGAACGACAGCACTGGCTTGCCCAGAAGTACGCCATCCAACGTCATCGACTCCGTTCGATCGTCGATATACGCCACACCGTTGATTGGCGGGATGAAGCGTCCGTCGTGCAACCAGGTTAAATATTGCACTTCCAGCAAGCGATTGAGTTGCTCACGACTGAATGCAACGATTGCTCCCCACTGGTGAGTGATAGAGCGCCCCTGCATACGATTCAGCAAATTTTGCAGTGAATTCGACATGATCATTCTCCAACTATTCTTCGCATTAGCGACTGACACCTTACTGACCATCGGCACGGAACATCCGGATCGTTTCGGGCACGCTGAATAACGGTAACGGCAGGACGATGTAACCGTCCTCCGAAGCCCCTCCTGGTCTTGCAGGGGGCACCAGGACAGTAATGACCACAAACTTGTCCGGCCCGGCAGGGTTCAACGTCAGCACACCGCTGGCGGCATTCATTTGCGCCGAGCCGCTGCCCAGCAATACCTGCCATTCCTCGCCCCAATCGCCGGGATTGATGGGGCCGTCCTCCCCCATGATCGACAATTGGAGCTGGTTCTCCGGCAAACTCACCGCATCATTGATCACCACTTCAATCGTTGGCGCACGATGCAGTACCAACACTCTCGTCGTTTCACTCAACCCCGTCCGGGGGTTGGTCACCACGATCGTATCGACGGTGGGCGGTGACTTGGCGATCGGCGGCCCCGGCACATAGCTGTGGTCCTTGTCGGCGGCCGGGTCCGGTCTCACAACGGCACCTGAGGTCGGATCCTGGATGGACCAGGTCAAGGCGCCGCCGTCCACGGCGCCGGCTGACACGTCATGGGCCAGGGAGTCGCCGGCTGTGGCAATCATGATCAACGGGTTGACGGCAAGACTTCGGGCCGTGATGCCGACCAGCGCCGAGCTGGTGTGGGTACCGTCGGTGGCCGTAACCACCACTCGGATGGAACTGCGTGGCATCTCGGCGGCGGTGGGCGGGGTATACCGACCCGTATTAGTGATGGTTCCCTTGGGCACGGTCTCGCCGAGGATATTGCGCACCGACCAGGTCAAATTACTGCGAGGTGGTTCGGTATTGAATTGCCACGGTGCCGTGTGGGGAATGATCGGTTCCAGATCTGTGATACTGAAGGCGGTTTGTGTAGGGCCGACGTGGCCGAATGCTGCCAGGTCGCCAGGGTAATACACACTGTCGATTTTTACCGAATTGTCACCACGAAATAATAAGCTGTTAAGTGTAAAAATATTAATTTCCGTCACCGGACTAATAAACGTTTCAATAGTCGGACGCAATAGTGCTGCAACCTCTTGTTCAAAGTTTGCTTTTATCTGCGAAAAATTTCGCACTACAAGTGGCTGATTTTGTAATGTCCCTATGTTTACCTCAACGCTTATCTGGTCGCTCTCACGAACAACTTCCAAGACGACCCTTCCGGTTACCGGTTCCATCTTGAACTGAAATCTCCACACGCACTCCCATGCCGACCCCAAGTTACCATCCTCGGTGCCTGGATACAGACTGTAGAACACGATGCATGATTGCTCTTTATTACCACGCCAATCCAGGACAATCTCCCCCGGCATGCGTCGAATACGAAATGACGCTAAACCTGGCTGCGGCCCTCCCCCTTGGTCAGAAAAATTGGTAATCAACGATACTACTTGAATGAACTCAATATAACGCCCATCAATAGGTGTTCCCTCATAAAATCTTTTAGCATATACCCCCTTCCCTCCATAACCAATCATTTCAGTCAGACCATTGACAACCTCAAACTCCACGCGAAACGCATCCTCTATAGTATTTGTTCGCCTCGCCCCCTCAGCGATTATTTTATTAAACAGCATGGCATCACCCAACAACACCGTTGCTGAGTATCCCTCCGGCAACAGATATTTCAGATCTCCATTATCGATGGGCGTGGTTCCATTAGCATCTCCCTCCATGGCGACAAAAACCAGTACCGCCCCCTCTCCCTCATCTTCATTGGCCAACAGCCTGGCACCGGCACCCTGTTTATTATGGGTGCGAATAACGAACTTTGAAGGTTTAAGAAATTGATTCGGCTCAAACTGCAATTCGTTCAGCACAAAAAATTTCTGCGCTTGCGGCAACGCCCTGAAGCGTGTCTGGAAACGTTCACCCGCCACCCTTTGCAAGTGCTCGGACGGCATGTCAATCAAACGATAGTTACGACCCTCCGAGATATCGAGCTCCACCCGCCCCGCCGAGGTAACCGACCCCGTGCTCTCCATAAGATTGATATCAAACTTCAACCCTGGACCATCCAGTACGTTTTTCTCGGAAATTCGAATAAGCGACCATTGTTGGGCACCTTCCTGCTTGGTAAAAGACAGGTGAGTGCCACCGACCTCCTTCATCGTTAATTTCGCTGCGGACGTCTGCAAGTTGGAGCCAATGAAGGACAGCCGCGGCGCGTCCATTTGGTAGTTATGCAGAAAATCCTTTTGTGTCGGGGTGGTATTGTCCCGAATTTCTTCAGTGATCGGTTGCATGTAATGCTCAGTGCCGAATCGGGTGATGTACTCCTGCAACAACACCTTATTGGTCTCACTGCGTCCATAGGCCAGCACCGCCCCCCAGCCCAATGTCCGAGGCCCCACTCTGAGCCAGTCCAACAGCGTATCTACAGAATTGATTTCCATGGTAGTAATCCTTTGGTTGAGAATGAACTCACCCTCCAAATCCTGACTCTCACGGTTTAGGGCCCGGGCAACTTACTGACCATCGGCACGGAACATCCGGATCGTTTCGGGCACGCTGAATAACGGTAACGGCAGGACGATGTAACCGTCCTCCGAAGCCCCTCCTGGTCTTGCAGGGGGCACCAGGACAGTAATGACCACAAACTTGTCCGGCCCGGCAGGGTTCAACGTCAGCACACCGCTGGCGGCATTCATTTGCGCCGAGCCGCTGCCCAGCAATACCTGCCATTCCTCGCCCCAATCGCCGGGATTGATGGGGCCGTCCTCCCCCATGATCGACAATTGGAGCTGGTTCTCCGGCAAACTCACCGCATCATTGATCACCACTTCAATCGTTGGCGCACGATGCAGTACCAACACTCTCGTCGTTTCACTCAACCCCGTCCGGGGGTTGGTCACCACGATCGTATCGACGGTGGGCGGTGACTTGGCGATCGGCGGCCCCGGCACATAGCTGTGGTCCTTGTCGGCGGCCGGGTCCGGTCTCACAACGGCACCTGAGGTCGGATCCTGGATGGACCAGGTCAAGGCGCCGCCGTCCACGGCGCCGGCTGACACGTCATGGGCCAGGGAGTCGCCGGCTGTGGCAATCATGATCAACGGGTTGACGGCAAGACTTCGGGCCGTGATGCCGACCAGCGCCGAGCTGGTGTGGGTACCGTCGGTGGCCGTAACCACCACTCGGATGGAACTGCGTGGCATCTCGGCGGCGGTGGGCGGGGTATACCGACCCGTATTAGTGATGGTTCCCTTGGGCACGGTCTCGCCGAGGATATTGCGCACCGACCAGGTCAAATTGGTGCGAGCCGGTTCGGTGTTGAATTGCCACGGCACCGTGTGGGGGATGATCGGCTCCAGGTCGGTGATGCTGAAGGCCGTTTGTGTGGGGCTGACGTGGCCGAATGCGGCCAGATCGCCAGGAAAATAAACGCTGTCGAATTTTACTGAATCGCTGCTGCGGAACAGTAAGCTGTTAAGGGTAAAAACGTTAATTTCCGTCACAGGACTAATGATTTGTTCGACCGTTGGACCCAACACCGTCCGAAGCTCTTTTTCGAGTTCCGGCTTTATTTTCGGAAACTCTTGCACTAGAGGTGGATGCTGATATGTTCCTATGCCTCCATTTATAACCTCATTTCTAGAGCTAACCTTAAGGAGGATGCTCCCAGTTCCCGGCTCTGTCTCAAATTGAAACCTCCATAACAAATCCCATGCAGTCCATAAATTACCTACCTTGGCGGATAAAGGATTCCGATAATAAGCAATGCAGGGCTGTTCCTTATCACCACTCCACGCCAATGCAAGCTCCCCAGCCAGGTTTCGAACCACAAAATTCGCCACTCCTGGTGTAGGCGCTCCCGAGTTATCTGAGAAATTCGTAATTAAAGATATCAACTTAAATTCATCAAGATACTGCTCCTCAGTAGGAGGTGCTCTATAAAAAACTCTCTGGTAAGCCCCCCTCCCTCCATAGCCAGTAGCTTCAGCGAAGCCATTGACAACATCGAACTCAACCCAAAACGGATTCTCTAGGTTGTGTGCTCTCCTAACCCCTTCCCTAATTATTTTTTTAAACAGCATATCATTACCCAACAACGCTGTAGCCGAATGGCCATCCGGCAACAAATACTTCAGGTCCGCATTATCGATAGGTGCCGTCCCATTATCATCTCCTTCCATGGCGACAAAAACCAGTACCGCCCCCTCTCCCTCATCTTCATTGGCCAACAACCTGGCACCGGCACCCTGTTTATTATGAGTGCGAATAACGAATTTCGAAGGCTTTAGAAATTGATCCGGCTCAAACTTCAATTCGTTCAGCACAAAGATTTTCTGGTCTTCCGGCAACACCCTGAAGCGTGTCTTGAAACGCTCACCCGCCACCCTTTGCAAGTGCTCGGACGGCATGTCAATCAACCGATAATTCGTACCCTTCGAGATATCGAGCTCCACCCGCCCCGCCGAGGTAACCGACCCCGTGCTCTCCATAAGATTGATATCAAACTTCAACCCTGGACCATCCAGTACGTTTTTCTCGGAAATTCGAGTCAGCGACCATTGTTGGGCACCTTCCTGTTTGGTGAAAGACAGGTGGGTACCACCGACCTCCTTCATTGTTAATTTCGCTGCCGACGTCTGCAAGTTAGCGCCGATGAAGGACAGTCGCGGCGCGTCCATTTGGTAGTTATGCAGAAAATCCTTTTGCGTCGGTGTGGTGTTGTCCCGAATTTCTTCGGTGATCGGTTGCATGTAATGCTCAGTGCCGAATCGGGTGATGTATTCCTGCAACAACACCTTATTGGTCTCACTGCGTCCATAGGCCAGCACCGCACCCCAGCCCAATGTCCGAGGCTCCACTTTGAGCCAGTCCAACAGCGTATCTACAGAATTGATTTCCATGACAACCTCTCTCACCGATAATAGCGCCGGCGGCTTGTACTCCGGTTTAGCGAACCAGCGTTGCAGTGGTATCTTTAAAGCTCGTAAACGTTTCACCACCGTCAAAGCTGACGCGTGCTTTTAGTGAAAACGGTTCACCAAGCATGAGTGTTTCCAAAAATTGCTTTGGCAGCTTTGCTGTTACTTTTTTGTTTCTGAACTCAGCGTCTGTAACCGGCAGCGCATTACGTACGGGGTATGAGGTATTACCGTTGCCGTCGACGCCAGTGGCTTCCATCATCAACAGCTGCCCTACTGCCATGAATGGCCAAGCATCGAAACCCGAAGACTCGATGATCAAATCCGCGCCGCTAAACGGCACTGCGGCCAGACTCATCTGACCGCCCGAGATGTGCACGGAGGTTGTAGACGGGTAGCGTGTCGCAGGCAACGGCTCGACAAGCAGGTTGAAACGGACAGAAGGTTCACCGTCGACGCAATAAAACACCGGGAAATAACGTCCCTGTGCGACGGTCGACATGTTGGCTGCAATAGCAGTGGATGGAATGTGAAAACGTCTGCCCGAAACAGGATCAGTCGCAACATGGCGCCCACCATTTGGATGCCCTTGCCAATGCACCTCTACGCTGCCCGATCCGATTTCCGCCGTATCGGGCACATTGACATAAGCCCCATTGGTAGTCGCTGCCCAGGTCCCATGGTTGTCCGCACCCGGGGTGACATCTTCAATAATCGGGGCGGGCAGGTGCAGTGGCTTGCTGATATCCAGCAGTAAAGGCTCAGCCGACAGGGCAACACCGGCCCGGGCGTACTGATAAAGCACTTTTACCTGGGCGTTGCTGTTTACTGTCAGCCAGTGCGGCTCGATATAAAACTCGAAAAGACCGCTATCCAATGTCGAACGATCGACCCGCAGGGCCTTGGTAACACTCTTGATTTTCTCGCTACCGGTCCAATACAACAGCACCCAATCGTTATCCTGGAGGTCCGGATGAAACGGTTTGACTTGCAAGGTCAGGCCATCAGGGTAATGTCCCGGGTTGATTGGGCCTGCGGTATGGCCTTTGACCGTGATAGAAGGCAACAAAGCGGAACCGGGATCGACGATGTCAATCCGCTGTTGTTCGGACTCGCTGGGCTGTGCGGGCTGTTCAGCATACTCAACGCGATAGCTGATATCGGCATATTCACCCTCAATAGAACCAATCTCGATATAGGGCACGGTGAACGTCAACGGCTGGTGCAAGTGCTCAGCCCTGATTTCTTTGGACTCCTGATACACAGTTTCCGGTACGCCTTGGAAGTAGCCTTGCCAACTGAAGATGACCTCATCCCCGACACGCATGGCCTGATAGGGCGGTACCACAGCCGTGGCGCCTGCTGAAGTGACATCGGCGGTTTTCACCGACCGGTCGTGAGATTCCTTTATGTGCGGGACCGGCAGCTTGCTGACTTGGAGATGTTTTCCTGCGTAGCAGAATGCTCGAAGCGATTCTGGCCCTCTTTCATCAGAATCCCCCGGCTGCTGGGCTGGGAGCTCTGGGCGTAAGTTCGAGTCCACCATGACTTATTCCTTGAGTATTCAAATTCAAGAGAACATCAGCGATGACACTGTAGGTTTCGTGGGGGAACGCTGTCTACTAACAGAACTGTTAGGTTTCAAGGGCTCATTTCGATGATAACGTTATGTTTAGTTTTCCGCATCAGCCACCACTCGATATGGGACAGTGACCATGAACCCCGTCAAGGCGATCGCTTTCAGCTTATTGTTGGCTAACAATCTTATCTACTCAGTCGTTGCATTTTCGGAGACCAGCCCTTCTATTCCCCCCCGGTCCAACGACAACAATAAAAAAGCGACCAGTTCCCCCGAACAAAACAAGGCAACCGGCACAATTGTACTTAGGGACAAGGACAATGGTATTTGCAGACTGATTGTGCCAGAACCGGGTACAGCCATAACTTACAGCTTCGTTAACCCCCCGACCCCGCCAGGGTGCTCTGGCTGGAATGACAAAACCCGTTCAATCCAACTGGCTGAATTGCCTTCAGCCACCACCATTTTTTTAGGCGATAGCGGAGATTGCGGAAAGTACAGTAAAAACACATGGATATCACTAAAAACAATAAAGAAACAAACCAGCACGTCGATTATTGAAACTGAATACCTCACCACCTTTCAAAAAAACCAGATAATCGAACCTGGACTGCAAATGGTCGATCTGCAAGTAAATAGCTCATTCAGAGACGAGCTCTCTTGCATCCGAATACAAACTTCAGCCGTACCTCCTTCGCCTTAATTTTCAACTCCTTGATCTTAGTAACGAGGGATTGACCATGACCACTTCCAGTACCGTACATTCCCAAGCCTTCGGCTTCATGAGCTACGTACAAGGCGGTGTTGACCCGCGCACCGGGCAATACACCGTTTCCATCGACCTGCCCGAGGTCCAAAGTAACTGGCTGTGCGGCCCGGCCTTCCCTTTGAACCTGACTTTCAGTCCGATCAATATCCTGGACTCCGGTTTCGGGGTGGGCTGGAACTTGAACTTGAGCCAGTTCACGCCCTCCAACAACATTTTGGCCTTGAGCACCGGGGAAACCTTCAAAGTCACCGGCAGCGGTTCGCTTCCGGATATGAAGGAAAAAAAAC
>NZ_MUOA01000094.1:0-11094 GCF_002001065.1 Pseudomonas sp. A25(2017) | reverse complement strand
GCGAGCAAGCCCGCTCCCACATTGGTTTTGTGTGGACCCAGTCATCACGGAACCCCATGAAACTCCGCCTAGCCCTCACCCTCTCCCTACTCCCCACCCCCGACCTGCTGGCCGACACCTTCGAGCGCGACCAGGCCCTGAAGCTGCCCGACATCGTGATCAGCGCCAACCGCCAGGTCGAAGCCCGCAACGACAGCAGCGCCGCCAATACCGTGTTCACCCGCGACGACATCGATCGCTTGCAACCGGCCAGTGTCACTGACTTGCTCAGCCGTGTGCCAGGCGTGCAGGTGGCACCGCTGGGTGGGCGCGGCAGCCTGCCGGGGATTTACATTCGCGGCACCAAATCGGCCCAGAGCCTGGTGCTGGTGGACGGTCAGCGCATCGGCAACGCCACCTCCGGCGACAGCAACCTGCAACGCCTGAACATCAACCAGATCGAGCGCGTGGAAGTGCTGCGCGGTTCGCGTTCGGTGATCTACGGCGCCGATGCGGTGGGTGGGGTGATTCAGATTTTCACCCGCCGCGGCAACGAGCAAGGCCTGCAACCGCGCCTGCATATGGGTGTCGGCAGCCACCAGACCTGGGAACGCAGCCTGGGCCTGTCCGGCGGCGACGAGCAGACCCGCTTCAACCTCGGCGCCAGCCTCGACGAGAGCGCCGCAAGCAATCGGACCCGCGAGTCCTACGCCAGCGACCGCGACGACGACGCCAACCGCAACCAGTCCTTCAGCCTGAGCCTGAGCCATGCGGCCAGCGATGACCTGGAAGTCGGCCTGAACCTGCTGGATAACCGCGGCAAAAGCGAATACGACAACCCGTTCGGCCGCTTCGACCCGACCACTTTCGAATCCCTGCCCCAGCAACCCTACAGTGAGTTTGCGGTGAGCAGCTTCAGCACCTATGTGGACGGGCGAATCAATGACGCCTGGAAATCACGCCTGGAACTGGGCCACAGCGAGAACCGTGAAAAAACCTTCGACAAGCTCAGCGATGTCCGCGAAGTGTTCAACACCTACCGCGATTCCGTGACCTGGCAGAACGACGTGACGCTGGACGCGCGCAACAGCCTGATCGTCGGCGGTGACTGGTATCAGGACCGGGTCAACAGCAGCACGCCGTTCGACGAAGACAGCCGCTGGAACCGTGCCGCGTTCATCCAGCACCGCCTCCAAGCCGAAACCTTCTCCACCGAACTGGGTCTGCGGCGCGACCAGAATCAGCAGTTTGGCGGCCAGAACAGTTGGAGCGGCACGCTCACCCTGCCGATCAACCCGGACAACGACGTATTGCTGACCTACAGCGAAAGCTTCCGCGCGCCGACCTTCAACGACCTGTACTACCCGGACTTCAGCAACCCCGGCCTGAAACCCGAAACGGCAAAAAGCTACGAGCTGCAATGGCGCAGCCAGCTGAGCGACAGCGCCCGCCTGGAGACCTCGCTGTACCGCACGGACCTGGAAGACGCGATCATCTTTGGCAGCAACTCACGCCCGCAGAACGTCGCCTCGGCGCGGATCAACGGTTTTGAGATGGCCTACCTGCAGGATGTGTTCGGCTGGCAGGGCAACCTGGGCCTGGCCATCATCGACCCACGCGACCGCGACAGCGGCCACACCCTGGCCCGCCGCGCCCGACGGACCTTGAGCCTGGACCTGGACCGCCAATTCGACCGCCTCGGCCTGGGCGCCACCTGGCAAGCGGTGAGTGGCAGCTACGACGATGAAAACAACCGCAATGCCCTGGGCGGCTATGCCCTGCTCGGGTTGCGCGGCAGTTGGGCATTGACCCGGGAGGTTAAGCTGGAGATGAAGGTGGATAACCTGCTGGACAAGGGTTACAGCCGAGCGCTGTATAGCCATGAAGGTCTGCAACATGGGTATCGGGAGGAGGGTCGGACCTGGTTGTTTGGGGTTACTTGGACCCCCTCCCCCTAATCCAGGATCGGTGGTGTTTGGGCTGGCCTCATCGCGAGCAGGCTCGCTCCCACAGTAAGTCTGTTGTGGACACAACATCGGCGTTCGCCACAAATCCACTGTGGGAGCGAGCCTGCTCGCGATTGGGATCACCGCGGTCTATCTGTCTGGCGCAATCAACTCACATAACCGCGCCATCGCCTCGATCATCTGCCCACTGGGCCGCTCCAGCCCCTTGTCATTGACCAGCAACAACCGCCCCTGCGCCACCGGCCAGGTTTTCCAGGCGTCGAGTTGCGCCTGCTCCGTGGCCAGGATGATGTGCGGATTGCGCTGCAGCACCGCTTCCACACTCACCTGCGGGGCCGGCAGGCTCAGGTCGGCGAAGACGTTGCGCGCCCCGCATACCGCCAGCGCATCACTGATGATCTGCCCGCCCCCGACGGTGTACAGCGGTCGGTCCCAGACCTGGTAGAACACCGGCAACGGTGGGTCCCGTCGATAGCGCTGGCGTAAGGCCTCAAGACGCACACGCAATTGCGCCGCCCGTTGCACGCCCCGCTCCGGGCGGCCGAGTTGCAGGGCAATGTCTTCAATTTGCGCGATGAGCTGGTCGAGGCTCCGGGGTTCGGCGACGTAGAGGGGGATGCCCAGGCCCTTGAGCTGTGCGCGCTGGGCCGGGCCGACACTGCCGGGCCAGAGCAGGAGCAGGTCGGGCTGGAGGCTGAGCAAGCGCTCCATGTCCAGTTGGCCGTAACGCCCTACGGAAGGCAGGTCTTTAAGGATTGGCGGACGCTCACCGCCATCCAGCACGCCCACCAAGAGGTCGGCGGAGCCCAGTTCAACGACGATTTCCGACAACGACGGCGCAAGGCTGACGACCCGCGTCGCCGCCATCGTCGAGGCGCTGACGGCCAGCAGCAAGACCGCCAGCCAGCGGTTCATCAGCCGAGTTGGCGCGGGATGCGGTACAGGTAGAACAACACGGTGGTCGACAAGGCCAACAGCATCAACGGCACCGCTTCCAAGCCCACGAACACCGCAAGGGCGCCGACCCAGGCCGGTAGCCCGGCCACCAGGAAGGCCGCGCGGCGACGAGCTGCCAGGTCAATCCAGGCCTGGGGTTCTTCGGGCGTGTCGAGGGCTTTCTGGGTGGCGATCAAGGCCTGTTTATAAGGCCCGAAGAAACGCAGGCTGACAAACATCGAGGCCACGCCGGCAATGAACAACGGCATCGCCAGCACTGGAAGAATCGCTTCGCCCTCACCGAACACCGCGTTGATCACAAACAGAGGCAACAAGGCCAGCGCCAGGTATTTCCACCAACTGACGGACAGTCGCCGCCGAACCTGACCGCGCGTCACGCCCGGTCAACCTCGCCTTGGTGCTCGTTGCCCATCATGTGGTCGAGCTTGCTGGCCTTGGTCGCCAGGTAGAGTTTGTTGTGGGGGTTGTGGCCGGTGTGCAGCGGCACACGCTCGGCCACCACGATGCCCATGTCGGTCAACGCCTTGACCTTGCGTGGGTTGTTGGTCATCAAGCGCAACGACTTCACGCCCAGATGTTCCAGCATCGGCAGGCAGATGCTGTAGTCACGCAGGTCAGCGGCAAAACCGAGGCGTTCGTTGGCTTCCACGGTATCGGCGCCGCCGTCTTGCAGTTCATAGGCGCGGATCTTGTTCAACAGGCCAATGCCACGGCCTTCCTGGCGCAGGTACAGCAGCACGCCACGGCCTTCGCGGGCGATGGCTTGCAGCGCGGCCTCGAGTTGCGAACCGCAATCGCAACGCTGGCTGAACAGGGCGTCGCCGGTCAGGCATTCGGAATGCAGGCGGCCCAGCACCGGAGAACCGTCGGCGAAATCACCCAGGCTCAGCACGACGTGCTCGCGGCCGGTGGCTTCATCGAGAAAACCATGCATGGTGAATTGCGCAAAGGGCGTTGGCAGCTTGGAAGCGGCAACAAAAACGACAGGCACCGGTGTGCTCCTGATCTAGTACTGGAGATTCGCAGAGGCGGGCATTGTAACAGCACGATCCGACGGACGCTTAGGCTGAATTATCGCCTATTAGCATCGAAAAGTTTGATCAAGGCTTCGGTGGTTTGCCGTGCTCGTCGAAAGGATAGGGTTGCTTCCAGCGTTCGAAAATCGGCTTCAGCTCACCGCTCTTCACCAGCACTTCTATGCGTCGGTCGAACAGCGCACGCAACGTACGGCCGTTTTCGTTGTTGGCGAAGCCCAGGTACAGCGGCAAGTTGATCAGCGGCGAGAGCTTGAATTGCTTGGGATCGTCGGCCTTGGCGAGCACTTCCTCGATTTCCATCGATGCATCGATGTAGAAATCCGCTCGCTCATGAATCAGCATCGGCAAGATACCCACCGCCCGGTGGATCTCATTGAAACGCCGGATGTTGGGCAGGTAGTTGTTGTATTCGTACCCGCGCATCCATACCAGCCGATAGCTGCCAATCGTCGCCAGGGTGGGCGTCGGCTTGGACGCCAGCCCCAGGGCATAGATGTGATCGACGTCGTAATGCCACTTCGGGTAAAGCACGCCTTCGGACTCATCCCGATAGGCGCCGACCTGCACATCGACCTCGCCGCGCTGCACCAACCCGATCGAGCGGGTGTAGGGCACGCTGCGGATCTCCAGCTTGACGCCTTCAGGTTCGAACACCGCACGCAGGATGTCCCAGCCCATGCCCTGACCGTCGGCCTGGGTGTAATCGGCCCACTCCTCGCTGGCCGCGCGGACCTTGCCAGGCAGCGGCGTCGACTCGGCCACCCTCGTCCCTATACAGGCTCCCAAACACAGCAACAGCAGTAGTGCGCGGCTTACGCCCATGCCTGACTCCCTCAGGTGAAACACCACACCAATCCTTGCATTGCCAGCCAGGCGAAAACCCCGGCCAAGACATCATCGAGCATGATTCCGACGCCTCCGTGCACATGCCGGTCGATCCAGCGGATTGGCCACGGCTTGAGGATATCGAAGAAACGGAACACCAGGAAACCCGCCAGCAACCAATACCAGCCTTCCGGTACCAACCACAAGGTGATCCACATGCCGACCATTTCGTCCCAGACGATGCCTTCATGATCGTGCACCCGCAGGTCGTCCGCCACTTTGCCACACAGCCAGAAGCCAAACAGCATGGTGATGCCCAGCATCAGCCAATAACCCCAGTCCGGCAACATCTGCCATAACGGTATGAAGGGTAGCGCAACCAGCGAGCCCCAAGTACCCGGGGCCTTGGGTAAAGTACCCGAACCGAAGCCAAATGCCAGGAAATGCCAGGGATTGCGCCAGACCGAAGGCGGAACGAACTCTGCCGGGACCTGGTTGGGATGATCTGTCACGGTGTCTCCCGAAAATGTTGATAGCCCCGCACTCGCGGAGTGATGTCGTGCCCGTCGCTGTCGACCAGCGTGACACCTTGCCCGGCCAGCACGCTGCCGATCACATGGATCGGCCAGCCTTCGGCCTGCAACGCCGACAATCGGCTCGGTGGCACGGCGAACAGCAGCACGTAATCGTCACCGCCGCTCAGGGCGACCTGCTCGGCGTCCGCCCGGCCAAGAAACGCTAGCAAAGCGTTGGACAGCGGCAATCGGTCCCGTTCAACCTGTAAAGCCACCCCGGACGCCACGGCGATATGCCCGCAATCGGCCAACAGGCCATCGGAAATATCCATCGCCGCGCGGGCCTTGCCCCGCAGCGCCAGGCCCAGGTCGATCTGCGGACGCGGCGACCAATAATGGGCCAGCAGCGGCTCAACAATCGCAGGTTCGGCACTGCGCTGGCCGAGCACCAGTGGCAATGCGCCGGCGGCATTGCCCAACTCGCCGCCGACACACAGCAGGTCGCCGGGCTGCGCGCCGCTACGGGTCAGGGCCTGGCCGGACGGCACGTGGCCGAACACGGTCATGGTCAGGCTCAGGGGCCCACGCGTGGTATCCCCTCCCACCAGCGCCACGCCACAGACCTGGGCCATCTGGTTCAAACCGCGGGCATAGGCTTGCAGCCAATCGGCGGTCACCGTCGGCAAGGTCAGGGCAAGGGTAAAGGCGAAAGGCTTGGCGCCCATGGCAGCCAGATCGCTGACCGCCACGGCCAGCGAGCGCTGGCCGAGCAGGAACGGGTCGCACGGGTCTGGAAAATGCACACCGGCCACGAGCGTGTCGGTGGACACCGCCAGCTGTTCCCCGGGAGGAACGGCCAGCAAGGCGCAGTCGTCGCCGATCCCCAGCGCAACGCCCTCGCCGCCCTGCGCGCAAGGCGCGGCGGCGAAGTAGTTACGGATCAGCTCGAACTCACCCATTAAGTGTCGTTCAAGCGCCAATCAGCGCTTGAACGCCTTCACTTCAGCTTCACGCAGACGCGGGGCGAGTTTGTCGAGCACACCGTTGACGAACTTGTGGCCATCGGTGGAACCGAAGACTTTCGCCAACTCGATCCCTTCGTTGATCACTACCCGATACGGTACGTCGACGCGCTTGAGCAGTTCCCAGGTGGACAGGCGCAGCACCGCCAGTTCAACCGGGTCCAGCTCTTCGATGGTCAGGTCCAGGCAAGGCGTGAGCGCGGTGTCGATTTCGGTCTTGAACTGCGGGACCCCGTGCAGGATCTCGCGGAAGTAAGCACCGTCGACATCACTGAAATCGTTGTCGACCCGAAACTGCGCTTCGATCTCGTTCAGCGATTGCTTGGCCATGTGCCATTGATACAGCGCCTGGGTCGCGAGCTGACGGGCTTCGCGACGCTTGACGCTTTTTGACGGCTTGCCGGCATCCGCAGGCTTTGGATCGCGCGGGTTGAAACGATCGCTTTCGTCGCTAATCACTTGGCCTCCAACTGCGCCAGCAGGCTGACCATTTCCAGGGCGGACAGGGCCGCTTCGGCACCTTTGTTACCGGCCTTGGTGCCGGAACGTTCGATGGCTTGCTCGATGGAGTCAACAGTCAGTACGCCGAAAGCGACTGGCACGCCGAATTCCATGGACACCTGGGCCAGGCCCTTGGTGCATTCGCCGGCCACGTATTCGAAGTGCGGAGTACCGCCACGAATGACCGCGCCCAGGGCGATGATCGCCGCATACTCGCCCTTTTGGGCGACTTTCTGCGCAACCAGCGGAATTTCGAAGGCGCCAGGGGCACGGATGATGGTGATGTCGCTTTCGCTCACGCCATGGCGAACCAGGGCATCGACCGCACCGCCAACCAGGCTCTCGACCACGAAACTGTTGAAACGGCCCACTACCAGAGCGTAGCGGCCTTTGGGGGCGATGAAGGTACCTTCGATGGTCTTCAGGGTCATTCGTCAGATCTCTTAAAGAGCCGGAGCGCGTTCTATAACGCGCTCCTCAGTGATATTAGCCACGAATACAGGGCTGTGGATCCCGGACTACCATTGGCTCGTACATCTGTGGCGAGGGGATTTATCCCCGCTGGGCTGCGCAGCGGCCCCTCTTTTTGGGACTGCTTCGCAGTCCAGCGGGGATAAATCCCCTCGCCACAATGATCTAACCAGCCTCAGGAACAATAATGCCGGAATCCGCGGGCCATTATTCGGAGGGCACGTATTCTACAACTTCCAGATCGAAACCGGATATCGCATTAAATTTCATTGGTGCGCTCATCAGGCGCATTTTTCGTACGCCCAGGTCACGAAGGATCTGCGAACCGGCACCGACGATGCTGTAGGTGGTCGGTTTTTTCACCGCCGCCTGGTCACCGGTTTCACGGATGTGCGCCAACAGCACGTCGCCATCGAGCGGGTGGCCGAGCAGCAGCACCACGCCGCTGCCGGCCTCGGCCACCGCAGCCATGGCGGCCCGCAGGCTCCAGCGGCCGGGTTGCTTGACCATCAACAGGTCGCGCAACGGGTCCATGTTGTGCACACGCACCAGGGTCGGTTCTTCGGCACACACGGTGCCCAGGGTCAGCGCCATGTGCACGTCGCCTTCCACCGAGTCGCGGTAGGTCACCAGGTTGAACTGGCCCAATTCGCTGTCCAGCGGCTGCTCGGCAATCCGCTGAACGGTACGTTCGTGGATCATCCGGTAGTGGATCAGGTCGGCGATGGTGCCGATCTTGATGTTGTGTTCGGCGGCGAAGGTTTCCAGTTCCGCGCGACGGGACATGGTGCCGTCGTCGTTCATCACTTCGCAGATCACGCCGCTGGGTTCAAAGCCCGCCATGCGCGCCAGGTCACAGGCCGCTTCGGTGTGGCCGGCGCGAGCCAGGGTGCCGCCGGCCTGGGCCATCAGCGGGAAGATGTGGCCGGGGCTGACGATGTCTTCGGCCTTGGCGTCCCGGGCGGCAGCGGCCTGCACGGTGCGCGCGCGGTCAGCGGCGGAGATACCGGTGGTCACGCCCTCGGCGGCCTCGATGGACACGGTGAACTTGGTGCCGAAGCCCGAGCCGTTGCGCGGCGCCATCAGCGGCAGCTTCAGCAGCTCGCAGCGCTCGCGGGTCATCGGCATGCAGATCAGCCCACGGGCATGCTTGGCCATGAAGTTGATGTGCTCGGCCTTGCAGCATTCAGCGGCCATGATCAGGTCGCCTTCGTTCTCGCGGTCTTCGTCATCCATGAGGATGACCATCTTGCCTTGGCGGATGTCTTCAACCAGTTCTTCGATGCTATTGAGCGCCACGCGGCACCCCCTTGGGTCAGGATTTGAGGTAGCCGTTGGCGGCCAGAAAACTTTCAGTGATGTTACCCGGCTTTTGTGGGGAGCCCGGCTCTGCGGCCTTGTCGCCCAACAACAGGCGCTCCAGGTAACGGGCCAGCAAGTCGACTTCCAGGTTGACCCGGCGACCTGGCCGGTACGAGGCCATGATGGTTTCGCTCAGGGTGTGGGGAATGATTGTCAGCAGGAATTCGGCGCCATCCACCGCGTTGACCGTCAGGCTGGTGCCGTCGACGGTGATCGAACCTTTGTGGGCGATGTACTTGGCCAACTCCTTCGGCGCGCGAATGCGAAACTCCACGGCCCGGGCGTTATCCGTGCGCGAGACCACTTCGCCAACGCCGTCCACGTGGCCGCTGACCAGGTGCCCGCCCAAGCGAGTGGTGGGGGTCAGGGCTTTTTCCAGGTTGACCGGGCTGCCGCTCTTGAGGTCGTTCATGGCCGTGCAGTCGAGGGTTTCGCGGCTGACGTCCGCCAGGAAACCGTTGCCTGGCAATTCGACGGCCGTCAGGCACACGCCGTTGACCGCAATGCTGTCGCCCAACTTGACGTCGCTCAGGTCGAGCTTGCCGGTTTCGACGTAGACCCGCACATCGCCGCCCTTGGGGGTGAGTGCACGGATGCTGCCGATGGATTCGATGATGCCGGTAAACATGGAGTCCTCCTCGAGAACGGACCGCCGCTTGCGCGAAAGCCGGGAATTATACGCTCGCCTGCGCAACGGGAACGGCGATGACTCGCCAGTCATCGCCCACGGCGCGGATTTCGGTGATTTTCAGCTGCGGGGCGTCCTTCATCTGCGCCAGCGGCCAGTCCAACAGCGGTCGCGCCGAAGAACCGAGGAACTTGCCGGCGATGAAAATCTGGAACTCATCGACCAACCCTTGCTGGGCGAAAGCCCCCGCCAGGCGCGGACCGGCTTCCACCAGCACCTCGTTGACGCCACGACCCGCCAGCTCCACCAGCAGGCGATGCAGATCGACCTGACCGTCATCGCCCGCCACGATCATGCATTCGGGGCCGTGGGCGTATTGTTCTTCCACCGCCATGCAGGTAGCGACCAGCGCCGGGCCGGCCTTGAAAAACGCGGCATCCAGCGGCACCCGCAGGCGCCCGTCCACCAGCACCCGCAGTGGCGGACGGCTCATGACCAACGCGGTCTGCTCGGTATCGAGCCCCAGCTCATCGGCGCGCACGGTCAGCCGGGCGTTGTCCGCCAGCACCGTATCGGCGCCGGTCAGCACCACACTGGCCTGGGCGCGCAGGCGTTGGACCGCCGAGCGTGCAGCGGCGCCAGTGATCCACTGGCTTTCGCCGCTTTCCATGGCGGTGCGGCCATCGAGGCTCATGGCGAGCTTGACCCGCACGAACGGCAGGCCGTGCTCCATGCGCTTGAGGAAACCTTCATTGAGCTTGCGCGCTTCGCCTTCCAGCACGCCGCTTTCGGTGGCGATGCCGGCCTGGGCCAGCCGTTGCAGGCCACGCCCGGCGACTTCCGGGTTGGGGTCCTGCATCGCCGCCACCACCCGCGCCACACCGGCGTTGACCAGCGCATCGGCACACGGCGGCGTACGCCCGTGATGGCTGCACGGCTCGAGGGTCACGTAGGCCGTGGCGCCGCGGGCCTGTTCGCCAGCGGCGCGCAGGGCATGGACTTCGGCATGGGGCTCACCGGCGCGGATGTGCCAACCTTCGCCGACAATCTGCCCGTCACGCACGATCACGCAACCGACCCGGGGATTGGGGTGGGTGGTGTAGTGACCGCGCCGCGCCAACTCCAGGGCACGGGCCATGTAGTGGGCGTCGAGGACGGCCTGCTGCGCCGAGGCGGTCATTCTTTCACCGGTTCGCGGGCCAGGCGGTCGATTTCTTCGCGGAACTCGTTCAGGTCCTGGAAGCGCCGGTACACCGAGGCGAAACGGATGTAGGCGACTTCATCGAGCTTCTGCAGCTCGGCCATCACCAACTCACCGACCACCAGGGATTTGACCTCGCGCTCGCCGGTCGCCCGCAGCTTGTGCTTGATGTGCACCAGCGCCGCTTCCAGGCGCTCGACGCTCACCGGGCGTTTTTCCAGGGCGCGCTGCATGCCGGCGCGCAGTTTTTCTTCGTCGAACGGCTGGCGGCTGCCGTCGGTTTTGATCAGGCGCGGCAACACCAGTTCAGCGGTCTCGAACGTCGTGAAACGTTCGCCGCAAGCCAGGCATTCGCGGCGGCGGCGGACTTGTTCGCCCTCGGCGACCAGTCGCGAGTCGATGACCTTGGTGTCGTTGGCACCGCAGAATGGACAGTGCATGGTGGCAGGCAACAAAAAAAGGGAGGGCCATGGTAGCGCATCCCACTGGCAAGACAAGCCATAGGGTTTACGGTATACAGACGGGCTTACCGTCAGATCCATGGAATTCACCTTGCTGGAGCCACACATGCCGCTACGATCGCTCGTTCTGCTCAGTTTTTTCAGCCTGCTGATGGCGTGCAGCAGCGA
>NZ_MUOA01000087.1:0-12020 GCF_002001065.1 Pseudomonas sp. A25(2017) | reverse complement strand
AATCGCAGGCTGTCACCGATCCAAACTGTGGGAGCGGGCTTGCTCGCGATGACGGCGGCACGTCCAACATCAAGGCAGACTGACCCACCGCTATCGCGAGCAAGCTTTGCTCCCACAGGGGATTTTTTGTTGGCCGGGAAATCGCGGGCTGGCACCGATCCAAACTGTGGGAGCAAAGCTTGCTCGCGATGACGGCGGCACGTCCAACATCAAGGCAGACTGACCCACCGCTATCGCGAGCAAGCTTTGCTCCCACAGGGGATTTTTTGTTGGCCGGGAAATCGCAGGCTGGCACCGATTCAAGCTGTGGGAGCAAAGCTTGCTCGCGATGACGGCGGCACATCCAACATCAAGGCAGACTGACCCACCGCTATCGCGAGCAAGCTTTGCTCCCACAGGGGATTTTTTGTTGGCCGGGAAATCGCGGGCTGGCACCGATTCAAGCTGTGGGAGCAAAGCTTGCTCGCGATGACGGCGGCACATCCAACAACAAGGCCGACTGACACGCCGATATCGCGAGCAAGCTTTGCTCCCACAGGGGATTTTTTGTTGGCCGGGAAATCGCGGGCTGGCACCGATTCAAGCTGTGGGAGCAAAGCTTGCTCGCGATGACGGCTTTACATTCAACATCGAGTCAGGCTGACCCACTTCTCCCACAGAGAAAAGCTTTCAGTGAGTGGCCGGTCGTTGTCCGATGGAGTTGAGGACCGGGTTGCCGTCCTTGTTCCGGGTCAGGTAGACCGGCAGCACTTTGGGCAGCGAAGGCACCAGGTTCTGCACTTCGCTGATGTTGTAGACACCACCGATACGCAGGCCCCCGGTGCTGTTGTCGGCCAACATGACGGGCCGGTCGAGGTAGCGGTTGATCAGCGGCAGTGCATCGCTCAGGGCAAGGTTATCCAGCACCAGCTTGCCGTTGCGCCACGCCAGCGAACTGTCATTGGCGTCTGTCTCACGAACTTGCGGTTGTTGGTCGCCCGCCTTGTAGCTGGCCTGCATGCCCGGGGAAAGCGGCAGGCCGTCACGGGTGAGTGCCTGGTTGCTGGTCACCCTCACCGAACCCTCCAGTAGTGTGATCCGTACCTGGTCCTGGTACATCCATACGTTGAAGCGTGTACCGGTCACACGCACCTGGCCTTGGCCGGCCCGAACCACAAACGGGTGCTGTTTGTCATGGCTGACGTCAAAAAATGCCTCACCCTTTTTCAGCGTCACCCGGCGTTCGTTTTTGTAGTTGGCAAATACCAGCTCACTGCCCAGGTTGAGTTCGACCTGGCTGCCGTCACCCAGGGTGATATGGCGTACGCTGGCGCCGGCTTCGAAGCGCTGGTAGGAATTGGCAACCCAGCCCAGGTTCCAACCGGTGTAAGCGGCCAGGGGCATGCCCACGACTAACACCGCAGCGGCGACCGCCAACCGGCTCCAGCGCGACTGGGTGCGGCGTGCTGGAGCAGTCGGCGTTGACTCGACACGCGGCAGATGATCGGCAACAGCCCAGATCTCCAGCATGGCTTCGTATTCGAAAGCATGCAGGGGATCGGCATCGTGCCATTGCTTGAACGCCTGCCGTTCGGCATCGGTGCAATCGGCGGCATGCAAGCGCATGCACCAATGGGCAGCGGCATCGGTAATGGCGTCGTATTCGGCTTCCGAGAGGGGATGTTCGGTCATTGACTCTTCCTGGTTTGCCGCATTCTAACCTTCGGCATGAGCTGCCGAGAACAACCGTCATGGCGTTTACGCATCAATGAGCCTGTTTTTTTACTCAAACACTCGTTGTCGCCTACCGTCGCATACAGGGCGTGAAAAAAAGATCAACCACCCAAACCCTTCACGGCGCGGCAATTTGCCGTGATGGAGTGGGGTCGAGTTGGCGTCCCAATTCACAAATCAAGAGTGTGAGCGAGTCGGCGTTGCGAAGTATGACGTCGATGCGCTTGTCCGGCAAAATCGGATCGAGAAAATCATCGCGAGCTTTATCCATGGTTCTGGCGCCGGTTATCTTCAGGATTTCCCGGGTGGTTTGCCTGTATCCAGGCAACAGCTCCAGCTTTTTGTAGGTGTTATCCGTGCTGTCCCATTGCGTGAACAGTTTTGACTTTGGCGTGGTCAATGAAAGTCCGTTGAGTTGCAGCTCCCTTTGCTTGTCGTATTGCAACTTTGCGGCGTAAGTCGCTGTTGAAATCAAATCGAGAAATGGTAGTGCGGCGTCCAGGTAGATGATGTCGAACGTATTGAACAACTGATGGGAAATTTCGTGGATGAAGGTCGCTCCCTGGGCATGCGCATCGACATTGAAGATGTCGGGTACGACGGCCTTGTACCAATCCAGGCCCAGGTCGAAAAAAAACTGCGTGATATAGATTCGTCCCGCGGCTGCCGGCTCGAGTACGAAGGCGGTTGCTCGATCTTCCAGGTACTTGAGGTTGCCGATCACGATGCGGTCGGCATTCTGTAGTGCCCAGGATGGATCGGCCAATGCCTGGCATATGGGCGAAATCGCCGCCTCAATTTTGCTGATAAGACGGGCGTCGACGCTGTTGACCCCAAAAAACAATCTCAGGAAATGATCCAGCCGAGAGCCCACAAGTGGTTGTCGCTTGAATTGCTCAAAGTTGTGAAGGGCGTTGAATGAGTAGAATCTCGCGGTCTCCAGTGCCTGCACGATTGCATTGGCCCGGTGCGGATATTTCCTGCGTATCTCGGCCATGCCCCGTGCTTCAATGTTCAATGAACCTTTGGCCTTTAAGTCGCTATAGGTGATGGCCAGCTTCGACCCGGCCTTGCCGAATCGAATGGTTTGGCGTTGCGGGTCGATTTCCCATGTCCGGCCGTCCGGGGACTTTTTCAATAAAGGCCCTTCACCGTGTTCGTGAATGACTCGCCAGGTCTGGCCGGCTTTTGCCACTTGATAGACCTTGCCGGCGAGTGGGATAAAAGACTTGCCATTCGCCGCAACCTTATAGATCCCGTCGCTCAGGCTAAGTTGAAGATTCGAGAGGCTGACGTCCGAGGCTTCGAAGACCTGGAGGTCGGTGCGCATCGGAGCCGTGCAAGCGATGTCCTTCCAGTTTGTCGCGGGTGTAGCGCTTCCAGAAACCGCTTCGATAGGGTCGAGAAGACCGAATGTATCCTCGCGGTTCAAGAAGCCAAGCGAGACCATCTCCGCGGCGCCTGCGATAAAATTGTGCAGGCCTGTTTTCCAGTCATGCTGTTGCAAGGCTTCGGCTGAGCCCTTGAAGTCCTGATAACTCTCCCAGAGCGTTTCCAGGAAAGTCAGTTTGGCCGGTAACTGTCTTCCCAACATCCTGACCCCGGAGCTGAACAGATGCAGCACCGTTGCCCAATCAGACTGACGATGGTCCTGGTTTTGCGCGGTCAACATATCTGCCAGCAATGTCGCGTTGTCGTCATACAGCGTATGCAGAATATTTGTATTGATGGGGCTGAAGCCCAGAGTCATTTCCGATTGTTTTCCGCGCGTGGCTGCGAAGAGATTTTTGAACGTGGCTTGCTGGTCCTGGGGAAGCCGACGAATCAACAAATCCTGGAGCGCGCCGGGTGTATTGAATGCCGCGACGATGCTCGCTTCATCCTTGAACTCCTGTAACAGCTCGCCGTCATGGTAGGGCGAATACAGGACGTGAGGGCTGGTTGCATCGGTAGCCGAACTGAACAGGTAAAGCCCCAATGCCTTGATCGCGGCACCGCCTTCGGTTTTGATCAGCTCCAAAGGGCGGAAGAATGCGCTGACGCCCTCGACCGCTTGACGAGCGATGGCGTCCGGCATGTCCATGACTTGCCGGAACAGGTCGAATGCCATAGGGGAAAGGTGTTGCTGTAGATACCGTGCGTGAGCGTACTGCAACAATTGCCACGGCAACTGTTGTCGAAAGCGCCGCTTTCTCGGCTGGTCATCCACAATACTGTTGGAAAGTGCTTGGGTTACATGGTTTTTATAGGTGGTCGGGATATCCAGCGACGACAACATTTGCCGTACGGCGGTCTCGTTCAAACCATCGGGCAACGGCTGCGTGGATGTTGATGAAACCTTGAAACCTTTTTCGGTCACCTCGATGTGATTCAACGCAAAGTCGGTCAGCGAGCTGGCCGGTCCCACGATCGCGAGGTTGGGCGTGATCTGGATCGTTTCGGGGTTCAGGTTTCTCCGAGGAAAGCGCGTATCCAATAGCGTTTGCAGTTTTTTATGCACATAGGTGCGCAGGGGCTCGATACCGTCCAGGTAATCCTTGCCATCGGACACGCTGTTTTTATATTGCTCAAGCACTTCGATGTGCAGGCGTTTTTCTTCAAGGGACGCAGTGCCAAGCCAGGCAGGGAGTTTCTGTTGCCGTTCATTTGCCTGAGCGATAGCGGTAGCGCGTTTCAGATTGGTGGGCGCGCCTTTGTTCAGGAGCGCCTGAAGACTGTTGACCAATGCCGATCCGGTCAGTTGCCAATCACCGGCTTCTAATGTGCTCAGATAGCCATACTCGGCCTCAAAGTATTTGATAAACGAACTCATCCGATTGATCAGTACGTTGTCTTCGATCAATTCATAGGCCTGGAGTTGGTAGCGCCTATGGGGCAGGCGTTGAGTGACCGTTAAATTTTCAAGCAATGCAAAGCGTCTTTGGGAATCGAGCAGATCTTGATTCAATTGCCGGGTGGCCACCTCGACGGAAGGAAAAGCCCGCAAGCCATCGGCAGGTGTCCAAAGGATCGCCATGCCTGAGTGGGGAGTATCCAGCCCTCCACGCTCGGTTAATAAAAAACAATTGGCGAGCGGCAGCAGGACCGTTCGGCCTTTTTCGCCACAGGCGAGCGTCAACGAATAGACATCCGGCCGAAAGCCCCTGACCGTTTTGCGTTGCGAGCGGTCCGGGTAGTCTGGGTCGTAGACGAAAACTGTTCTGATCAGATTATTCGCAATCGACGGCAGACTCGAACCAAGCTCCCTGAGTTCGGCCTCGGCGCGGATACCCAAAGAAAAAACATTGGTCAGCTCAGCCAGTAGCGGCCTCAGTCCGTTGTGCAGCGAAGCGTTGGAGGACGTTGGTAACTGACTAAAGAGACCGTCGAAAGCCGCTTCCACATCGGTATAGCTCTTGCCCCTTTTTTCCAGTTGATCGGCCATGAAATTGGATGGGCGCAGGTCCCCATGAAACGCGGGACGAGTTCCCCAATGTCCGGCGGTTGGCTGCGCCAAGAGTCGTTTGTTGATGAAAGCGCGTATATCCAGCGCCTTGTCAATGAGCGAGTGGATGTCGACATCGGCCTGGCGAGACATCTCCAATGCGTAATGGAAGTTATTCTTCTGCTTTTCAATTATCGCGCTTGCCAGGGTTTCGGCGACCGGTAAGTCCAGTGACTTGCCCGAAAGCTGCGGCTCATCGAAGCGCTGGAAGCGGTTACGCTCTTCCAGGCTCAAGAGGCTATAGATTTTCTCTTTTTCTACAGTGCTTGCGGATTGACCGTACAACCTGTCCTTGAAGCCCGAATAGTTGGTGATCTTTTGAACGCCGTCGAGGGGCGTATAAAGATAATGCCCCTTGGCGCTGATCATCATGGAGCCGGCAAGCTCCACGTAGTTCGGTTCATACTCCCAGAGTCGAATCGTTTCGATGAACAGCAGTGTTTCGTCTCGGCGAGAGGGACGGAATAACCGAAACAGCTCACGACTCTGCTCATCCGTCAGTTGTCCTTTCTCCCGTTCGATCAGGATGGACGCCGATAACCCATCGTGAATGACGCGAGATAGAAGTTTGCGTCGTGATATATAGAAAGAGGCGGCTCTTCCCTCCCAAAAGGCATCGATGCAGCTGATCAGCGTTGGAATCAGTGTGGTGGCAGTGTCCCTTATGAAGCTTTCCCATTGCCGCGCGGTGTAGGAAGATGCAGGTGTACCCGGATGAGTCAGATCGATGTCATGCCCGGCACGCCACCCCTGTTGATGGAAGTAGTCCAGGACTGCATCGCTCAGCGGGATGCTTTCAGTCACCGGGATTGCCTTTGGATCTTGCGGGTGAATCTCCTTGGTGAACGCCACGCGGATCTGTCGATGATCCAGGTCCGGCAGCGCCTCGTTCAATACCTGGTCAAGCATCGATCTTAACGAGGGCAATTTGATCAGTTCATTCACCATGACCAGGGCATTGAGGCTCTGGGCGTGCTCGATGGATTCGAGCTGGGTCTTGAAAACATCCTCTTCGATGAGTTGCCGGGCCTGCCTGATGTCGGTGGTGCTGTTCAGTTCACTGCGTTGGGAAATCGACAAGAGACGAAACAGGTCGTCGCGTTGCGCAGTGTCCCGGCGCATCCGGTCAATCTTTTCTTCGAGGGACGCCTGGTTGTCGAATTTTTCGATGCCACCACTCGGCGTGTAGAGGAACACCGGGTGGGTGCTGGTTTCGCTGCTGTTAGACGAGGTGCTGAGGACAAAGCAGCCGGCCAGTGCAATGGGCGGTTTTTCATCGGCTTGCAACAGAATGGTTTCGGCGAACATCGGGGGTGTCTGCGCTGCGCGCTGGGTGTGGCCGGGCAGGGCGATGTGCTGCAGCCAGTCGAGGTCGGCCTGTGTCAGGCCGTGGGTGGCGGTCAATTCGTCCAGGCGACGGGCGCGCAATACCTCGGGAAATAAAAGTGGCGTGGTTTCAGTGAGCATCGTGGCTTCTCGATCAGGGCGCCTCAAAACGGCGCGAACGTGGAGGAAGCCGCCAGACTAGGCAACGATGAATGAGCAAAGGTGGTACATAGTTACCGCACGCTGGTTTTTGACCTGCCAGGCAGGGCAGATGCCGTGGACAAGGATTGACAGTGCGCGCCTGAAACGGTGTTTAATCACCCGGCGGGTCCTTTACGCTGTTGCTACCTCCAACAATCATTCTGGAGCTTCAGATGTCTGCGCCATCCGATCATGCCGCTTCTTGCACCTTGTCTTTTGATGCTCTGGTGAGCTTGCTGGAGAAAATTTTCCTGCGTCATGGCACGTCGACCGAAGTCGCTCGGTGCCTGGCTGAAAACTGCGCCGGGGCCGAGCGCGATGGCGCCCACAGCCATGGGGTGTTTCGCATTCCCGGTTACGTCTCGACGCTCGACAGCGGTTGGGTCAACGGCAAGGCCGTGCCGGTGGTCGAGGACGTCGCGTCAGGGTTTGTCGCCGTGGACGCCAGCAACGGGTTTGCCCAGCCCGCCCTGGCCGCAGCGCGTCCATTGCTGGTGGCGAAGGCCCGCAGCGCCGGTATTGCCGTCCTGGCCATTCGCAATTCCCACCACTTTGCCGCCCTCTGGCCGGATGTCGAGCCGTTTGCCTATGAAGGCCTGGTGGCGTTGAGTGTGGTCAACAGCATGACGTGTGTGGTGCCCCATGGCGCGGACCGTCCATTGTTCGGCACCAATCCCATTGCCTTCGCCGCACCACGGGCTGACGGTGAGCCGATTGTCTTCGACCTCGCCACCAGCGCCATTGCCCACGGCGACGTACAGATTGCTGCACGCAAGGGCGAGTTGTTGCCGCCAGGAATGGGCGTGGACAGCCTCGGCCAGCCGACCCGCGACCCCAAGGCGATTCTCGAAGGTGGAGCGCTCTTGCCTTTTGGCGGGCACAAGGGTTCGGCGTTGTCGATGATGGTCGAATTGCTGGCGGCAGCCCTGACGGGCGGCAATTTTTCCTTCGAGTTCGACTGGCATAACCATCCGGGCGCCAAGACCCCGTGGACCGGTCAGTTGTTGATCGTGATCGACCCAAGCAAGACCGCCGGGCAAAACTTCGCCGAGCGCAGCCAGGAACTGGTCAGGCAGATGCATGGCGTCGGGTTGCGGCGCTTGCCGGGAGACCGTCGCCATCGCGAGCGCAGCAAATCCAATGAGCACGGGATTACCTTGGACGAGCAGACCTTGGCGCAGTTGCGCGAGTTGGCGGGGATTTGAACAACCCGCTGTGGCGGCCAGCCTGGCTGCCACTGCCTTGCCGTGACACGCTGCGCCAAGCCTTCTACTATGACGGCTTCTTTTCTGTGGAATCGCCTGGATGAGTAAGCCCGGCCAAACGGTGCTGGTTGCGCTGCGCAAGATGATCGCCTCGGGTGAGTTGGCCGCTGGCGAGCGCTTGATGGAAATCCCCACGGCCGAGTTGTTCGGCGTTTCGCGCATGCCGGTGCGCATGGCGTTCCGCACCCTGGAGCAGGAAGGGTTGCTGGTGCGCTTCGGCGGGCGAGGTTTCCAGGTCCGTTCGGTCAGTGCCGAGCAGATCGCCGGGGCCGTGGAGGTGCGTGGCGTACTGGAGGGCCTGGCGGCACGGCAGACGGCCGAGCACGGTTTGTCTGAAGAGGCCCGCGCGATACTCGAGCAATGCCTGGTGCAGGGCGATGAACTGTTCGCCAAGGGCTATGTGACCGAGGACGACCTGGAGGTCTATCATGACCTCAACATGCGTTTTCATCAGGTGATCGTCGAAGGCAGCCACAACCCGGCGATTGCCGATGCCCTGGCCCGCAACGATCATCTGCCATTCGCCTCAGTCACCGCCCTGGCGGTGGATCGCCAGAACATGGCCGGCGAATTTCGCCGCTTCAACTATGCCCATATGCAACACCACTCGGTGTTCGACGCCCTGATCAACCGCCAGAGCGGCCGCGCCGAGGCAATCATGCGCGAGCATGCCAACGCGACCCTGCGTTACGCCGAAGTCTTCGGCTCGACGCTGGCTGACGAGCGAATGACGGTGATTCTTCGCTCGGAATGAACAGCCCCAGTTGTGAATGACTGCTGGATTCGTGAGCCCACCACAAATCCCCCTGTGGGAGCGGGCTTGCTCGCGAAAGCGGTGGGTCAGCTTGCATCAATGCTGGATGTTCCGACCTCTTCGCGAGCAAGCCCGCTCCCACAATATTTACCGAGTGGATGCTGGATTTGTGAACTCACCACAAATCCCCTGTGGGAGCGAGCTTGCTCGCGATAGCAGTGTGTCAGTCACCATCAATGCTGCTGAGCCGACGCCATCGCGAGCAAGCTCGCTCCCACAATGTCCTGTGTTAGAGGTCGAGTACCAGGATCGGTGTCTTGGACCTGGAACAACACGGCGTGAACTGGTCGTTGCAGGCCTGTTCAGCCTCGGTCAGAAACATGTCCCGATGCTCCGGCACACCTTCCAGCACACGGGTCAGGCAGGTGCCGCAGACACCTTGTTCGCACGAGATCGGGATCTCGACCCCATGGCGCTCCAGCGCCTGCACCACACTGCAGTCCGCTGGCACGTCGAACACTTGGCCGCTGCGGGCCAGCTTGACCGAAAAACTGCCATCGGCACGGGTGTCGGTAGGGGCGGCGGCAAAGTATTCGCGGTGCAGGCAGGTTTCCTGCCAGCCCTGGCTCTTGGCGGTGTCGAGGATGTGTTGCATGAACCCGCCAGGGCCGCAGACGTAGAGGTGCGCGTCGTCACTGGGCGCAGCCAACACCCTGGCGGTGTCCAGCAGGGTTTCAGGTTCTTCATCGAAATGCAGGAAGACCCGGTCGGCATAAGGAGACTGGCGCAGGCGCTCGACAAAGGCCGCTCGGTCCCGGGCGCGGGCGCAGTAATGCAGCTCGAACACCCCACCATTCTGGGCCAGGTGCTCGGCCATGCACAGGATCGGCGTAATGCCGATGCCGCCGGCAAACAGCAGGCTGCGCCGGGCTTGCGGGGCGAGAGCGAACAGGTTGCGCGGTTCGCTGATGTGCAAGCGCATACCTGGCTGGATCAGCTCATGCAGGCTGCTCGAACCACCGCGGGACGCCGGATCCTTGAGCACGCCGATGAGGTAGCGGTGCCGCTCCTCGGGATGGTTGCACAGCGAGTACTGGCGAATCAGCCCGCCAGGCAAGTGCACATCGATATGGGCGCCGGCGGTGAAGGCCGGCAACAGCTGGCCATCGACACGCGTCAATTCGTAGCTGCAGATATCGAGGGCTTCGTTGTGTCGCGCCGCGACCTGGACTTCGATCATGACCGTTGCTCCACCTGTTGCGGTTGATGGCTGCTGGCGATCAACCCGGCCTGTGCTTCCCGTTCCCGTGCGATCCAGCGCTCCAGCACCCGGCGGGACTGTACGCCGCCCGCGTCGATGTTGAGTTTGAGCAAATTGCGTTGCGGATGGTCCAGCAGGTTGCGCTGCTGGCGTTCGAGCATTTCCAGGTCTTCGCTGAAAATCTTGCCCTGGCCTTCGCGAATGGACGCGGTGAGGGCGTCATCCTGTGGTTGGAAGTGCCGGGCCATGCCCCAGAAGTACCAGATCGACGTCTCGGTTTCCGGCGTGATGAAATCCACCACGATGCTCGACGCCTTGAATTGCGGCGCGGCGTGATAACCGCCGTTGCCGGCATGGGCCACGCCGACTTCGATCAGCACATGGCTGGGCGGGGTGAAACGGCAGATCTGCCAGCGGTCCACCGGCACGTCGTCGGCCAGGTTGTTGCCGCGCAAGGCCATGCGCCAGAACGGCGGGGCCATGATGTTTTCCATGTGCCGGGCGGTGACCACTTCATCACCTTCGACCGTGGTTACCGGCGGCGCCTCGTCGATTTCCTTCTGGCCGATGCTCGAGGCGTGGACGTAGGTTTCGTGGGTCAGGTCCATCAGGTTGTCGATCATCAGGCGATAGTCGCACTGGATATGGAACAGGCCGCCACCGTAGGCCCACTCATCGTTTTCGGCCCATTCCAGGTGGTGGATCAGTGCCGGATCGGCCAGCGCCTGGTCACCGGGCCAGACCCAGATGAAGCCATACCGCTCCTGTACCGCAAAGGTCTTGTTGCAAGGGAAGCCTCGTACCCGTTGCCCCGGCATCTCGACGGTCTTGCCGTCGCCGCCCATCACCAAGCCGTGATAGCCGCACACCAGGTTGCCGTTTTCGACATAGCCCAAGGAGAGCGGGGCGCCGCGATGGGGGCAGAAGTCTTCCACCGCCGCGACCTTGCCTTCATGCCCCCGGTAAAAAACCATCTTCTCACCACAGATCTGACGACCCAGGGGCTTGTCGGCGATTTCATCGGGGGTGCAGGCAACGTACCAGGCATTTTTGGGGTACATGAGGGATCTCCAGGCGGATGTTGTTCTTGTCTGTGGATCCATTAACTCTCTTAACTAATTTATCTGTCAACATTTTGCTGTGTTTACGGACAATTGGTTGAGTGGTGGATCCATTGAGGTGAAATGGATGTTCGTGTCACCCGCGGTAGATCGCCGGCCCCCGGGCTTCAATGAACCGCTGGATGTGCGCTATGGTTCGCAGAAGGAAATATTCCTCGGCTTGCTGGGCGGCGCCTGATTGTCTCGCGGGCCTCCTGTGGCATAGCACGGAGTGATCCATGAAAAGCAAAGCGGTATTGACTGAGCAGGACGTTGCGCAATTGCTGGTGGCGGCCAAGGAGCTGGCTCACCAGCGTCAATGGGCAGTGTCGGTTTGTGTGGTGGACGACGGTGGTCATCCCCTGGGGTTGCTGCGCCTGGACGATGCCTCGCCGTTGTCAGCCTATATCGCCACCGAAAAAGCCCGCACGGCCGCCATGGGGCGGCGTGATAGCAAGGTTTTCGAAGACATGATCAATGGTGGTCGTTACGCGTTTCTCAGCGCTCCGCACCTGCAGGGGATGCTTGAAGGTGGGGTGAGCATTCGTCATGACGGACAGTGCATTGGTGCCATCGGGGTGTCAGGGGTCAAGGCTGAGCAGGATGCTGAATTGGCTCGTTTGGCGGTGGAGACGGTGTTGCCAGCGATCACTCCGGATGCCTGAGGTGGGATCGGCCGGTTTTGTTGACCGGGTACATATCCATTTTCGCGGTAACGGCTGCTTAGGGTTCCGCTCTTACAGCGGGTCACTTTTGGAAGAGCGCCAAAAGTAACCAAAAACGCTTTGCCCCACCACTCGGTGCCTCGCCTAGGCTCGGCATGCCCTCACTCCGGCATTGCTCCGTGGGCCCGCCGCGAAGGGCCATCCATGGCCCAGCGCGGCTATCCCGGCATCCATGCCGGGATGCCCACTGC
>NZ_MUOA01000115.1:0-12132 GCF_002001065.1 Pseudomonas sp. A25(2017) | reverse complement strand
CTGGTTTTCGAGCGTTCACAGATCAGGCGCTCACCATAGATCCCCTGTGGGAGCAGAGCTTGCTCGCGATGGCGGTGTGTCTGTGCCAATGATGTTGGATGTGCCGCCGTCATCGCGAGCAAGCTCGGCTCCCACACTGGTTTTCGAGCGTTCACAGATCAGGCGCTCACCATAGATCCCCTGTGGGAGCGAGCTTGCTCGCGATAGCGGTCTGCCTGTGCCGATGATGTTGGATGTATCGCCGTCATCGCGAGCAGGCTCGGCTCCCACACTGGTTTTCGAGCGTTCACAGATCAGGCGCTCACCATAGATCCCCTGTGGGAGCTGAGCTTGCTCGCGATAGCGGCGTGCCTGTGCCGATGATGTTGGATGTATCGCCGTCATCGCGAGCAAGCTCGGCTCCCACACTGGTTTTCGAGCGTTCACAGATCAGGCGCTCACCATAGATCCCCTGTGGGAGCAGAGCTTGCTCGCGATGGCGGTGTGTCTGTGCCAATGATGTTGGATGTGCCGCCGTCATCGCGAGCAAGCTCGCTCCCACAGGGGAGGCGGGGTTATTCGTTGTAGAACGCCTGGCGTTGTTGGGTTTCACACAGGCGCATGCGGCTGTTGCTCAGATGCAGGTACATGGCCGCCCGCGCCGCATCGACATTGCCGCTAGCGATGGCGTCGAAGATCTGCTGGTGTTCGGCGTTGATCCCCTGCAGGTACGCACTGCGATCACTTTGCCCGGAATAGGCGGAGTTCATGCGCGTACGTGGTATCAGCTTTGTGCCCAGGTGCTTCATGATGTCGATCAGGTAGTAATTGCCGGCCGCCTTGGCGATTTTCAGATGGAACTGGAAATCGGCATTGATGGTGGTGCCGGACTTTTCCGGGCCTTGCAGCAACGCCTCCAGCGCCTGGGCCAATTCGGCCAGCGCTTCAGGCGTTGCGCGCTCGGCGGCCATGCCGGCGGCCTGGACTTCCAGGCTCAGGCGAAATTCCAGCAGGTTGAGCACATCCGACAACGTGGCAATCGTCGCTGGCCCCAGGGTGAAACCCTCCGGTGCTGGCATGTCCAGGACAAAGGTGCCGACGCCATGCCGCGTCTCCACCAGCCCCGCTGCCTGCAAGCGCGACAGCGCCTCACGCACCACCGAACGACTGACGCCTTCGGCCTCCATGATATGCACTTCGGTGGGGAGCTTTTCGCCGCACTTGAGAATGCCGTCACGCATGCGCTGGGCAAAGCGGTCGACCAGGGTTTCGGCGAGGCGGCGCGGCTTGTTCAGTGGAGATAACGCTTGATCCGTCATCGGCGTGCTCTAGTGTGATCAGCGGGCATTATAGTGAGTTTTGGCGCAAGGTCGCGGCTATAATGCCGCGATCGTCTGGCTTTAATGGATAGGTGCAATGGACCGTGTCACACCCGATCGACGCCTGAGCATGACCCAGCAACTGGTGGTCGACCTGACGCAGCAGATACTGGCCGGCGAACTGCCAGCGGGCAGCAAATTACCGACCGAACAGGTCATCATCAAGGAACGCGGCGTCAGCCGGACAGTGGTTCGCGAAGCCATGTCGCGGCTCCAGGCCGAAGGCTTGGTGGAAACCCGTCACGGCATCGGCACCTTCGTGGTGGACACCGCCCGCCCGGGGGATTTCCAAGGTAGCAAACACGTCAAGGGCGGCGCCTACGATGCATTGGCCGTCATCGAACTGCGCCTGAGCCTGGAAGTGGAAGCGGCCGGCATTGCCGCGCAACGGGCCACGCCGGAGCAATTGCTGGCGATGCGTGAAGCGCTCGACACGGCGAATGCTTTTGACGCAACGGATGGCGAAAGCGCCCGGGTCGATTTCGAGTTTCATCTACAGATCGCCCAGTGCACGGGCAACAGTTTTTTCATCGACGCCATGGCCCATGTGGGCAATGCGTTGATCGCCGTCGTGCAACAGGCCGGGCCGACTGTGACGAGTGAAAATCGGGCGTTGGTGGTGCGTGAGCGCGAGCAGATCTACGCGGCGTTGGCGCGGCATGATGCGCAAGCGGCGCGGGCGTCGATGCGCTTGTATCTGATCAATATGCTGCAGCGGGTTCGGGGCGTGGTCGAGTCGACGGCGCAATAACCTCCCACCGCAGAACCCTGTGGGAGCGAGCTTGCTCGCGAAGACGCCGGCACAGCCAACATCACCGGCCCAGTCAGACCGCCTTCGCGAGCAAGCTCGCTCCCACAGTTTTTGATCCTGGCTGCTCACAGCAGCGCCCCCGGGGACGCCGCTGCAAGCGGGAAGGGCTCAAACCGCTGTCGGGTTCTGTTTCTCCGGGTCAATGCCATAAAGCACAATCGCCTCGGCGACTTTTTCCCGTGGTATCACCCCGTCATCGGCCAGCGCCTTCAAGGCCGCCAATACGATGAAATGGCGATCCACTTCGAAGAACCTGCGCAGCGATTCACGGGTGTCCGACTGGCCAAAGCCGTCGGTGCCCAAGGCCACGAAGCGGCGTTTGGGCACGAACGGGCGGATCTGGTCAGCGAATATCTTCATGTAGTCGGTCGCGACCACCACCGGCCCCTGTTTATCCAGCAGGCAGCTTTCAACATGGCTGATACGAGGTACCTGCTGTGGATGGAGCAGGTTCCAGCGTTCGACATCCTGGCCGTCCCGACGCAGTTCGGTCAGGCTGGTGACGCTCCACACTTCGCTGCTGACGCCGAAGTCCTGCTCCAGCAACTGCGCGGCGGCGACGACTTCGCGCAGGATCGAACCGCAGCCCATGAGTTGCACATGCTTGCCTTCGTTGGGCTGCGCAGGGGCTGAGAGCCGGTACATGCCTTTCAGAATATCTTGCTCAACCCCTTCGGGCATGGGCGGATGGGCGTAGTTTTCGTTGAGCAGGGTGATGTAGTAATAAATGTCCTCGTTGTCGACATACATTCGCCGCATGCCGTCCTGGATGATCACCGCCAGTTCATAGGCATAGGTCGGGTCGTAGGACACGCAGCAGGGGATGGTGGAGGACAGCACATGGCTGTGGCCGTCGTCATGTTGCAGGCCTTCCCCCATCAGCGTGGTCCGGCCGGAGGTGGCGCCGAGCAGGAACCCCCGGGCGCGGGCATCGCCAGCGGCCCAGGCGAGGTCGTCGACGCGCTGGAAGCCGAACATCGAGTAGAAAATGTAGAAGGGCACCGTCATCACGCCATGGGTGCTGTAGGAAGTGCTCGCGGCGATCCAGGAAGAAATCCCGCCGGATTCGTTCAGGCCTTCCTGCATGATCTGGCCGTCCCGGGCTTCCTTGTAATAGCTCAACTGACCGGCGTCTTGAGGCGTGTACAACTGACCGACATGGGAATGGATGCCGATCTGGCGGAACAGGCTTTCCATGCCGAAGGTGCGTGATTCGTCCGGCACGATCGGCACGATCAGCCTGCCGATGTTCGGGTCCTTGAGCAGCGTGCCGAGGATGCGCACGAAGGCCATGGTGGTGGAGATCGCCCGCTCGCCGGTGCCTTTGAGCTGGGTGTCCAAGGTCGATAATGGCGGAATCTGCAAAGGCTCCACCGCACTGAAGCGCGCAGGCACGTAGCCGCCCAACTGAGTGCGCCGGGCTTGCAGGTAAAGGGCTTCGACGCTGTCCGCCGCGGGCTTGAGATAGGGCATGTCGCCCAGTTGATCATCCGTGAGGTCCAGGCCGAAACGATCACGGAACGCCTTGACCGCGTCCTCGCCCATCTTCTTGAGTTGGTGGTTGATGTTCTGGCCTTCGCCCGCTTCGCCCATGCCGAAGCCTTTCACGGTTTTCGCCAGGATGACCGTAGGCCCGCCGGTGTGGCGCATGGCGGCGGCGTAGGCGTTGTAGACCTTCTCCGGGTCATGGCCGCCGCGCGACAGCTTCCAGATGTCGTCATCGCTCAGGTCACTGACCAGCGCCTGCAACTCGGGGTATTTGCCGAAGAAATGCTCTCGCACATAGGCGCCGTTCTGGGACTTGTAGTTCTGATAATCGCCATCGACGCACTCCATCATCCGCTGGCGTAGCAGGCCGGTCTTGTCCTTTTCCAACAGCGCATCCCAACCGCTCCCCCAGATCACCTTGATGACGTTCCAGCCGGCTGCGCGGTACAGGCTTTCGAATTCCTGGATCACCTTGCTGTTGCCGCGCACCGGTCCGTCGAGGCGCTGCAAGTTGCAGTTGACGACAAAAATGATGTTGTCGAGCTTCTCCCGGCCCGCGAGGGAAATTGCCGCCAGCGATTCCGGCTGGTCCATTTCACCGTCACCGAGGAACGCCCAGACTTTGCGCCCCTGATGTTCCTTCAGCCCGCGATCTTCCAGGTAACGCATGAACCGCGCCTGGTACGCGGCGGTGATCGGCCCGAGCCCCATGGACACCGTGGGGAACTGCCAGAAATCCGGCATGAGCCTTGGGTGCGGATAGGACGAAACACCGTCGCGGTCGGTCTCGCGGCGGAAGTTGTCCAGCTGTGCTTCGTCCAGGCGACCTTCCAGATAAGCGCGCCCGTAGATGCCCGGCGAGGAGTGGCCCTGGATGTACACCATGTCGCCACCGAACTGCTCGGTGCGGCCACGGAAGAAGTGCTCGAAGCCCACATCGTAGAGAACGGCCGCCGAGGCATAGGAGGCGATGTGCCCACCCACGTTCGAATGCTTGCCGGCGCGCAGCACCATGGCCAACGCGTTCCAGCGGATGTAGGCGTTTATCCGCCGTTCTATGGCCAGGTCGCCGGGATAGGGCTGCTGACGGTCCAATGGAATGGTATTGACGTAAGGCGTGGTGACGCGCCCGTAAAAATCGCCATGGCGGTTGGCGTCGAAATCCAGCATCTGGTCAATCAGGTAGTGGGCGCGAGACCGCCCCTCGACGCTCGCCACCGATTCAATGGATTCGAGCCATTCGCGAGTTTCTTGTGGATCCTCGTCGAGGAACATGGGTTGTTGTGCCATCGTTGTCTTCTCCTGGACAGTGCTGCAGCACCGAGTCGTTTGGTGCCTGACTAAGGGGCGTGGGTCGACGCCAACCTTCAAGAATGTTTGTAGTTGCAATTGCAACTACGTGCGAGAACTTAGCCTGTCGCGCGCTACAATTGCAACTAAATCGATCTCATGAAAAAGGTGATGCATGTCTTCAAGCGAGCCGGATACCTGGTTCAGATTCGTCAGGGCGCACCGCTGCCTGATCCGCGAAATCGAACGTCGGCTGGCCGCCGCCGGGCTGCCGGCCTACGCCTGGTATGACGCGTTATGGGGCCTGGAAAGCGGCCCTGACGGCACCCGGCGCATGAACGAACTGGCCGACGTGATGGCCATCGAGCGCTACAACCTCACTCGCCTGGTGGACCGCCTGGAGGCCGAAGGCCTGGTCACACGCAGCCGCGCCAGCGATGACGGCCGGGGCGCATACGCCGCCATCACCGAGCGTGGGAAGGTATTGCGCAAAAAGATGTGGAACATTTACGAAGGGGCGGTGGACGAATTGTTCTTGTCGCAATTCGATGACGCACAGCAGCGCGTCTTCAGCGACGCGCTGGAGCGAGCGGCCAGTGCCGCGCGCAACAGCGGACGAGCGCGCTGACGCCGGCCTGCTCATGCCAACTGATACCGCGCCATGGCCTGTTCGACATGCGCCTGGGTGATGGCGCCTTCCTGAACCAAGGCTTGCAGGGCCAGCACCACGATCCAGTGCTTATCCACCTTGCCCATGGCGGGGCCGGTCGAGTCAGCGCCGAGCGCCACGAACCGTGATCTGACATGTGCTCCGATCTGCTCGGCGACATGCTGGGCATACCCGGTCACGGCCACCACCGGCCAGTCTTCGGTGTCGAGGCAATCGAGCAAATGCGCCGACCGTCGCGGCGTCCCCGGATGCAAGCGATTCCAGCGTTGTGCTTTGTCTGCATCGCGGGCCAGGCGGGTGTAGCTGGGGCAACTCCACAACTCGCTGGCGACGCCCCAGTCGTCGCGCAACATCTGCGCCGCCGCTATCACCGACTGCAAGGCCAACCCCGCACCCAGCAAGCGCACCCGAGGAAGCACTGAATCGGTATCGATCCCGGCGAGCCTGTACATGCCCTTGAGGGCCTGGCTCGCGCAGAGGGGGTCGGTGGGCGTGATGAAGTCATCGGGTTGGTCGTGAAGCGCCATGTAGTAAAAGCCGTCATTGCCTTCCACATACAAACTTTGCAAAGCCGCCAGGGCAATGGCGTGCGCCTCGGCACCACTGGCGGGGTCGAACGGCAGGCATTGCGGGTTGGCGACCAACCAGAGCGGCACCCAGGGATGGGCACCCTTGGGCCAGTGCGAAGGCGAGGTAATACCCCGGTTGGCCGATTCATTGGACAGTGCGCAAAGCTCGGCCGATGTCGCGGAACGGGTCAGGTACAGCAGTGGTTTTTCACTGGCGCGGGCCGTGGCGCTGAAGCGCAGGGGCCAGGCGCTGATAAGCGATTGCTTTATGTCGTCCGACCGCGGATGGGTGCGTATGACCCAGATATTTTGGGCAGCACCCGAATCACTTTCCAATCGGTTGGCAATATCGATCATGGTGCAGAGCGGAGATGCGCAAGCCGTGTACATTCGGATTTTTTCGATGCAGACCTGAGCCGCTCGCCCTGTGTCAGGTGTTTTTTTGAAAGTGGAAAAACCGATCATGAACCAAGGCGCTCCGTGCATTGGGTAATGCCGGGACCATACTGCACTCTTCAATGTAATTGCAAATGCAATGGTTTTGCCTCGGTGCCAGTGTTCGCAGCAAGCGCGAGCGGGCACCGAGCCTGTTGAACTCAGGGCTCCAACGCCGGCCCCTTCAACTCGATCTGGTTACCATCCGGATCGAAGCAGTAGATCGACCAGCCCTTGCCCTCCGCGCCATAGCGCATCTGCGCTTTCTCAACGGACAGACCGGCCGAGGCCAAATGCGCGAGGAGGGCTTGTTCATCAAACGGCTCGATACGCAGGCAGAGGTGATCGACGTTGTGCCCTTGCTTACCGGGCGCCGGTCCACCTTGGCGACCTAGAGGCCCGTCGACGGCCACCAGGTCAATCATCGAAACACCAGTGCCCAGATGAAGCATGCCAAGATCGTCCCGGCGCTTCTTGAGTTCGCAACCGAGCACCGACGTGTAGAAAGCGAGGCTGCGCTCGAGGTCTTTTACGCGCAGGACGATGTGGTCGATACGTTGAATCGTGAAGTTCTTCATACGGGCCTCATGTGCTCAGTGCCGCATTGTTTTTTGCCACAGGAATTCCACACGCTATCGGGGCTTCTGATACCGTGCAAAAAAACATGATCTGGAGAATGGCATAAGCATGAAGGCTCCACGAATTTTTATGATCCACGCGACCCCATTGGCGATCGAGCCCATCACGGCAGCCTTTGCCCGGCATTGGCCGCAGGCACGGATTATCAATCTGCTCGAGGATTCGCTGCCCCAGGACCGGGTGGAAGAGGGCGAGTTGACCACGAGCATGAAGGCGCGCTTCCTGACGCTGTCCCACTACGCCGTACAAAGCGCGGCGGATGCCATTCTGTTTACCTGCTCGGCGTTTGGCGATGCCATCGACCTGGTGAAACCCGAGGTGGCCATTCCCGTGCTCAAGCCGAACGAAGCCATGATCGACCAGGCGCTGAGCCAGGCATCGCGCATTGCTGTGCTGGCAACGTTCGAACCCACCATTACCTCGATGATGCCCGAGTTCAAGCAAGCGGTAGAGCGCAGTGGTCGCGCGGTGGAAGTGGTGCCCTATTTCGTTCCGGGTGCATTGCAGGCGTTGAAAGACGGCAACCCGCAAGCCCACGATGCCGCCATCGTGGAAATGGCCGCTCAGGTTAAGGATTGCGACTTGATCTGCTTCGCCCAGTTCTCGATGACCAGTGCTGCCGAACAGGCCCAGGCTCGCTCCGGACTACCGGTATTGACCACACCCGACAGTGCCGTGCTGGCGCTGCGCAAGTTGCTCTAAACGGACGATTTCGTTTCTTCCCAGGATGGATGATTTACCCCATGCCAAAGTTCAACGCTCACCTCGGTTTTCAGTTCAATGAAGTGCCTTTTCTACAACGCATCGAAGCCGCCGCCGCTGCCGGGTTTCGCGCGGTGGAGTTCCCGTCGCCCTACGAGTTCGACGCCAGTCTCCTGGCCGATCACCTGACTCAACACAACCTGCCGTTGATCCAGTTCGCCGCACCGGCTGGCGTGACCAAAGGCATCGCGGCCTTGCACGGCCAGGAAGAGGCGTTTCGCAGCGGCTTGCTCCAGGCTGCTCGTTATGCGAAGGCGCTGGCGTGTTCGGATGTCCACATCATGTCGGGCGTTACGACCCAGGAAGACGCCGCGCTGATCTATGGGCGCAACCTGGAGTACGCCGTCAAATTCCTTGAGGACCAGGGGCTGCGGCCGCTGATCGAAGTCATCTGCGTGCAGGAAATGCCGGACTACTACATGTCCGACTTCAGCAAGGCGCAGCAGGTGTTGGAGACGTTCCCGAGTGTCGGTCTGATCCTCGATCTTTATCACGCCCAACGGCTGACCGGGGACGCGGCGGATGTCCTGGCTCGCTTCTATGACCGAACCGTCCATGTGCAAATTGCTGACTGCCCGGGGCGTCATGAACCGGGGACGGGGAATATGGATTTTGCGGCGTTGTTCGCAGACCTGGAGCGGCGTGGCTATCAAGGCTGGATCGGCTGTGAATACCGCCCCACCGGCTCTACCGTGGCAGGCCTCGATTGGATCAAACAGTTCAGCGCCTGACAAACAGCCAAGCCTGCCTCCACCCCCCTGTGGGAGCGAGCTTGCTCGCGATAGCGGATCCCCAGTCAACCAATCTGCTGGCTGATACACCGCCATCGCGAGCAAGCTCGCTCCCACAAAAAAAGCGGCCCGGTCTGTGGGAAATCTGCTGCCCGTCTATCCTAGGTAGTCTTGAACCAGGCGCGGAATCGGCAACCGATCATCCAGGGACTCCCACACCATGAAAAAACAAGAACAAGACAACCTCATCCAAACCCTGAAAACCCGCTTCGAAAAAAACCTGAATCGCCACCCAGACATCCTCTGGGCCGACGTTCAGGCCAAGCTCGAAACCAACCCCAATGCCCTGAAATCCCTCCAGGCCATGGAAGCCACCGGAGGCGAGCCAGACGTGATCGGCCTCGATCCGAAAACCGGTGCTGTCACCTTCTGCGATTGCGCCAAAGAAAGCCCAACCGGTCGCCGAAGCCTCTGCTACGACCGTGCCGCCTTGGACGCACGCAAGGAGAACAAGCCCAAAGGCAGTGCCGTCGAAATGGCCGAAGAAATGGGCATCGCTCTGCTGACGGAAGACCAGTACCGAGCCCTGCAAACGCTCGGCGAGTTTGATGCAAAAACGTCCAGTTGGCTGGCAACCCCTTCAGCGCTTCGCTCCCTCGATGGGGCGATTTTTGGCGACTATCGTTATGGTCGGGTGTTCATCTACCACAATGGCGTGCAGTCGTATTACGCGGCGCGTGGGTTTCGTGGGGTGCTGCAGGTTTAAAGGGCAACCCAAACCTGTGGCGAGGGGATTTATCCCCGCTGGGCTGCGCAGCAGCCCCAAAACCATTCACCTCGGCGTGTCAGGAACAATCAGTTGCAAGGTTTGCGACTGCTGCGCAGCCGAGCGGGGATAAATCCCCTCGCCACAAAGGATCTGCGTGTTCGAACGGCCGCAGTACAACAAAAACGCCTCACTCAAAAACCAAAACCTCACCCCCCTTGGCTTCAACCATCTCACTAAACTCCGGCAACCGCGCCACAAACTCCGTCTCAAACGCCAGGTACCGATCCTGCGCCGGCACATAACGAACATCCGGCTTAATACGCGGGATGTCCTTGCTCGACAGCTTCACCACCTCATCACTGCCCTGATTCCAAAACCACGCCAGCGTGTGTGTGCCAAAGGTGTTGGCGCGATAACTCCACACCCACCACTCCCCATGCCCTCGGGAAACATGAAGCTGCCCATGAAACGTGCGCAACGTAATGACCTGCTTGGGCTGCGTGACAAGCAGCCGCGTGTCCTGGCGCAGCTCACTGCCAAAACCATCCAATGTCGCCTTCGTCGCAGTGCCGGTCATGAAGTTGAAACGCCACGCCAACAACACCGTCTCCTGATAACCCGAATGCTCGACGTTCTGCCGCGCACCTTCGCTGAACAGCAAAACCTCGTCACCCCCCAGGTAAGCGGTTGACGTCCGCAGCTTATAGGCCTCAGCGGGCATCCGTTTGGCGACGATGGCCTGGTGCGGCGGGTCTTGATTCCAGACCCAGCACTTAGTGCCGTTGTGCTGCATGAACAGCAAACGACCTGGGCCTGCGGGCAGGATCGTCAGTTCATCCGCGTACTCGAAAATCACCTTGCTGCTGTCCGCCGTGATCCGCCAGATCCGCGTCACATGCTCGGGTTCGTAAATGCGCTGGCGTTCGAATATCTCTGAGCCCACCACCACGCAGGGCTGTTCAAAATCCGGCCATTGCACCCCGGCAGGCCCGAACGCCGCGATCTCATCGCCTTGCCGAATCTCGTATTGATAACGGTCATCCGCACTGTAATCGCCGCGCATCACCCGACGTTTCCACAGGCTGCGCTGGGCATCGGCATCGATGAGCTGCAAGTCCGCGGCGTCCACGCCATCGGTCCGCTGTTCGAGCATGTCCTGCTCGGTGGGCGGCCACTGGTTGTAATCGATCAGAAAGCACAACCACTGGTCATCGTCCTGCTCGGTGATGGCAGCCCAACCGTTGCGGTAGTTGTATTCATGCACATAAGTGGCGCCGGGGTAGTCATGGACTTCCTGCAGCCACTTCACCTTGCTGCGCTTGGGTTTGGTCGGTTTGCGTTCGACGGCAGGCTCCGGCGGCGCGAGTAAACTCGCCGTGAACCTCGGCTCGCCGCGCTGGCCCTGCCAGTGCTGGGCAAACGCCTCGCGCTGATCGGCCTGGACAATCACCGGCCGATAATCGTCGCCACCGGCATCCAGGTTCCACAAGTCATAACCCTGAGCCGCCAACACCGGCGCCAGCGCCTCGAAACAGACCTCGGGCATCTCGTTGGACAGCTCATCCAACAGCGCCTCGAACCCCGGGCCGGCAAACACACCGATGTCGGGGTAGTAATGCTGCAGCAGAGCCAGCAACTCGCCGCCGGGAGTTTTCCAATCGATATGAACCAACGGATCAAAACGAGCTGCCATCACGCCTGCCTTCCCCTATGATTTTTACCTGCGCCATCTTAGCTGTTCCTCAGCCACATCACCCCGCCCAAGCAAACCACCCAGTGTGGCGAGGGGATTTAGCGAAACGTCGCACCGCCCCGCTGGGCCGCGTAGCAGCCCCAAAAAATCATCTAGCGCCGCGATCCACTGCCGATGCTCAAGCGCAGGCACTGAGACAGTGTGAGAGTCGTCTCATTAGACTCTTCCACCCACCCAGCCTGCGCTCTAAACTGCGCGGGCCCAGTTGGGCAAAGCAACGCCGGTTCGTTCCGGCCAATCAGGGAAGAGAGTGATGAGAGTTGTTTTTGTGGTGCTGTGGATGCTTAGCGGTTATGCCTTTGCTAGCTGCGGCAGCATAACCGACAGCGACCAGCGTTATTACTGTGATGCCAAGAACGGCAATGGCAGCTGCGGCTCGATCTCCAACAGCGACCTGCGTTACGCCTGCGAGGCCGAGACCGGCAACGGCAGTTGCGGCAGCATCCGCGACAGTGACCAACGTTATTACTGCGATGCCAAGACCGGCAACGGTAGCTGCGGTTCGATCTCCAACAGCAACCTGCGTTACGCCTGCGAGGCCGAGACCGGCAACGGCAGTTGCGGCGGCATCACCGACAGTGACCAGCGCTATCTCTGTGAAGCCAAGACCGGCAATGGCAGCTGCGGCTCGATCTCCAACAGCGACCTGCGCGCTCAATGTGATGCCTTGAAGCACTGACTGAACGACTCGCTGAATGAAGCTGCCCCCCCTTCAACAATGCTCAACAAAACCGTGGCGAGGGAGCTTGCTCCCGCTGGGCTGCGCAGCAGCCCCAAACCCTCCAACACAACACACCCGAAAAATGGCGCCCCGGTTGCCCCTCGTCTACCGTTGACGGGAACCGCCCCCCCTGGAG
>NZ_MUOA01000113.1:0-12857 GCF_002001065.1 Pseudomonas sp. A25(2017) | reverse complement strand
GCCGCGCTGGGCCATGGATGGCCCTTCGCGGCGGCCCGCGGAGCAATGCCTTCGTTCAGGCATGCCGAGCCTAGGCGAGGCACCGAGTGGTGGGGCAGAGCGCTTTTGGTTACTTTTGGCGCTCTTTCCAAAAGTGACCCGCCGTAAGAGCGGAACCCTAAGCCGCCGTTACCGCAGCAACGGATATACACACCAAAACAAGTACCGCAAAAAACCAAAAAAAACGACACTTCCCCATTTCTGAAAGAAGCGTCGCTTTTTCTAAGTGAACAGCATTACAACGGGTCAGGGCTTTTAGGGTTCGCGGATTACTTGGAAGCCTCCACCACACCACTCTGGCGGCTCTTGAGATTCTTGGCAGCCTTGTATTGCAGGGCCACTGACGGCACTGCGGCGCTTTTTCCGGTTTCCACCCAGCTACGAATCCGACTGGCATCGGCGAAGTGCGTGTATTTGCCGAACGCATCGAGAATCACCAGTGCCATCGGGCGATTGCCCATCTTCGTCACCAGCACCAGGCAGTGGCCAGCCTGGTTGGTGAAGCCGGTCTTGGTCAACTGGATATCCCAGTTGGCCTTGTGGACCAAGTGGTCAGTGTTGCGAAAGCCCAGGCTGTACGCCGGCTTGCGGAAGGTAACGGTCTTTTCCTTGGTGGTGCTCAGTTCGCTCAGCAGCGGATACTTGCGAGCAGCGATCAGCAGCTTGGTCAGGTCCCTGGCGGTCGAGACGTTGTGGATCGACAGGCCCGTTGGCTCGACGTAATGGGTGCTGGTCATGCCCAGCGCCTTCGCCTTGGCGTTCATGGCGGCAATGAACGCCGCGTAGCCGCCCGGATAGTGGTGGGCGAGGCTGGCGGCGGCACGGTTTTCCGAAGACATCAGGGCGATCAGCAGCACGTCTCTGCGCGACAGTTCGCTGTTGAGCTTGACCCGGGAAAACACGCCCTTCATCTCAGGGGTGTTGGCGATGGTGATGGAAATGTATTCATCCAGGTTCTGTTTGGCATCCAGCACGATCAGGCCGGTCATCAACTTGGTTACCGACGCGATGGGCACCACCACGTCCGGGTTGCTCGAATAAACGACTTTGTCCGTTTGCAGGTCCAACAACATCGCGCTGCCCGAGGCGACTTGCAGCTTGGTCGTGTCCCGAGGGGCCGCGATGGTTTCCTGTGCAACGACATTTTGCGTGATAAAGCTGCCTGTGAAAGCGATGAATAGGCTGATGATGGAAAGACGGATTTTCACGCGAGTAGACTCGATAGAGTTGAAGGTGCCGTTGAGCAACGACTTTTAAAAAAACGTCGCATTTTAGGAGTATGGGCGACAGCAGCGCTATATGCCTGTACCGCCGAGGGTTGTGAGTAAATAAAGTTTAATGAAGGGGGATTTTGGCGGACCGAATCTGAAAAAGTTCGTAATTTGCGCGATCCAGGGAGTCGCGGCATAGGCCAACGCCTGCCGATAAGGATCAGGCGACAAAAACTCTTGTGGGAGCGAGCCTGCTCGCGATAGCGGTGTTTCAGCCAGCATTGATGTTGGCTGACCCCAAGCTATCGCGAGCAGGCTCGCTCCCACAGGGTTTATGGCTGGATTGAAGCGGTGTGTCAGCTATGCAGCGTCTCGGCCGCGTACAAGGTGTTTTCCAGCAAGCAGGCGCGGGTCATCGGGCCTACGCCGCCGGGTACCGGCGTGATCCAGCCAGCGCGGGGCAGGGCGGTCTCGTAGACCACGTCGCCCACCAGCTTGCCATCTTCCTGGCGATTGATGCCTACGTCGATGACGATGGCGCCTTCCTTGATCCACTCGCCCCGTACCAGGCCGGGTTTGCCGGCGGCCACCACCACCAGGTCGGCACGGCCGACATGGCCGGCCAGGTCCTTGGTGAAGCGATGGGTCACGGTCACGGTGCAGCCGGCCAGCAGCAGCTCCATGGCCATTGGACGGCCAACGATGTTGGACGCACCCACCACTACGGCGTCGAGGCCATACAGGTCCACGCCAGTGCTTTCCAGCAGGGTCATGATGCCTTTAGGGGTGCAGGGACGAAGCAGCGGGATGCGTTGGGCCAGGCGACCGACGTTATAAGGATGGAAGCCATCGACGTCTTTGTCCGGGCGGATACGCTCCAACAGCTTGGAGGCGTCGAGGTGTTCAGGCAGCGGCAGCTGGAGCAGAACGCCATCGATGTTCGGGTCATCGTTCAGACGATCGATCAGATCGGCCAACGCTTGCTGGGTGGTTTCGGAAGGCAGGTCGTAGGCCTGGGAAAGGAAGCCGACCTCTTCACAGTCTTTACGCTTGTGCGAGACATAAACCTGAGAGGCAGGATCGCTGCCGACCAGGATCACCGCAAGGCCGGGCGTACGCAGGCCTTGCTCGCGGCGCTCGGTGACTCGTTGGGCGATCTGCTGGCGCAGGCTGGCGGCGATCGATTTGCCGTCGATAAGTTGTGCAGTCATTGCGCGTGGTTAACCATCGAGAGGGGAAAAAAAGAGAACGCATTCTCGCATGCCGGGGCGTGAGGGCAAAGGCGCTTGGTCTGCAAATTCCCCTAACCCCTTTAATTAAATGAATTTTTTTTAAAAAAGAGTTGACGACCTATCGGGCCGTCTATAACATTCGTCGCACTTGTCGGGCACAGCCTAGCACTGGTTAAGAAGGTGGAGCGGAGTTGGTTGTTTCAACTCGGCAAAACTGAAAGCACTTAGTTTGTAATCGTCCAAGAATACAGATTAAAAAGGCGCCCGTAGCTCAGCTGGATAGAGCATCCGCCTTCTAAGCGGATGGTCGCAGGTTCGAGTCCTGCCGGGTGCGCCAATTAGGCAGCTTTGGCACAAGTAAGGCAACAAGGCAATATGGTGGGCGTAGCTCAGTTGGTAGAGCACGGGATTGTGACTCCCGTTGTCGTGGGTTCGATCCCCATCGTCCACCCCATATTCTAGAGAGGCGCCAGATCTAACAATCTGGCGCCTTTGCTTTAAAAGCTTGATACGCGGATGTGGTGGAATTGGTAGACACACTGGATTTAGGTTCCAGCGCCGCAAGGTGTGAGAGTTCGAGTCTCTCCGTCCGCACCATACAAGTCGCTATTTAAATAGCAGAAAACGGCGCAGTACCTGAAAAGGGCTGCGCCGTTTTTGTTTTCGGTGGTTCTGTGTTTGGCATTGGCGCTGTTTTTTTTGGGTGCGCGCTGCGGTCGGGTCCTCGCGAATGTGTTTCGTGATGATGCGCGGCATGTCCGTCGGTCTCCTTGTGGGGCTGGGCGCTGCGCGGCCGGGCCAGCCGCTTCTATATATAGAAGCGTTGGCGCAGAGCCTTGGGCTGAATCGACTGTATTTGCAATCCGGGTGGGGCATGACCGTTTGTCCCGTCCTAAATCCGGCGCCTGTTTCCAGCGCGTTTTCAGTAGGGTGACTTCTTGAGTTTGACCTACTAGAATGCATGCCCTTGATTCTGGGGTCGGAAACGCCCGGCCAACGTCTGTGCAACGAGGAATATCCATGCAAGTTTCTGTTGAAAATACTTCTGCTCTTGAGCGCCGCATGAGCATCACCGTGCCGGCTGAGCGCATCGAGACTCAGGTCAACAAGCGTCTGCAGCAGACTGCCCAAAAGGCCAAAATCCCAGGTTTCCGCCCAGGCAAAGTGCCAATGAGCGTGATCCGTCAGCGTTACGAAGCTGATGCGCGTCAGGAAGCCGTGGGCGACGTGATCCAGTCTTCGTTCTACGAAGCGGTCGTCGAGCAGAAGCTGAACCCGGCCGGCGCTCCGTCCGTCGAGCCTAAAGTGCTGGAAAAAGGCAAGGACCTGGAATTCGTCGCTATTTTCGAAGTGTTCCCTGAGTTCAAGGTTGCCGGTTTCGAATCCATCGCCGTCGAGCGCCTGAGCGCTGACGTGTCGGATGCCGACCTGGACAAGATGCTGGACATCCTGCGCAAGCAGAACACCCGTTTCGAAGTGACTGAGCGTGCTGCTCAGAACGAAGATCAACTGAACATCGATTTCGTCGGCAAGGTCGACGGTGAAGTGTTCGCGGGCGGTTCCGCCAAGGCTACCCAGCTGGTGCTGGGCTCCGGTCGCATGATCCCTGGCTTCGAAGACGGCCTGGTTGGCGCCAAGGCCGGTGAAGAGCGCGTTCTGAACGTGACCTTCCCTGAGGATTACCAGAACCTGGACCTGGCTGGCAAAGCCGCCGAGTTCACCGTGACCGTCAACACCGTTTCCGAGCCGAAACTGCCTGAGCTGAACGAAGAGTTCTTCGCCCAGTTCGGCATCAAGGAAACCGGTCTGGAAGGTTTCCGCACCGAAGTTCGCAAGAACATGGAGCGTGAACTGCGCCAGGCTATCAAGTCCAAGGTCAAGAACCAGGTCATGGACGGTCTGCTGGCCTCCAACCCGATCGAAGTGCCAAAGGCCCTGCTGTCCAACGAAGTTGACCGTCTGCGCGTGCAGGCTGTTCAGCAGTTCGGCGGCAACATCAAGCCGGACCAACTGCCGGCAGAGCTGTTCGAAGAGCAAGCCAAGCGCCGCGTCGTGCTGGGCCTGATCGTCGCCGAAGTGGTCAAGCAGTTCGAGCTCAAGCCTGACGAAGCCCGCGTTCGCGAGCTGATCCAGGAAATGGCCTCGGCCTATCAAGAGCCTGAGCAAGTCGTGTCCTGGTACTACAAGAACGACCAGCAACTGAACGAAGTCCGTTCGGTTGTGCTGGAAGAACAAGTTGTGGATACTGTTCTGCAGAAAGCTAGCGTGACCGATAAAGCGGTCTCTTACGAAGAAGCGGTCAAGCCGGTGGAAGCTCCACAAGCCGATTGATGGTTCTGCGGTAAGAAATACACACCCATAAGCCAGCCTTCGTGCTGGCTTATGCGTATTCAAGACATAACTATTTGGGAGTGACTGCGAGACATGTCCCGCAATTCTTTTTATCAGCATAGCTCTGACATCCAGGCCGCAGGCGGCCTGGTCCCGATGGTTATCGAGCAGTCCGCCCGCGGCGAACGTGCCTATGACATCTACTCGCGTCTGCTCAAGGAGCGCGTCATCTTTCTGGTGGGCCCGGTAGAGGACTACATGGCCAACCTGATCTGTGCGCAACTGTTGTTCCTTGAAGCCGAAAACCCGGACAAGGATATCCATCTCTATATCAACTCCCCTGGCGGTTCGGTGACGGCGGGCATGTCGATCTACGACACCATGCAGTTCATCAAGCCTAACGTTTCGACGACCTGTATCGGTCAGGCGTGCAGCATGGGTGCGTTTTTGCTGACTGCTGGTGCCCATGGCAAGCGTTACTGCCTGCCGAACTCGCGCGTGATGATTCACCAGCCACTGGGCGGTTTCCAGGGCCAGGCATCGGATATCGAAATCCATGCCAAGGAAATCCTCTTCATCCGCGAGCGCCTCAACACCTTGATGGCCAAGCACAGCGGGCGCACGCTTGAAGAAATCGAGCGCGATACCAACCGCGACAACTTCATGAGCGCTGAAGCCGCACGTGAATATGGCCTGATCGATGAAGTGATCAGCCAGCGCCCCGCTTAAAATAAGCAGCTCAAAATGAGGTTGATCGGCTGGTCCGATCACCTGCGGGCTTGAAAAAGCCCGCAATTGCCTTCATCTTGTGTTGCAAGCCTATCGGATTTGGATCGATCGAATGACTGACACCCGCAACGGCGAGGACAACGGCAAACTGCTTTATTGCTCCTTCTGTGGCAAAAGCCAGCATGAAGTGCGCAAATTGATTGCCGGCCCCTCGGTCTTCATTTGCGACGAGTGCGTCGACCTGTGCAATGACATCATCCGCGAGGAGGTGCAGGAAGCCCAGGCCGAGAGCAGCGCGCATAAATTGCCTTCGCCTAAAGAAATCAGCGGCATCCTTGATCAGTATGTGATTGGTCAGGAACGTGCGAAAAAGGTACTGGCCGTAGCGGTGTACAACCACTACAAGCGCCTGAACCAGCGTGACAAGAAGAATGACGACGTCGAACTCGGCAAGAGCAACATCCTGCTGATCGGCCCGACAGGCTCGGGTAAGACCTTGCTTGCCGAAACCCTGGCCCGCTTGCTGAACGTTCCGTTCACCATCGCCGACGCAACCACCCTCACCGAGGCGGGTTATGTAGGTGAAGACGTCGAGAACATCATTCAGAAGTTGTTGCAGAAGTGCGACTACGATGTGGAAAAGGCCCAGATGGGCATTGTCTACATCGACGAAATCGACAAGATTTCCCGCAAGTCCGACAACCCGTCCATCACCCGGGATGTTTCCGGTGAGGGCGTGCAGCAGGCCTTGCTCAAGTTGATCGAAGGTACGGTCGCTTCCGTTCCACCCCAAGGTGGTCGCAAGCATCCGCAGCAGGAATTCCTGCAAGTCGACACCCGTAACATTCTGTTCATCTGCGGTGGTGCGTTCTCCGGCCTGGAAAAGGTTATTCAAAACCGTTCCACCCGCGGTGGCATCGGTTTCAACGCCGAAGTGCGCAGCAAGGAAGAAGGCAAGAAAGTCGGTGAGTCCCTGCGTGAAGTCGAGCCTGACGATTTGGTCAAGTTCGGTCTGATCCCGGAATTCGTCGGTCGTCTGCCTGTCCTGGCAACGCTGGACGAGTTGGATGAAGCAGCGTTGATGCAGATTCTGACCGAGCCGAAAAACGCCCTGACCAAGCAGTATGCCAAGCTGTTCGAAATGGAAGGTGTAGACCTGGAGTTCCGTTCCGACGCGCTGAAATCGGTCGCCAAACGTGCCCTGGAGCGTAAGACCGGTGCCCGTGGATTGCGCTCGATTCTTGAAGGCGTATTGCTCGACACGATGTATGAAATCCCCTCGCAATCCGAGGTGAGTAAAGTCGTGATCGATGAAAGCGTTATAGAAGGCAAGTCCAAGCCACTGTATATCTATGAAAACAGTGAGCCGGCTGCCAAGGCCGCACCGGACGCTTAAGCGTCCCGCTGCCGGAATAAAGAAGGGGCCTTCGGGCCCCTTTGCTTTTAGCGCGTTTTAGACGTGTCTTAGCGCTTGTTTTTTTTCAAGGCTGCCCCCATCTTGGTTTCAAGCTTACTTCCATCTGTTTCCGGCCCTAGGGCCGCCGTAGAGGCGAAATCATGAAGACAACCATCGAATTGCCTCTCCTGCCATTGCGCGATGTCGTGGTGTATCCGCACATGGTTATCCCGCTGTTCGTGGGGCGCGAGAAGTCCATCGAAGCCCTTGAGGCTGCGATGACGGGTGACAAGCAGATTCTTCTGCTGGCCCAGAGAAATCCAGCCGACGATGATCCCGGCGAAGACGCACTGTATCGCGTAGGGACGATTGCAACGGTTCTGCAATTGCTCAAGTTGCCCGACGGCACCGTCAAGGTCCTGGTCGAAGGCGAGCAGCGCGGTACTGTCGAGCGTTTCAGCGAAGTGGACGGCCATTGCCGGGCCGAGGTGTCGCTGATCGAAGAAGTCGATGCGCCCGAGCGTGAGTCGGAAGTGTTTGTCCGCAGTCTGCTGTCGCAGTTCGAACAATACGTGCAACTGGGCAAGAAGGTGCCTGCAGAGGTCCTGTCGTCGCTTAACAGCATCGACGAGCCGGGACGGCTGGTCGATACGATGGCGGCCCACATGGCCCTCAAGATCGAGCAGAAGCAGGAAATTCTCGAGATTATTGATCTGTCGGCCCGTGTCGAACATGTGCTGGCATTGCTCGACGGCGAAATCGATCTGTTGCAGGTCGAGAAACGCATTCGCGGTCGCGTCAAGAAACAAATGGAGCGCAGCCAGCGCGAGTACTACCTGAATGAGCAGATGAAGGCCATTCAGAAAGAACTGGGCGATGGCGATGAAGGCCACAACGAAATCGAAGAGCTGAAAAAGCGCATTGATGCCGCCGGCTTACCCAAGGATGCACTGGCCAAGGCCCAGGCCGAGCTGAACAAGCTCAAGCAAATGTCGCCGATGTCTGCCGAGGCCACCGTGGTGCGCTCCTACATCGACTGGCTGGTCCAGGTGCCATGGAAAGCCCAGAGCAAGGTGCGCCTGGACCTGGCGCGCGCCGAGGACATCCTCGACGCCGACCATTACGGCCTGGAAGAGGTCAAGGAACGCATCCTTGAATACCTCGCCGTGCAGAAGCGCGTGAAAAAGATTCGTGGTCCGGTCCTGTGCCTGGTCGGTCCTCCAGGGGTCGGTAAAACCTCCCTGGCGGAGTCGATTGCCCACGCCACCAACCGCAAATTCGTACGCATGGCCCTTGGCGGCGTGCGCGACGAGGCGGAAATTCGTGGTCATCGTCGTACCTACATCGGTTCGATGCCGGGAAGATTGATTCAAAAGATGACCAAGGTCGGCGTGCGCAATCCGCTGTTTCTTTTGGACGAAATCGACAAGATGGGTAGCGACATGCGTGGCGATCCCGCTTCTGCGTTGCTCGAAGTCCTCGATCCTGAGCAGAATCACAACTTCAACGATCACTACCTGGAGGTCGATTACGACCTGTCGGATGTGATGTTCCTCTGCACCTCCAACTCCATGAATATTCCGCCAGCGTTGCTGGACCGGATGGAGGTGATTCGTCTGCCGGGCTACACCGAGGACGAGAAGATCAACATCGCGGTGAAATACCTTTCGCCCAAGCAGATCCAGGCCAACGGCCTGAAAAAAGGCGAGCTGGAATTCGACGAGGAAGCGATTCGCGACATCATTCGCTACTACACCCGCGAAGCCGGTGTGCGTGGCCTGGAACGGCAGATTGCCAAGGTCTGCCGCAAGGCGGTCAAGGAACATGCGCTGGAAAAACGCTTCGCGGTCAAGGTCACTGCGGACCTGCTGGAGCATTTCCTGGGCGTGCGCAAGTTCCGTTATGGCCTCGCCGAGCAACAGGACCAGATCGGCCAGGTGACTGGCCTGGCCTGGACCCAGGTCGGTGGTGAGCTGCTGACCATCGAAGCGGCCGTGGTACCGGGCAAGGGTCAATTGATCAAGACCGGCTCCCTGGGTGATGTGATGGTCGAATCGATCACCGCAGCGCTGACGGTGGTTCGCAGCCGCGCCCGCAGCCTGGGCATTCCCCTGGACTTCCATGAGAAGCGCGACACGCATATCCACATGCCCGAAGGGGCCACACCCAAGGACGGCCCGAGCGCTGGCGTAGGCATGTGCACGGCCCTGGTCTCGGCATTGACCGGTATTCCGGTGCGCGCCGATGTCGCCATGACAGGTGAAATCACGCTGCGCGGCCAGGTCCTGGCGATTGGCGGCCTGAAGGAAAAACTGCTGGCGGCACACCGGGGCGGGATCAAGATCGTGATCATTCCCGAAGAGAATGTCCGCGACCTGAAGGAAATTCCTGACAACATCAAGCAAGATCTTCAGATCAAACCCGTTAAATGGATTGACGAGGTCCTGCAAATTGCGCTGCAATACGCGCCGGAGCCCTTGCCGGATGTGGCTCCGGAGATTGTCGCGAAGGAAGAAAAGCGAGAGTCTGACTCTAAGGAAAGAATTAGCACGCATTAATACGCATTTGCCTGGGGGGCTTCCTTGACAGTTTTTTAGAGCCCTTGTTATAAAGCGGCTCTTAAGTGTCTGCAGGCCATTCAGCACTCGTTTTTGCTTTCACCAAAAAAACTTAGAATCATCTCAAATAGATATAAGGGGACTTAGAGTGAACAAGTCGGAACTGATTGATGCTATCGCTGCATCCGCTGATATCCCGAAAGCTGCTGCTGGCCGTGCGCTGGACGCTGTAATCGAATCCGTCACTGGCGCTCTGAAGGCTGGTGACTCCGTTGTTCTGGTCGGTTTCGGTACCTTCTCCGTGACCGATCGTCCTGCTCGTATCGGTCGTAACCCGCAGACCGGTAAGACGCTGGAAATCGCTGCTGCCAAAAAGCCAGGCTTCAAAGCTGGTAAAGCACTGAAAGAAGCCGTTAACTAAGGTTTCGTTGAGTTTATCCGGGTCGGGGTCATGCCTGGCTTGGCAGCGGAGCGGTAATACGGCCGGTTGCAACCGGTCTGGCACGCCAGGGCTTGCAGGTTCGAGCCCGGTCCGCTCCGCCAGTTACGAGAAGGCGCATCCTCGGATGCGCCTTTCTTCTATCCGGATTCTACCCACGCTCCACGGTTGCCTAAATTTGAAGTTCAACCGTTTCTGGGGGACGCATGCTGCAGAATATCAGGGACAATTCACAAGGCTGGATTGCCAAGACCATCATCGGGGTCATCGTCGCATTGATGGCGCTGACCGGTTTCGATGCCATTTTTCAAGCCACCACCAATAGCAACGAGGCGGCCAAAGTCAACGGCGAAAACATCAGCCAGAACGAGCTTAGCCAAGCCGTCGACATGCAACGCCGTCAGCTTATGCAACAGCTGGGCAAGGATTTTGACGCCTCCCTGCTGGACGAAAAAATGCTGCGCGATTCAGCGCTCAAGGGCCTGATCGACCGCAAGCTGCTGCTGCAAGGCGCACACGATGCGAAGTTCGCTTTCTCCGAAGCGGCGCTCGATCAAGTGATCCTGCAAACGCCTGAGTTCCAGGTCGATGGCAAATTCAGCGCCGAGCGTTTCGATCAGGTGATCCGCCAGCTGGGTTACAGCCGTATGCAGTTCCGCCAGATGCTGGCTCAGGAAATGCTGATTGGTCAGTTGCGCGCCGGCCTGGCAGGCAGCGGTTTTGTCACCGATGCCCAAGTGCTGGCATTTGCCCGCCTGGAAAAACAGACGCGTGATTTCGCCACCTTGAACATCAAGGCCGACCCGGCCTCCGTCAAGCTGACCGAAGACGAGGTCAAGGCCTACTATGACCAGCACGCCAAGGAGTTCATGACGCCTGACCAGGTGGTCATCGATTACCTCGAGCTGAAGAAAGCTTCTTTCTTCGATCAGGTCAGCGTCAAGGACGAAGACCTGCAAGCGGCCTACCAGAAAGAAATCGCCAACCTGTCCGAACAGCGTCGGGCTGCGCACATCCTGATCGAAGTGAACGACAAGGTGACCGAAGCCCAGGCCAAGGCGAAGATCGAAGAAATCCAGGCTCGCTTGGCCAAAGGCGAGTCGTTTGAAGCCTTGGCGAAGGAGTTTTCCCAGGATCCGGGTTCGGCGAACAACGGCGGCGATCTGGGCTATGCCGGTCCAGGCGTCTACGATCCGGAGTTCGAAAAGGCCTTGTACGCCTTGAACAAGGACCAGGTCTCGGCACCGGTACGCACCGATTTCGGTTTGCACCTGATCAAGCTGCTGGGTGTCGAAGCGCCTGAAGTGCCTACGTTTGCCAGCCTGAAGGACAAACTGGTCCGCGAGCTGAAGACCCAGCAGGTGGAGCAGCGTTTCGTTGAGGCGACCAAGCAACTGGAGGATGCCTCGTTCGAAGCGTCCGACCTGGCGCAACCTGCCCAGGACTTGAAGCTGACCGTCCACACCTCGGCCCCGTTCGGTCGTGAAGGCGGCGAAGGGATTGCGGCCAATCGTGCTGTGGTTACCGCTGCGTTCAGCCCGGAAGTGCTGGAGGAGGGTGCCAACAGCACCGCCATCGAGCTGGACCCGGAAACCGTCGTGGTGCTGCGTGCCAAGGAACACCGCAAGCCTGAGCAATTGCCGCTGGAAAAAGTGGCGGGCCCCATTCGTGCTCAACTGGCCAAGGAACACGCCAGCGCAGCGGCCAAGACCCGCGCCGACGAGTTGATCGCCAGCCTGGGTGACGGCAAGACTGCACTGGACAAGCCGGTCGACGGCCAAGGCTGGAAAGCCATCCAGGCGGCCACCCGCAACCAGGAAGGCATCGACCCGGCGGTGCTGCAAGCACTGTTCCGTATGCCTAAGCCTGAGTCCAAGGACAAGCCGACGTTCAGCAGCGTGACCTTGCCTGACGGCAGCCTGGTGGTCGTGCGTCTGAACGGCGTGAACGAAGCGGCGGCACCGACTGACGAAGAGAAGGCGGAGTATCGCCGCTACCTGGCGTCCCGTGTTGGTCAGCAGGACTTCGCGGCGTATCGCAAGCAGTTGGAGAGTCAGGCGGATATCAAACGTTTCTAATGGCTTGATGTTTGGGTAAACCTGGCTGTAATGCTGTTCACTTAGAGAAAACGGTGCTTCTTCAGAAATGGGAAGCGCCGTTTTTTTTGGGCTTGGGTTTGGGTGTATATCCATTTCTTCGGTAACGGCTACTTATGGTTCCGCTCTTACAGCGGCTCACTTTTGAGAAGCCCGGAAGCCGGCCCAGTCAAAAGTAAGCAAAACGCTTTATGCCCCACCACTCGGTGCCTCGCCTAGGCTCGGCATGCCTGAACGAAGGCATTGCTCCGTGGGCCGCCGCGAAGGGCCATCCATGGCCCAGCGCGGCTAACCCGGCATCCATGCCGGGTTGCCCACTGCGCAATACCTGCGTTCAGCCAGCGTGGTTAACGGGGCGCCGAGATCAACGTCCACCGCGAGGCGGCCTAACAGCCGACCTGGCTCTCCCGGTCGTACACCCATTAGATCTGTGGGAGCAAAGCTTGCTCGCGAATGCGGTGTTCCAGTCAACGATGATGTTGGATTTGCCGACGTCATCGCGAGCAAGCTCGCTCCCACAGGTTTTTGTGTTGTGTGCAGATGCTGTGAACACCCGCAAACCCACTGTGGGAGCGAGCTTGCTCGCGAATGCGGTGGTTCAGTTGTAATGATGTTGGATGTGCCGACTTCATCGCGAGCAGGCTCGCTCCCACAGGTTTTTGTGTTGTGTGCAGATGCTGTGAACACCCGCAACCCCACTGTGGGAGATTCTATGGTACGGGGCTACCCCTTAAATGCCTTTCGGTAAGTATTCGCTCTGGTTCTTCAGCAGGGCGAATACCACTCGGGCAAGCTTGCGGGCCAGTGCCACTAATGCTTCGGTTGT